>JBNMKK010000002.1:0-233837 GCA_050874325.1 Coprococcus sp. | reverse complement strand
TCGGTAACGACCTCTCAGCAGTTCTTGTTGTGCTGTCAAGGGTGGCGTAAGTCTACCATTGACTAAAATATCTACAGTTTTCAAGGTTCATCTGAGCCTTTTTTATTTGGCTTCATTTTTCATAACTCATTTGACACTATCCTCTATAATAGTAATCACCGATGGCTGATATAAGATGTTCGATATCGCCAACCTCTGGAACTATGTCTGCATGGTAGCCAGCCTTCTCCAGTGCCTCCTCGGTCACCTTGCCAAGTGCTGCTATGCGGATACCTTTCATTATATCATGTATTTTAAAGTTACTGTCTGTATTGTCCGTGTGATCCCCGCATGGATCAATATCATTCGACATATTATCCAAGCCGCATCTATTTTGCTCTGCATCAAGAACGTCCAGGAATCCCCTGACTCCAGACGCGCTGACAAATGTTATCACGTCCAGATCATTCAGATACTGTATACTCTCCATTCTGCGTCCCACCACATCATATACTGGGATCTCCTCATATGTTATACCGCCCTGATCAAGTATATCAAGCATTGTCTCACTGCCCTGAACTGCCCTCGGAAGGAGCAGTCGATCTCCAGCCTTCATCACATTTGCAAGTCCCCTGGCAAGGGCGCTTGTGGTGTACTCGTCCGGCACATAGTCTGCTATGTATCCCTCAGCCTTAAGCGCATCCCTTGTTCCGGCACCGACCACTGCCAGTTTCAAATGTGACAATTTTCTGACATCTATGCTCCACTCCCTGAGCCATTTGAAAAACAGGGTTATGGTGTTCTGACTGGTAAATGCCAGCCAGCTATAATCTTCTATATGTTCCAGAGCCTTGCGGAGCCTGTTCTTCTCCTCTGTCTGTTCCACACTCATATCCACTATGCTGTAGGACTGTCCGCCAAGTGCATCTATGGCAACTCTCATCTTCTCGCGGAGCTTTGGGGTTCCCACAAGCCCAACATGGACATTTTGAAGTGGCCCCCGGTTAGGTGCAGTGAAGTCCAGCGCGGCATTTTCACCGACGACTATGATCGCAGGGGATTCAAGCTTTGCCTCGGTCACCTTGTCCACAATGGTCTGTATATCGCCACGGACTACCCTCTGTCCTGGCATGGTTCCTTTGGAAATGACCGCGACCGGAGTATTATCCGCCGCACCGGTCTGAACAAGTCTCTCCATGATCTGTGGCAGCCTGTTAAGCCCCATGAGGAACACACTTGTTCCTTCCTGACTCCTGATGTAATCATAGTCATCTGATATAGCATCCGCACGCTTATGTCCTGTTATAACATGAAAACTTCTGCTCGTTCCGCGGTGTGTCACGGGTATACCGCACACTTCCGGAACCGCCACCGCCGATGTGATTCCCGGAATGACCTGAAACGGGATTCCTGCGCCAAGGAGAGCTATCACTTCCTCGCCGCCTCTTCCAAATACGAACGGATCCCCACCTTTGAGCCGTACCACCATGTTGCCCTTAAGGCCTTCCTCGACAAGGATATCGTTTATCTCGGACTGTTTCTTGTAGTGGCTGCCTGCCTGCTTGCCGACATAAATTTTGCGACATTCCGGTTTCACCATCTCCAGAAGCTGATATGTTCCAAGCCTGTCATATATGATTGTATCGCACTGTTTTATGAATTCCAGTCCCTTCACCGTGATAAGTCCCGGATCGCCAGGGCCTGCGCCTATCAAATATACCATTTTGTTCTCCCATGCGCCGTGTGAGTTGGATGGGGGGCTCTCGGCTACGCACAGCTCAGTCACCTTGTCTTGCTCCTATTTACACTCACTCCCGCCTCCGATAAGGGCGTTGGAGGCTCCCGTTCGGCAAGGAGCGACAAGTTTCCATCGCTTATGTGCTACCCGCCGTAGAGACACCCATCCAACTCACACGGCTTACGTATCGAAAAAATTTACTTCTTTACTTTTCTTTTATCTTCAATACACACTGTTTCAAAAAAATCTACATTTTATGTTTTTATTTATCTTTTAAATATACTGTTGCAAAACAACCTACTCTACTTTATTAAATTCTCTACAAGCTGTTCCAAGTCTGCGGTGTTTCCTTCTACTGTCTTTCTGTGGATCTGGATTTCTTCATCTTTCTCTTTGTCCAATGAAACCGCATCTGCCTTCATGAGGCTGAGTTTCATGTGGTTTCCATCCAGCTCGGAGTATACACCTATCGGTTCGTGACAGCCAGCGTCCAAACGATCCAGGACTGCGCGCTCGCATGTGAGCTGCGTATATGCCGCTGAGTCATTTATCTTCCTGACCATATCGTATGCTTCGCCGGAGGTTCGTGTCTCTATTGCTATGATTCCCTGACACGCTGCCGGAAGCATAGACTCCGTGCTGAGATATCTGAATGTAAGCGCTCCTTTATGCACCTCTATAATTTTTGTATTCGTAGTCTTTTCGATCTCTCCCAGACGTTCCAGTCCCGCCGCCGCAAGTATGATGGCATCATATTCGCCATCGACAAGTTTCTTTATACGGGTACCTACATTCCCTCTTAAATTTTTGCACACCGCATTCGGGTACATCTCCATTATCTGGTATTGCCTTCTCAGACTGCTGGTCCCCACCACGAAACTGTCATTTTTCTCAAATGTTCTGCCACATTTATATATGAGAACATCCTGCGGACATGCCCTCTGGAGTGTACCTGCGATCGTAAGCCCCTCCTTGATCTCCATCGGCATATCCTTGGCACTGTGTACCGCTATATCTATATCCCCATTCAAGATCGCATCATCGAATTCTTCCACAAATACAGCCTTACCACCAAATTCCAGAAGCGCCCGACTGGTATCCCTGTCACCGCGGGTACTCATGGTGACCATCCGAAAATCTACCAGGGGAAATCTTTTCCTAAGTGCATCTATCACAAGTTCAGTCTGTGCAATGGCAAGCTTGCTGCCACGGGTTCCAACCTTTATAATTTTTTCCAGTCCTCCGCTTTCACCATTCTCAACACTCATCTAACAGACTCCTAACCATTTGCTGAAATACTTTCTTTCTCTCTTCCTCGCCATCTATCTGAGCTTTGATCTGCTCTCGCAGTTCGCCCATACGCTCTGCTATGTCGCCATAACTCCTGTCCAGGTGGCTCTCTATGTTTCTCTTGATCGTGCCAGCCAGAACCGGACTCTGCCCTCCGGTTGAAACACTTATCACAACCTCTTTATCCTTTATGATCGCCGGAAAATAAAATCCACAATCAGCCTTCACATCAACCACATTTACAAGTATGCGCTGCTGCCTGCACAGCTCCGCCATATCGTGATTGACCTTCTCATCATCCGTCGCCATTATGACGACAAATGCACCGTCAATATCCTGCGGTTTCACGCATCTTTTCACAAGTGTGAGATGTACTGAACAATATTTATCCGATGCACACAATCGCTCCGCCAGTTCTAAAAGTTCCGGGCAGAACTCTGGTGACACCACCGTGACCAACGCGCCGAATTCCAACATACTGCACACTTTTCTGTAAGCTACTGTTCCGCCTCCGGCGATCAGACACCTCTCATTATTCAGTTCAATCATAAATGGAAAATATGACATCTCTACCTCTAATCTCTGTTATTAAATCTCTCATGTATATCTGCCGCCATACTCGCCAACACCTTCTCAAATGCCTCATACTCAAGCTGTTCCTTGAGTTTATACACCATCTTTGCGCCGTCTATGGTCTTGAGCTGCGCCATAACATCTCCATGCTCCCTGTTGAACCTTGAAAATGCAATATTCTTCATGATCTCGTCAACCTGCGCCATGAGCCATGGCTCCATTTCCGTGAGCGTCCTCACCTTGCTCTCATTATTCTCCCTTGAGAGTGTTCGTATATAATCAATATCACGCAATACGCATCCATCTATATCTGCAATATCCGGATCCATATCCTTAGGCATGGCAAGATCCAGAAACAATCTTCTCTTCGGCTGCGACTCAAGTGTTTTCGCAAGCTCATCACTCACAAACGTGTAATGCGGACTGGCGGTTGCACTGATGACAACGTCCGCCCAGGCAGCCAGCTCATATCTTCTGCCATAATCCTCTATCCTTATCTGCTGATGTCTTCCAAATATCTCATCCGCGCTATGGTGACTTCTGCTAGTTCCTATTATCTCTATGTCCGGAGCCAGATCTGCAATATCCTTGACGACAATGCTGCCTATCTTTCCAGTGGCACCTACCACCAAAACATGACCGGCACTTATCTTTTCAGCATCCTCAGGTTCTCTTATAAAATCAACTGCCTCCCTGGCTGACAGTGTTCCAACTGAGACAGGAAGCCTCGTGGTATCGCTCTCCGCTGCCATCGCCTTTGCCGTGGCTAGAGCCCCCTGAAATGCAATGTTCAGCTCACCACAGACCGCACCAAGCTCCTTTGCCATAAGATATGCATTCTTCACCTGATGTATGATCTCCACCTCACCGAGAACCATGGAATCCATACCGCATGTCACTCTGCACAAATGCAGGACGCTCTGGAATCCTCCATAATTCATGCTGTATCTTCTTATGATACTTACCGGCACATTTCTGTCATCAGACAGCATCATTTCCACCTGTCCAAGCAAGCTGTTTTGCTCACTTGACCTATATTTTTCTGTGAAATAAATCTCCATCCTATTGCATGTCGACAACACGACACATCCACCCACCGCATCCCTAAGGCGCTCCGTGAACTGTCTCTGTCCTTTTGTCGTAAATGCAAATTTCTCCCTCACATCAGCTGGTGTATTCTTATGGTTTATACTTATGCACAACATATCCTCAGCAACTCCGAATATATAATCATTTGTCTTACTATGTCGTCTGTCGGCTCATGTGAACATTCTATCATAAACAAAGGCGGGTCTCAAAGCCCGCCCTGTTGTTACTCTATCACAAGTTCTTCTATCGTTACATTCTTTTCCTCATCAATGTTGAAGGCTTTGAGTACCGGTTTATCGATCTCCATGAGTGAGAGAATCAGATAATTTACCTTGGAATCGTACGCCAGTCTCTTGTCCTCCTCTGAAGGTCTTGACGGAGACTCCGGATGGGAATGAAAGTTTCCAAGAAGTTCATAGCCATTTGCGCGCATATCTTTTACTGCCGCAAGCTGCTCTCTTGGGGCCATGGAAAAGTGCTCGTTGCTGGCATCTATATTTGTCAGGAGATACACCTTTTTGATGTACTTCTTATCTCCCTCTTTGACGCCACCGATCAGTCCACATGACTCATTTGGCAGTCCTTCCTTGCAGTGTGCAAGAATCTTCTCATAATCAGACTTTGTCATGTACAACATATTACGTCATATCCTCCTTATTATCAACTGTAACAGGTATCTGTGTTTGAGGAGTGCCTGTACGATTGTTATTATGCCGCCCCTGATGACATATACCATATCAGGGGAATACGCGGTCGCCGGTACTTAGGTGGTGCTTTAAGCAGCACCTTAGTACCGCTGCAGACCAAGTTAAGCGAGAGCGACCCCAGATATGGTATTGTCAGTCAGGGGCGGACATACAACAAACAATATGTCCTCAAGCACAGATACCTGCCTTGATCTTCTACTTTCCGTCGCACTCTACCTGCTCGTAGTCGATGAGCTTGGTGATGGTTGGGTTTGGTCCACATACAGCACAGCCGCAGCCCTTCTTGTGAGGAAGCTTTACTGTGTGGAACTCCATCTTAAGTGCGTCAAATGTAAGGAGTCTTCCTGTCAGAAGATCGCCAACTCCGATGAGATATTTGATTGCCTCCATAGCCTGAAGACTTCCAATGACACCACCCATGGCACCAATTACACCGGCCTGCTTACATGTAGGAACCGCATCCTTTGGAGGTGGATCCTTGAATACACATCTGTAACATGGTCCCTCATCTGGAACATATGTCATGAGCTGACCCTTGAATCTGATGATTCCTGCATGTGAAAATGGTTTCTTGGCCATAACACACGCATCGTTGATAAGGAACTTTGCAGGGAAGTTGTCTGTTCCATCGATGATGAAATCATAGTCCTTGATGAGATCCATGATGTTCTCTGATGTAACGAACTCTCTGTATGTGATTACATTTACATCTGGGTTCATGGCGTTCATGGTCTCCTTTGCGGATTTGACCTTTGCCTTGCCCACATCTGCTGTTCCGTGAATGATCTGTCTCTGAAGATTTGACAGATCTACCTCATCGGCATCAACTATACCGATGGTTCCTACTCCAGCTGCTGCCAGGTACATAGCGGCTGGTGCTCCCAGTCCGCCTGCGCCGATGATCAGCACCTTGCCATTCAACAATTTCTTCTGTCCCTTCACGCCAACTTCCTGAAGGATGATGTGACGTGAGTAACGCTCCATCTGCTCGTTTGTAAATGCCATTAGAAACTTCCACCTCCCATGAAGTAGAGGAACTCTACTGTATCTCCATCCTTGAGAGCTGTTGATGCAAATGCATCAGAGTCAACAAACCCATCATTTACTGTTACTGTGACATAGTCCGGATTCTCAACATTCTCTGAAACGATGATCTGAGCTATTGTTGTTCCATCTGCTATCTCTTTCTTCTTTCCTGCTATTGTGACTGTCATTTTTCTTTCCTCCTGACGATTCATTTGCGTGCCCGGAATTGCCGGACTTGCATAAAATGTGATTTTTTACTTTATATTATTTTTTTAACTTCCTCTTCCAGCGCATTTCTCTTCACAAGACCGCGGATACGAGAAACCTCCTCGCCGCCCTTGAAGAAGAGTATTGTTGGTGATGCCATTACTGCGTACTTCTCAGCAAGCTCTGCGTCAAAGTTTACATTTACCTTATAAACATTTATCTTGTCCTCGTAGTCATCCTCTATGCCACCAAGGATCGGTGAGAGCTGCTTGCACGGTATGCAGCTGTCTGAATAGAATTCCACGATGACTGGGAGCTCCGACTGAAGTACCTTCGCATCGAAGTCCTCTGCACTGACTCTTACTGCCATTCATTTTCTCCTTTCCAGTCGGATGTTTTCACTGCAATAATTCATACTATGCGTACATGTTCTGTCTTAACATACCTATCATGGGTCGTTTCCACTTAACTCAGTCTGCAGCGGTACTATCGCTCGCAAGCTCGCTGAGTACCGGCGACTTCGTATTCCCATGATATGGTAATGTTAAGCAGAACATGTGACAATATATAACCCAAGCAGTGAAAACATCCGGCCTACCTTATATGATCAATCCTCCAGTTTCTTAACTATAAGATCGTAAGTACCGTTCTCGTTGTCGATGAGTTTCAGGATCTGCTGTCCTTCCTCCTTGAAACTTCTAGGTACGTTCTGCACAGGCTCACCATCGTTCATGGTAACTGCCAGCACCTGTCCTATCTCAAGTTCCTCCATGGCTACCTTTGCCTTGACAAATGTCATCGGGCACACCACATCAGTTATATCTACTCTGTCATCGATTTCGTAATCAGCCATTGTAAGCCTCCTTTAATACTTCTTTGAATTTGTCTAAGCCCACTCGCTCCAATGTGAACTGGAAACGCTCGCTTGGTTTTGCATTGTCTGCAAAGAACTGTATTGCTGCATCTGTGATACGGAAAAGCTGTTCCTCAGATGTCACGACCGGAAGGAGTTCCTCTCCTCTGTGGATCGTATTTCCAAACAATCCTCCAAATGAGACAAGGTATCCTGTCTCGCCTTTCCAGGCATCTGTAGGACACGCCTTTGCGCATCGTCCACAGTAGTTACATTTGTCTGTGTCAAGAACGATCTTGCCGTCTGTCATAGTGATGGCGCCTTCTCGGCACGCCTTGACGCATACGCCACACATGATACATGATGGCTCATCCCACTCTACTACCATCGCGCCCTTGATTCCCACATCATTCTCCTCTGCCTTCAGACAGTTGTTCTGGCATCCCGTGACACCAAACTTGAATTTATGTGGTAACTCTCTTGCGTAATATCTGGCATCGAGTTTCTTTGCTATGTCATAACTGTCTATATTACCACTCGGACAGATCTGATTTCCCTGACACGCTGTGACTGTTCTTACTCTTGGGCCACACACACCCGGTTTACAGCCTCCCTTTGCCAGTTCTTCCTTTACCTCCTCCACATCGTCAAGCTTGACAAATGGGATCTCGACGCTCTGTCTTGATGTGAGATGTACATGTCCATCTCCGTACTTCTCGGCAACCTCTGCTATCTTCTTGAGATTCTCTGCGGTAAGATTTCCTCCCACCACCTGAAGTCTCAGGGAAAAGTTATTCTTCTGCTTCTGTCTCATGAATCCGCCCTTTTTCAGAGCTGCGTAATCTACTGCCATATGTAGTTCCTCCAAATCATTTGTGTATTAGTCGGCAAGGGCTTTCTGGAAATCTTCTATCAGATCTTCTACGTCCTCGATTCCGACACTAATACGAATCATATCATCATATACGTTTGCGTCAAGCTTCTCTTGCTCTGTGCTGTGCGCATTCAGTGTTGATTCAGGATGTACGATAAGTGTCTTCGTGTCTCCTATGTTCGACACTATCTGCGGTATCGTGAGCTTGTTCATCACCGCAAATGCCTTCTCCTTGCTGCCAACTCTGATGGTGATTATGGCTCCATAACCGCCATGCAATTGATTCTCTGCAATCTCATGCCATGGACTGGATTCAAGTCCCGGATAATTGACCTTCACACCCTCCTGGCTGTCCAGGAACTGTGCAAGTACCAGTGCATTGTGACAACATCGCTCCATTCGCAGTCCCAATGTCTCCATGCCCAGCATATTGTAAAATGCTGTCTGCGGAGCTATGCAGGCTCCTGTATTTCTAAAAAGTCCGTTTCTGAGTTTCGCTATGTATGCGAACTTTCCGAACATCTTATATTGCTGCAGCAGCGGATATCGCTCTGCATCCCATTTAAAATTGCCGCTGTCTGTGATCACTCCGCTTATGGCATCACTGTTGCCATTTATATACTTGGAAGTGGAATTTATAACAATGTCAGCGCCCAGTGTCAACGGTGTCACAAGGTATGCAGTTGCCACTGTATTGTCTATCAGGAGCGGAAGTCTGTGTGAGTGAGCCAGCTCCGAAAGAGCTTTTATATCCACCACATCGAGTTTCGGATTGCCTATAGTCTCAGCAAATATCACTCTAGTGTTCTCATTTATCGCCGCCTCAACTGCATCCTTGTCTGATATCTCCACAAATGTCGTCTTGATTCCAAATGCCTCCAGATCGTGAAACAGATCTATCGTTCCCCCGTAAAGACCAGTGCTGGAGACTATCTCTCCGCCAGCTCCTACTATATTTAAGAGTGCATTTGTGAGTGCCGCCATTCCAGAGGAACACGCTACCGAACCTACTCCCTTTTCAAGATTCGTCATTCTCTCCTCAAATGCAACTATTGTAGGATTGTTGATCCTAGTGTACGAATAACCCGTAGCCTTGTTGTGGAAGAGTTTCTCATGCTGCTCCGCCGAAGGCTGATAAAATGCACTTGACTGATAGATCGGTGTAAGTGTGGCGCCTGTATTCTCATCACCAAGCTTTGCGCTGTGTAATAATGCTGTGTTAAATCTCATGATTTTCTATGCCTCACTAAATATTAAATCTTATAGCCTTTATACATGGTCAAGCGATAAATCCCATTTTAGCACTCAACCAGGCATTAAATCCTATAATTCCTACGAACATGATAGGATTATATCTCTTATACCCTACTATGTCAATAGGAATTATAAAATAAGCAATGCAGATAATAAAAAAATGCCAGTTGATGGGAGCTTGCTCACAATCAACTGGTGTTTTTTTGTTATCTATATGGCGCAAGCCACGTTAGTGGCGAGGGGAGGGCTTGGCTTATTTTATAATTCCGTCCGTCTTCCTCGGCGCATGCCTTCCTCAGGGCCACGCCAGTGGCGAGGGGGCTCATTGCTTATCTACTTTTTCCTTATTCGGCGCAATTCCACGCCAAAAGGAAAATTTTATCCTTTTTTGCTCGATTTTATCCTAAAAATACCAAAATCCACAATAATTATCCTACGGAAAAGTTTTGCAGACATTTTAGGAAAATTTTGTATCTTTCCGCGTCCAAAACAACTGTTTTGGGATAATCTTCTTGGTTGTCAATTTCACTTCATATGGTGCAAAATCGGCAAATACATATATCTTCTTCTCTCTCTCCACATTTACCTCCTTTTTGATGCCCGTTTCCTAACCGGCAGATCAAGGTCCTGTAATTTCCTTCCAAGCTCATCATCCTTTGCAACAAGCAGCAAATCCTTATCCATATAATTAAGCGCATGCAGCACTGCCGCGTAGCAGCCAATAGCCACAGACGGAGCTCCCTTTTCTATAGACACCAATGTTGCCCTGCTTATCCCGGCTCTCTCTGCGACCAATTCCGCTGGCAGCTTTCTCCTTAATCTTGCGTACTTTATCTGCAACCCCATTTGTTCTAGTATTTTCTCCGTTTCAGGTAATAATACTATTGATTTTTTTGGCATTGTATCATCTCCTTATGTAAATAATATTAAACATAATATGAATATATGTCAATTTTTATTTACTTTATGATATTGGTGCAAACTTATGTAACAAAAAAAGGAATCAACAGCCTCCCTTCCGTTGATTCCTTCAAATTTTCCTATACCTGATTACTCTGCACTTTCTGTATCTTCCGTGCTATCCGTATCTTCCGTGTCATCCGCATCCTCAACGCTCACCGCCGCGCTTGTATTCCCTGCTTTGTCGATTGCCTGGAAGTTGTATCCATACTCATTGACATAGGTCTCGCCATATGAACCCTTTTCCCCGTATATGATCATATTCGCCTTGTTTGACGACCAGAATGCATTTTCAGCGATCTTTTTAACGCTGTTCGGTAGATATACCGACTCGAGAGTATCTATCGCATAGAATGCACCATTTTTTATCTCCTCAACGCCCTCAGGTATCACTATCTCGGTGATCACACAATTTGCAAATGCAGTATCACCTATAACCTTAATCGTTCCCGGAAGTTCTATCTCTGAAAGCCACTGTTTTCCATTGAATGCATAGGTAGGCAAACTAGTCATTCCCGGCTCTATTACCAGTTTTTCTATATGCAGGAAATCCGTGTCTTCTCCAAATGCATCAAGCAGGTTCGAGACAACATTATGATATGGATCAAATTTAAGTTCTCCCTCTCCGCTGACCGTAAGGGTATGCCCCTCAAAGCTCCATATAAATCCCTGATACTTGAACTCATGGTCATTCAAAACCTCTATCGCATCGTTCTCCTCCTCGGTAGAACCATCAGCCTTGGAATCGCTGCCTGCTGCATCTGCGCTGCTGTCTGCCACCTGCTTAGGTGACTTTCCTCCAGTCGTCTTGTCCGCTGAATCCGTACCTCCACATCCCACAAGTCCCATCGCAAGAGCCGCCATTATGATCATCACACCGGCTCTGCCCCTGCCATTTCTTATACTATCCTTCTTCATATGCTTTTACTCCTTCTGCATTGTAATGCTTGTGCAAATATCCGTCCGGGCTCCCCCATTTGCCCACGTTTACACATCAGGAGTATATCACGACCATACTCAGATTCACTCTCTATTGCGATGAACGGTCGTTTTTTGCGACAAACGGCAGAATGATCCTGACGACAAATCTTCCGTCGCCGGATTCCATCTGACATTCACCGTGATATTTATCAACTATTTTCTTTATATTTACTGTACCTATTCCATGTGCGCTGTCTCTGTCCTGTTTTGTTGAGATAAGCTTGTCACCGTCAAACCTTGCCTCACCGGACATGGAATTTTCCACAAGTATCATCAGTGAACCAGGATTTTCAGCAGCACTTATCTTTATATAGCGTTCCCCTGTGACGTTCACATTTGCCTCTATGGCATTGTCTATAATATTCGCCATAAGCACACTGCAATCCGGTGTGTCCATCTGTGAGAGCAGAGAAAGACTTCCCTTCACTTCGATATGTATATCATTTTCATCCATGACAGCTTTCTTCGCGTTCAGCAAAATGTCCACTATCTCATTTCCTGTCATGAGCCAGTTTGTTCCAAGGCCGCTGCTCGCCGTCATGTCGTGGAAGTACGCCTGAGCCTTGTCGTACTCGCCGCGTTCCATAAGTCCCTGCACTGTCAACATGTGATTTTTCAGATCATGCCTGAACTTCACCACATCCGCCTGATTCTTCTTGTAATCCTTGAAATATTCATACTCGGCATCAAAACTCTGCCTGTAATTTTCAGAAAGATCCTTGTAATGTCTGGTGAGTTTCCTATGGATTATCCACGCAAATACCGCCACATTTACCCCGATTGCAAACAATACCCAGGCTATAGAGTAAAGTATGCCATCCACATTGTTATATATCCTGTCAAGCCCGGCGCAAAACACAGGGGAGAACAGGCTTATCACGCACAGAAGTATCTCCTCACCAGCTGTGAGCCTTACGTCCATATGTCGTTCATTCACCTTGTGAATTGCCAATATCAACGCCGCCAGGATTACCAGATCCATACAGAACTCAAATACGGACTGGCTCTCATTGCCGAGTTTTATCTCGTATTTGTCAAGTCCCAGCATGGTGCCTGTCATCTGCGTTAGAAAACCGTACATCACATATAAAAGACACGACAGTATGCCCTCTATTCCCGCACGCACGCGGTGTCCACGGGTCCGGATCGCACCATATACCACAAGAAACGCAAAGAAGAGAACCGTCTGGATCATGTCCTGGTCCTTAAATATCAGCATTACCACCGCATCGTATACACATATCCCTGCAAACAATACCGGGTAACTCCACATTCTCTTAAACGGTTTCACACCAAACAACAACTGCATTATCAGTATCATGGAGAATATCTCCATACCATTCACCAAAACTATACCTGTAGTTGCAAGCCAACCACTCATTTTCCCAAATCCTTCTCTATTTTCTTCATTAGCATTTCTCTATACACTCTCTCGCGGCGCCTGCTGATTGGCAGTTCCTCACCACCGCTAAGTATGAGTCTGCCCTTGGAGATTTTCCTGTGGTATCTCATATTCACGATGTATTTTCTGTGGATCCTGAAAAATCCATACTCTCCAAGCATTTGCTCAAGCTCCGCAAGGCTCGTCCTGTCGGTTATCCGCCCGACTCCGGTATATATCATCGTGTACTTGTCCTCCGCCGATATATATATGATATCGTCGAGTCTTACGGGTTCTTCCATCCCTGGAAGGCTCAGCAGCATCCGGTGTATTCCGGAATACTCTTTCTGTATATCGTCCATGACACTCTGAACCGACTCACCTGTCAGTGGTTTTAACAGATATCTGAACGCCCTTGCCTCATATCCTTTGATAGCATACTCAGGGTGGGCTGTTATGAATACTACCACCCAGTCAGGCATGCTCTCATGGATCTGACGTCCAAGCTCCACACCGTCGATTCCCGGCATCTCTATATCAAGGAACACCACCGACCTGATACCATTTTCAGCTAACTTCCCGGCTCTGATATCCTCGTACATGTCCGTGCCTGAACTGTACACCCGCACATCCACATCTGCCTTCTGCATGGCTTTTATGCAGACTATCTTCATCTGCTCAAGCTGTTCGGCATTGTCGTCACAAATGATCACCCTATGATATTCTTTCTCTTTGTCCCTGATTATCATCTGCGCTCCTGACTGCCTCCGGCTCTGTGCTTATGTTCACTCTTCTGCTTATACATGCATTCATCCGCCCGCTCCATGACATTTTCCCAGTAGGAACTTATCTTGCTGCCATCTCCTACTGCGGTATTGCCACAGTCTGCTCTGACCGCATCGTCTGCATTGTCACCAGCAGGTTCCGCCCCGGCAAGTCTCTCACTGTCCACAGCCACCACTCCGAAACTGAAACACCTCTCATATCGTCCATCTGCACTGTCCGCAAACTTCTGCTGGATGATACGCATCCTGTGCTCAGCACACTTCACGCTGCAATCCTCAAGTACAATGCAGAACTCATCGCCGCCCATTCTTGCGAGTATATCGCCGCCTCGGGTGTTCTTCCTGAGAAGATTTGCAAAGCATTTTATGTATACATCGCCCTCTGCATGTCCAAATGTATCGTTCACGTACTTGAGTCCATCCAGATCACAGTAGCACAGAGCAATCTCCTGTTCGTTCAAGTCGAGATCTTTAACCCTGTGATTGAAAAAGTTTCTATTGCCCAGATGTGTGAGCGGATCATAAAGTGCCTCTCCGACCAGAGCGTCCTCACGCTCCTTAAGCTGGGCTGTCATAGTGTTGAATGCCTCGGAAAAGTCTCCGAGATACGAAACATCCTGTGAATAATTTCCCTTTGCAACTTGTTTTGCCTGCCATGTGAGGTGCTGCATATTGGAATATATGCCCTTTAAATTATCACAGAGCAGATTGCCCGGATGCGGAGTAAATTCTGCCAGATTGCCCTTTGCGAGAGCAGCTGAACACGTCTTCATCTCGGCAACCGCTTTGTCCAGATACTGAAGTCCCTGACCAAGCTTGCGAAATGGCTCATCGAGCTCATCTATATCAAGCTTTGCCGCATCCGGCTCATAGAGAATACATCTCAGATATTCAAATAAAATGTCACAATTTTTATCTTCACTTGCCATATACGACCTCTACACCCTCTTACTCATTCACATGCGCGTCAAATCTGCACGATCTGCCGCCTGTCGCCCAGCAGTCCACCTCTATCGCCTGATACGGTCTGCTGGAATACAACGACAATATACCCGCTATAAAACCTTCATCGTAGTTGCACACTGTCTCTCCGAGTATCGGAAGTCCTGAACAGTCAGCATCCTCCGCAACCGTGAGTATGATCCTTCCGCTCTCCTCGTCTATGTCCTCTATTCTCAAAACTCCTATTCCAAGCTCCTGCATCTTCGTCTGAAGTTCGTTCACAAACTCGTCCATGGGCAGTCCCAGATCCAGAAAATTTCTCGCAAAATAGTCGCCAGCCTTGCGTCCTGCATTTCTGAATATCTCTATCTGAACATCCTTGCCAAATCTCTGACGCAGTTCATCCTTGAGTGAAAACTCAAGCATTCTGTACACAAATACCGGGAGCTGATCTCCCAGATTTTCTCTGCCATCTTTGCTGTACTGCAGATATGTGTCCAGTGTCATCGGTTTCTGTTCCTTCAAAAATATATTATCTTCCATATGACTTTCTCTCCAACTATATTCACGTCCTTGTGAGCCGCAATAAATATGCATAATTATATTTATATTATCATAGGGATTGCGGTTTCTCAACAACGAGAACAGCCCCCCATGGCTTATCCATAGAGAGCTGTCCGTAAATATGTTTATTCAATTAAATATCTATCTTCATCTTAGATGTAATTTCCATCGTGAACCTGAGCCGCGTCGTATACAGACTCCTTTCGGATCTCGTCTGCGATCTCGTCTGCGTCAAGCTCGCCGTCAGCATTCCAATCACCGCTGTAAACCTCGGCTCCATCAACCTTGATCCCTGCGATCTGCTGCTCACTTGCGAAGAGAAGTACTATGATTCCTGCATGGTGAAGATGCTTGAGGACAACATTTACATCCTCTCGGATATCAGGAGCATACAGATATGTATGACGTCCATCAATGCTGAGTTTCTTCTCAACGGACTCAACGAAATCTCTTGTGACATTGCCTGCCGCTGCAAATGGAACTATGATAGCCTTCTGTCCCTTTATCGCCGCACGCACATTTCTGTCCACACGTCCCTCGTAAAATCCGGTCTCCTCTGTGTGAACCTCCTCAACGACACCGCAGGCACTTGTCATGTCTGTAACACGATCTATGAGTATGAGTTCTCCCAGAGTCTTGTGTTTCTTGAACTCGTCAACCACTATCCTGTCGGCAAATGCGATCCTGCATACCGCGATACCATTCTTGGCAAGGGTTTCTGCTGATTTCTGCTCTCCTGTATTTACATCGATGGTGTAATCAATATGCGTAACTGTACCAGGGATCATCTTTGTTCCAAGTTTCACAAAGAAGTTCTTGCCGTTGTACAGTTCATCGTCATCCATCCAAAGGAGTGTCGCTGTGATAGAAGATGCAACCTTTGCACCTGAACCAACTGTGAGCACACATCCTCTTGACACATCAACCTCACGGTCGAGCTGTATAGTTACAGGCTGTCCCTTCTGTGCTGAGTCCACGGTGTCAAATCCCACATGAATGCTCTTGACCTTTGCAGTCTCGTTGCTTGGAAGTGTGTTTATCTCGTCTCCAACGTGGATCTCACCATCCTCGATCTGTCCCTGGAAACCTCTGAATGTATGGTCAGGACGGCACACTCTCTGAACAGGCATATAGAATCCTGCCTCAGTGTTATCCTCCGCAATATCTATGTCCTCAAGGTATGTGAGGAGTGCTGGTCCCTTATACCAAGGAATGTTCTCTGACTTCTTTGTCACATTGTCACCCTCTGTAGCTGACACAGGGATGATCGTGATATTTGGCAGGCTGAGCTCTGATGACAACTCATTTATCTGCTCCACTATCTCATTGAAACGTTTCTCATCGTATCCCACAAGATCCATCTTATTTACCGCAAATACAAAGTATCTGATTCCCATGAGAGCACAGATCCTTGCGTGTCTTCTCGTCTGCACCAGCACTCCCTGTTTTGCATCGATGAGGATGACTGCCAGGTCGGCAAATGATGCTCCAACCGCCATGTTTCTTGTGTACTCCTCATGACCCGGTGTATCTGCTACGATGAAACTTCTCTTGTCAGTTGTAAAATATCTATATGCAACGTCAATAGTGATACCCTGCTCACGCTCCGCCATCAGTCCATCCAGAAGAAGTGAATAATCGATGGCTCCGCCTCGGCTGCCCACCTTTGAGTCAAGTTCAAGTGCCTTCTCCTGATCTGCATATAAAAGCTTTGAATCATATAATATATGTCCTATAAGTGTTGACTTTCCGTCATCCACACTTCCGCATGTTATAAATTTAAGTAATCCGCTCATCTTAGAAGTATCCCTCCCTCTTTCTACGCTCCATGCTGCCTGCTGCCTCGTTGTCTATTACTCTGGTTGTTCTCTCTGATGATACCGCACTGAGTGTCTCCTCAATGATCTCAGGGAGTGTATCCGCTGTGGACTCCACACCACCTGTCAGAGGATAACATCCGAGGGTTCTGAAACGAACACTCTTGTACTCTATCTTCTCGCCAGGTCTGAGTTTCATTCTGTCATCATCAACCATGATGATATTGCCGTCACGATATACAACAGGTCTTACCTTTGCAAAATACAGTGATGGAATCTCTATGTTCTCTCGCTCTATGTACTCCCATATATCAGCCTCAGTCCAGTTGGAAAGTGGGAATACTCTGACCTCCTCACCCTTCTGGATCTTGGTGTTGAAGAGTTTCCACATCTCCGGTCTCTGGTTCTTTGGATCCCAGGCATGCTGGGCATTTCTGAATGAGAGTATCCTCTCCTTCGCACGGGACTTCTCCTCGTCTCTACGTCCGCCGCCAAACGCTGCTGTGAAACCGTATTTGTCAAGTGCCTGCTTGAGCGCCTGTGTCTTCATGATATCTGTGTATGCTGAACCATGATCAAATGGATTGATGCCTTTCTTGACACCCTCCTCATTGATATACTCGATCATGTCCAGTCCGTATTTCTTGGCTGTCTTGTCTCTGAACTCGATCATTTCTTTAAACTTCCATGTTGTATTTACATGTAAGAATGGAAATGGAGGTTTCTCCGGGTAAAATGCTTTAAGTGCCAGATGCAGCATTACCGAGCTGTCCTTTCCTATTGAGTAGAGCATGACCGGTTTCTCACACTCCGCAGCAACCTCGCGGATGATGTATATCGCCTCTGCCTCCAGTTCGTCAAGATGTGATAACTTTCCCATGTTTATACCAACCTTTCTTCTTTTATCGCAATTGTATCCAAGTTGTGCTCATCATGGTGCTGAGTATATGCCATAACAGGGTCGCTCCCGCTTATTTCGGCTCGCAGCGGTCTATGCAACAGAGAGGGACCCGCCATGCGGGAGAGTCGGCTGTTGCAGGTAATCGAAGATTACCTAAGGACCGGCGGCCTCAAATTCCCTTTTTATGGCATATACTCAGCACCATGATGATATCTACTTTCTATTTAACAATTGCGTAAATTCATCAATGTTTTCCTTTAATATTTATTTGCTTCCTTCTTGTCTATCACAATCTGGTCTGTGGTGCCATCCATTTTTCTGATGTTCCACAGCAGCAGATCGCCTTTGTTCTCCACCGACATCTGACTTCCCATTCCGCCGATGTCTGCTCCGAGATACAGTGAGATGGCATCAAATGCACACTCTTTGATACATGATGAGCATCCCCAGCAGTCCTTAGGGTATTTCATGAATATCTGTCCGTCCTCATCTCTCTTTATGAGGGAACCCGGGCAGACATTTGCACATTTGCCGCAGTTTTTGCAAAGCTCTTTATTTATCACTATGCTCATATACATCCCCCTTTCTGACCAGCTCTCTGTGTATCATCTTAAGCTCGCCGTCCACCATCTTTGAGTTGACAAATATCTCCCAGTCTTTACTCTTATCCGGGTAGTCCAGGTTCTCAGCAAAGCTGTGCCATCTGGTTTCCTTTCTATCCTTCAGGTGTGCGATGACTGAAAGTGCAACTGTGAGTCTCTCCTTCACCTCATACACAAACATAAGCTCGTGCATGTCGTGGGCACTTATGTGCCATACCAGTTTCTGGAGCTGCTCTATCTTCTCCTTTGCCAGCTCAAGCTGTTTCTCGTTGAACTGGTAGTGGGTCGATATTCCTCCGGCGTAGTTGTCCATGACCTTCTGCATGGCCTCCTCTATCGCCTCGTATGTGAACATCTTCTCGTCTGTGTCGAGGAAATGGTCATACTCCTCTATCTTTCTGTCAAATGCTGTCTCCTCGTCAAGCTCTGGCTCAGTGTATCCCTCATCGAGCTGCTTTACCATGGCAATGGCTGCTATCTCTCCTTCAACCATCGCTCCGGTCACATACTTCTGCGGACATCCGCCTGCCACATCTCCGGCTGCGAACAGTCCGTGTATTGTGGACTCTCTGTCGTTGTCCACCCAGTAACCGCTTGCGGTGTGACCGCCGACTATATAAGGCTCAGTGCCCTCTATCTCCACATTCTGCTCACTTGGATTCTTGCCGGACTCAAGCCATTTGAGTGTCTGGCTTGGAGCCATGTTCAGGTATGCCCTCTTCAGTGAGTCATCCTGCTCCGGTGTGATGCCCTCTGTTCTCAGATAACATGGGCCTCTTCCCTCTATGTTCTCTCTCACCGTTCCGTACACTCTCTGGGATGTGGTGAGTCCATATTTGTTCTCGTATACCTCTCCGAGAGAGTTGACCTGCTTTGCGCCGACACCCTGGGCTATAGTTCCGGTCGGTGCTATTGTGTCCTTACATCTGAGCGCTATAAATCTCATCTCAAATGTGGTCATCTCCGCTCCGGCATTTATTCCCATTGCGTATCCCGCTCCGGTGTTGAACGGTGGATACCACATCTTATGTCTCGAAAATCCCGGATTGTTCGGTCTGTAAAGTCCTGCCGCACCGCCTGTGGCACAGAGCACTTTCTTCGCCCTGATCTCATAGGCTGTGTTATCCTCTATTGAAAATCCAAATGCTCCGAGGATCTGATTGTCCTCCACTATATAATCTGTGATGTTGACTCTGTTCAGTATCTGGCAGTTGTCAAGCTCCTCCACCGCCTTCGCAAGCAGCGGTTTCATGTTCTCGCCATTTATCTTTATATTTCTGTTGCCCCTTGCAACATATTCACCATTCTCATCCTTTAAGATGACCAGTCCCAGTTTCTCCATCTTTTCTGTGACACGGTTCAGTCCCTGTGACATCGAAAGCAGAAGATCTTCTCTCACGATTCCATCAGCATCTGTCCTGCAGTAGTCCACGTAGTCCTCAGGCTTTCTGCCCTTCACTATGTATGCGTTGATGGCGTTCACACCCGCCGCCAGGCATCCACTTCTCTTTATGTTTGCCTTCTCTGCGATGATGATGGAATAATCAGAATGTTCCCTGACGGTCAGTGCCGCATAGCAGCCCGCCGTACCACCACCGATTATCAAAATGTCCGTATGAAGTATTTTCCTATTTGCAATACCCATATTTTCTCTCCAATCACTTTTATATTAAATGTAGAATACATCGTTGTCCTGCATTGCCTTGTTCTCCAGCAGATAAGTCTGGTTCTCGTCAAAGACGTACAGTCTATAGATGAGAACATGTACCTGCTCACCAGGCTTTACCATATCCTTCTCCATGGATCTCTCAGCAACGATCTCCACTCCATTGACATCCACCGTGACGTCCAGATGACTTCCCCTGAACAACACATCCTTCACTACTCCGGACTCTGCTGCACTCTGGTACTGATCCAGCTTGCCGCTCTTAGATATCTTGACGAACTCTGGTCTGATGACCGCTCTGTCCGCCCCCGGCACCCTGTCAAATCCCTTGAGTTTCTCGTAGTCTTCAACCACTGTTGACCTTCCTATGAACTGTGCCACAAATGGTGTGGATGGTGTCTTGTATATCTCCATCGGTGATCCCATCTGCTCTATCTGTCCGTGGTTGGTGATGATGATCTCATCCGCAACCTCCACCGCCTCATCCTGATCGTGGGTGACAAATATGCTCGTGATGCCGAGCTTTTCAACCATCTCCTTGAGCCATGTTCTAAGCTCCGTCCTAACCTTTGCATCTATAGCGGCAAATGGCTCATCCAGCAGAAGAACCTGTGGATTCGGTGCCAGTGCCCTGGCAAATGCAACCCTCTGTCTCTGTCCTCCTGAGAGCTGATTCGGATATCTCTTTTCCATTCCCGACAGTCCTGTCAGCTCGAGTAGCTCCATGACTCTCTTCTTGATCTCCTTCTTTGGAACCTTCATGAGTTCCAGTCCAAATGCCACATTGTCAAACACTGTCATATAACGAAACAGCGCATAGTTCTGAAATACAAATCCAATCCCTCTCTTCGCCGCAGGTATATCATTTACTCGCCTGCCATCTATGTATATGTCTCCGGAATTCGGATTTTCAAGTCCTGCTATCATTCGAAGAAGTGTAGTCTTGCCACTTCCTGACGGTCCCAGGAGCGCCACCAGCTTGCCCTTCTCCACTCCAAAGCTGACATTGTTGGACGCCAGGAAATCTCCATATTTTTTGTATATATTCTTCATCTCGACGTACATGTCGTCAGCCTCCTTCTAAAAACTATCTCACTTCACGTTTCCTCTTTGCTCTGTATTCCAACAGATTTCTAAGGAACAATATGATGACCGCTATGATCACCAGTATGGATGACACTGCAAATGCCGCTGTGATGGATTCCTCCGTTCCCGACATATACAGCGCATCGATCTCAAGCGGAAGTGTAAATGTTCCGCCCCTTGTCTTAGACAGTGCATTTACCGCTCCGAACTCGCCGAGTGCTCTTGCAGTACAAAGGATGATTCCGTATATGAGTCCCCATTTCATCTGGGGAAGTGTTATCCTTCTAAATATCGTAAATCCCTTGGCTCCCATGAGTGCCGCAGCCTCCTCTTCGTCCTTGCCCTGTGCGTTCAGCACCGGGATAAGTTCCCTCGACACGAACGGGAATGTAACGAATATGGTAGCAAGCACAACGCCCGGGACTGCAAATGTTATCCTGATGTTTGTTCCAAGCATATCATTGATCCATCTGATCGCTGGATATGTCCATCCGAGTCTTCCAAATGTCATGAGGTACGCAAGACCTACGATGACCGGCGATATGGAAAATGGGATGTCTATCAGTGTCGCCAGCACCTGCTTGCCTCTAAATGAGAACTTTGTCAGCAGCCATGCCGCGCATATTCCGAAAAATGTGTTTACCACCACAGCTATGACCGTGGCGATAAGTGTGACCCCGAGTGCGCTTATCACATACTCTGTTGTGATGGACTTGAGGTAGAACTTAAAGCCCTCCTTCAGCGCGCTGGCTATCACCGATATAAGAGGAACAACCAACATGAGTACTATGAAGAGCACTGTCACTGTTATCAGTATTATCTTTGTCCTGCGCTTGCCGCGCTGCAGCTTTTCCTGCTCACTCATCGTGGTCCCTCCTTTCTAAACTTCTCTAATATACCTATCAGGTATATTTCATTTTTTACAACAGGTTAGTTCTCCTGGACTGTCTAAGCTGTACTATGTTGATCGCGAACAGCAGTACGAAGGATATGACCAGCATCACCAGTGCTATCGCTGTTGCGCTGGCATAGTCTATGTAGCTGAGTTTCTGCATGATCACATATGATATGACCTGCGTCTGCTCCTTTGCGCTGTTGCCTGATATGTAGATGACACTTCCGTACTCTCCGATTCCTCTGGCAAATGCCAATCCGAACCCGGTCAGCAGCGCCGGTCTAAGCTCCGGGAGGATAACCTTGAAAAATGTCCTTCTCGGCGTAGCTCCGAGCATGTAAGCCGCCTCCTCGTACTGATTGTCCATCTTCTCAAGTATCGGCTGCACTGCTCTTATAACAAATGGTATTCCCACAAATACAAGAGCGATGGTAAGTCCGATCTTCGTGTATGCCACATCTATTCCAAGAGCCTTAAGCGGCTTTCCGAGAAATCCATCTTCGCTGTACAGCCTTGACAGTGTGATACCCGCAACCGCCGTTGGAAGACAAAACGGAAGTTCTATGAACCCATCCAATATCTTCTTGCCGGGGAAATCATATTTTACCAGTGTCCACGCTATTATCAGGCCAAACACTGTGTTGACTATCGCCGCTATGAACGAACAGCCTATGCTGGTCTTGAATGCATTTAGCACATTTTTTTTCATGAGCAAATGCCAGAATTCACTCGGTGAAAGTTTCAGCGACGACACCAGCACCGATGCCAGCGGGATCAGAACTATGAGCGACAACATGGCTATGACAATCCCCAGTGTCAGGTGATATCCAGGGATAACTCTGGTATTTTTCGCATTATTCAATTTATCCTTCTTGCCATTTTCCTCTGCTGCCATCTTATCTTCCAATCTCTTATTCTAATAATCATAAATTTCATCAAACTTTGCTCCGTCATCGAAGAAGTCCTCATAGGCTTTATCCCAGCCACCGAAATCATCAATGGTCCACAACTTGATGTTCAGATCAAACACATCCGCATACTCTGCAAGTATCTTCTCATTTGTAGGACGATAACCATTCTCAGCCTCAAGCCTCTGTGCATCATCACTGTACAGATAATTAAGATACTCTGTGCTGATCCCCTCTGTACCATTGTGTCTGGCATTGTCATCCACAACCGCCACACTCGGCTGCGCAAGTATGCTCACAGATGGATTCACGATCTCGTAATCTTCCGGATATTCCTTCAGGGTTGCTATCGCCTCATTCTCCCAGGCTATCAGCACATCACCCTTGCCGTTCTCCACAAATGTTGTAGTTGAACCTCTGGCTCCCGAATCCATCACAGACACATTCTGATAAAGTTTCGTCATAAACTGCCATACTTCACTCTCTCCACTGTATGTCTCCCTCGCATACGCAAGCGCCGCAAGGAAATTCCAGCACGCACCGCCACTGCTCTTAGGATCAGGTGTTATGACCTCAACATCGTCCCTAACCAGATCATTCCAGTCCTTTATGCCCTTGTCATTTCCCTTTCTCACAAGGAACACAATGGTGGATGTGTACGGCGCTGAATCCTTGTCGAATTCATCTATCCAGCCCGGATCTATCAGGCCATTTGCCGATATAAGGTCAATGTCATGCTCAAGTGCCAGTGTGACAACATCTGCATTACACCCCTCCACCACCGATCTCGCCTGTGAACCAGAACCACCATGAGACTGGATTACTTTGATGTCTTGTCCGTACTGCTCTTTGTAATACTGTTCGAACATATCATTGTAGCTCTCATACAACTCCCTCGTAGGGTCATACGAAACATTTGTAATTGTGATAACATCGTCCTTCTTTCCACCACAGCCTACAGTGCCTATCGCCAGCACCGCCGCCATGGACAGAAGCAATATTTTCTTCCAAAGTCTCATGTCCAAGTTCTCCTATAAAAAGTACACCGTCTGTTTTCACACTCTGCGGCTCCTCAACAACGTTCATATGTGATTCAAATTTTGTATACCAAGTAGGGACATACGAAACCGCCGGTCCTTAGGTGGCGCCTTAAGCGGCACCTTAGTACCGCTGCAGGCTAAGTTGAGCGGAAGCGATCCCAGCTTGGTATACAAAATCTTGAATCGCATTCGACGCATTTACGAGCCGCAGATGCGAATTACAGGTTAAACAGTGATGTTGAGAGGTATCTCTCTCCTGTGTCTGGGAAGAGGACCACGATGGTCTTGCCCTCATATTCAGGTCTCTTTGCCAGCTCAGTTGCCGCATACAGCGCAGCACCTGATGATATTCCAACCAGAACTCCGTCTGTCTTTGCTATCTTTCTTGCTGTGTCAAATGCATCATCGTTCTGTATTCTGATGATCTCATCCACAATGCTAAGATCCATAACTCCCGGTATGAATCCGGCTCCGATTCCCTGGATCTTGTGTGGACCAGGTGCACCGCCTGAGAGAACCGGTGAATCAGCAGGCTCAACTGCAACCAATTTGATCTTTGGATTGTGCTCCTTGAGTCCACTTCCTGTTCCGGTAGCTGTTCCGCCTGTTCCTACCGCTGATACAAATGCATCAACCTTTCCGTCTGTATCTCTCCAGATCTCCTCTGCTGTTGTCTTCTTATGGATAGCTGGGTTTGCTTTGTTCTCAAACTGCTGTGGGATAAATGCATTGCCGTACTGCTCCTTGAGTTCATTCGCCTTGGCGATTGCTCCCTTCATTCCCTCTCTGCCAGGTGTCAATACGATCTCAGCGCCGAGAGCTGAAACGATCTTTCTACGCTCAACGCTCATGGTGTCCGGCATGGTGAGTATAAGGTGAAGTCCCTTTGCCGCTGATACAAATGCAAGTCCGATTCCTGTATTTCCTGATGTAGGTTCAATGATGACTGTCTCCTGATTGATGAGACCATCCTTGATTCCCTGCTCGATCATGGCTGCTGCCACACGATCCTTTACTGATCCAAGTGGATTGAAGTACTCAAGCTTTGCAACGATGTGTGCCTTGAGTCCAAGCTCCTTCTCATAATTTGTAAGCTCCAAAAGTGGAGTATTTCCTATAAGTTCTGTCAACTGTGATGCTATCTTTGCCATAATTTTTGTTTCCTTTCTTTTTACTTCTTTAAAGTCTCTATGTTATTTCCTATATCATTCTTAACAGGCCATCTGGTAGATCTTTTCCTCGATGGCTCCCGCCAGTGCCGCATGACCTTCAGGATTCATGTGTTCCTGATCTGCCTCGCTGCTGTCTGCCACGGATGAAGCCGCAAGGAATTCCACACCAAACTCATCGGCTATCTTCTTATAAACATCCGTGAGCTTTCTTGACACCTCAACGGATTCCGGTGAGAACTCTGGATCAAATTCATCCTTCCACACCTGTTCTCCGAGATGTATCGGTGATACGAGAAGTATCCTGCTGTCTGCCGAATACTGCTTTGCCTGAACGAGCAGCCTTCGTATTCCCTTGCCTATCACATCCGGTGACGCCGAGAACACTGTCTTACAATCATTTGTTCCAAGCATGATCACTATATTCTCCGGCTTGTGTGTCTCCAACAGAGTAGGGAACAGCGACACGCCCTTTCTTCCCTGTCTCAGTGGATCCTCGAACACTGTTGTTCTTCCACAGAGGCCTTCCTCTATGATCCTTATATCTTTATTTGCCAGTTTCTGCTGCAATATACTGGTCCATCTGATCCCCCAGGGAAATCTCTCTCCATTCTCAGGATTGTATCCCCATGTATTGGAATCTCCAAAGCACAACACCTGTTGCATCTGTCCACCTCCTGTCTATTGAACCTCGCTCTGTCCAATGGATTTCATTATCAATCCACATATATCCTATCTGATATGTAGTAATTATCTGTCAACATGTTGGAGTATACAACTTATTTCCTACTATGTCAATAGGGATTATGTGTTTTTATTCAAAGTTGCTCAACCACCATATTCTTTCATTCCACATATACAACACAAAAGGCTGCCCCCCGACTTATAAATAAGTCAGGCGACAGCCTTTCTATGTTTTTAAATTAACTTATTCATCCGATCACGGCGAGACAGAAGATATATACAATGAACACGAAGAACCTTCAACCTCTATAAGGTATGCCTTTCCAGCCTCACATTCATAGCTCAAACAGAAATCATTAATATTTTCTGAAAGTCCATGGCCTCCACCATTCTTAAAGTCCAACATTTTACCCGTATCCCCATCATACAAAAATGCACGCGGCGTCCTGTTGTATGAAACTGAGTAGAAATAATATGTTCCCGAGGTCTTCGGCACAAATCTGTAAAATCTGCCTACATATGTATTTACACCTTTTCCCTCTGTTATATTGACCGTCCTGCTGTAAACTTTAGCCGTCAGTGATGTTGTCTTGCTCGTGACAGTGGCAGTTATCACCGCCATCTTGTCAAAACTATCAGCCCTACTTGTCATAGCACTGAGCTTATATGTTCCAGGGGTGAGATACAGAGTATCACCTGTACCATATTCGTTTCCGTATTCATCATGCCATACACCGAAATTATCTGCATCACAGACCGTAGTATCCACTTTGACAGTGATCGCCTTTACATCCAAGACAAAATTCTTGTTCAATACAGTAGTCTTAAACGTCTGTGAATATACATATGTCTCATCGTTCTTAAAACTTATCGCCACATCATATGTACCTGCCGGAAGTGACACCTGGTAGTGACCATACTGATCGGTATATGTTGACTTGTAGTCAGTTGCAAATCCTGAACTGGTATCATAGTTTGTAAACATGAGCTTTGCATCATTAACGGTTTTTCCGTTTTTAGTCTTTATGGTACCAGCCACCGATATTTCCTTCGATACTGCGATCACACAATTTACAGTCCTGCTGAGAGACGGATTATTCGCATCCGAAACCTTTACCTTGACAGTGTAGGTTCCAGGCTTGGTCACAGTTCCACTGACAGTACCTGAAGAGTCTATACTCAGACCATAATCATCGCCCTCTATAGCATATGTGTACGCACCTGAACCTCCAACCGGCTTCTGTACCTTATTCTTAACATCAACATAATTAACACCATAGTCAACATTGTAATAAGCAGTTTCATAGCCTGCTGCGATCGTTGAATCACTGTATATATTCCAGACTATCTTCACAATGTAAATATTTCCCCGCTCATCCTTTGCTGTTACTGTAGTTGCCGGGGAGCTGATCGCTGTCGGTACACCCGCAAAATAACAAATACTATTGTCTTTCGAATCCGTTGTGAATTTTATACCTGCAGGGAGATTTTTTACAGAATATCTATAATAACCTCCATCTGAGTCAAATTCCATATTTTGCGCAAACATGACATTCTGCTTGCAGCTATATACCATACTGCTCTGTTTCTTTTTAATTCCATGTGTGCTGTTTCTCTCAACACTTGCAGTTCCGGTTCCATACAGACCGCTTACAGAAACCCTCACTCTCATACTGTTGTCCAGCTGACGCTGCTTGTTAAATTTCAGTATGTACGTCTTATAGTCCTTTGTTGTCACGCTGTCGATCTTCAAACTGATAGGGAATGCGCCATTAAGCACAGTTCCTGCCTTGGCTGAAAAATTGGATGCTTTCAATTTCTGTGCCTGCGACAATACCACCTTTACAGTCAAAGGATCTGTTATCGTCACAGATGACACCTTTGTCGGATTCACTACTGTCACCCTGCATGATGCCTTCTTGCCTGAACCGTCCGCAGCTGTCGCTGTGATGGTCGCTGTTCCCACCTTGACCGCCGCGATCTTGCCTGCAGTATTCACCTTCACCACCGCTGTGTTCGAACTTTTCCACACGAGTTTTCTGTTGTACGCTTTTGTCGGAGTAACCGTTGGTTTGAATGCAGCCGTCTTACCCTTAACCACGATCAATGATGTCCTGTTAAGTTTCACTCCTGTCACAGGCTGTCCAACTGCAACGCTGATTACCTTCTTTACCTTTGCGTTGGTCTTCAAGGATATCGTTATGCTTGCTTTTCCGTTTTTTACACCTTTGAGTGTACCTCCGGCTGTCACTGTAACTGCCTTCTTGTTGCTTGTGGTAAAGTTGAGCTTGCTTGCCGGCACATTTGTCTTGATTGTAAACGTCTTGCCCGCCTTGAGCGTAAGAGTATTACTCGGCAGATTCTTCACCGTAATGCTCTTAACTGTTGTTGTCGCCGCATCCGCCGGCACACTGACGCCCGAAAGCGTCAGCGCAAAGGCGAGGATCACCGCAACAAATGTCATGATCTTCCTACACTTTTTCATACATTCCCTCCTGCTTTACAAAAAAATCTGCATAGTGATCAAATACATCCCGTCTCCCTCACATCTTTCAACATGTCTATTATCTCACCCTTGGATCAGCCATCGTAACATATATTCTACAGTTACATCCTTCAGCCTTTATATAATATGTCTTTCCCGCCACGCAGTTATAGCTGACACAGAAGTCAAAGTAATTGTCACTCTTAATTAACGATAGTTCGTCATCATTTGTGGCAAGCTGATTCTTATTCGCATCATACAGATATCCCTTTGGATCAACTCCGCTGCTGACAGAATAGAAATAATAAGTTCCTGTCTCCTTTGGCACAAAACTGTAGTATCTTCTTTCCAAAGCCCACACGCTCGTTCCAGTACCAAATTCGACCGTATCACTTTCAATATTTGCAGTTATTGAATTAGTCTTGTTAGTCACAGTTGCAGTTACTGTTCCATATTTGCCTGATCCCTCGGTATACGCAGCCAGCTTATATGTACCAGGAACAAGGTATATACAATCATCTGAGCCATATTGCATTCCATTTTCATCTTTCCACTGTCCGATTCCCTCAACCGTATATTGGCTATTGTTTGACTTGACTGCTATCTTTACCAGATCGGAAGTATAATTCTTTCCCTCAATGCTCTTGGTAAAAGTCTGTGAAAAAACATATGTAGTATCATTATTATATTCAATCGTAACATCATATGTTCCCGGCAATAACGATACCGCATATTTACCGTTACTGTCTGCATAGCAATATTTACTATATTCTCCATGTGTACGATCCCTGTTTTCGAAAGTTATCGTTGTTTTTTTCGGCATGCTCTCTCCGTTTTTTGTTTTGAGAGTTCCGGAACCCCCGATTTCATCAACGATCTTTATCACGCAATTTACAGTAACACTGATGCCAGCATTTTTTGCATCGGTCACCTTCACCTTGACGTTGTAAGTTCCCACCTTAGTAATATATCCATTTACAGAACCTGAAGAATCTATGCCAAGACCATAGTCATTTCCGACTATTGCATACTTATAACTTCCAGAACCACCGGACACTGATATCTGATTGCTGATAGCGGCAACAGGATAAGCTACACTGAGTCCCTTATATACTGCCTCATAACTTGCAGATATAACCGAATCGCTGAATACATTCCATGTAACTTTCACGGTATAGACATTTCCCAGTTCATCCCTGGCCTTAACTGTGGAAACTGTCGTTCCTGTCTTTGTCGGCGTTCCAACAAGGTGTATCTTGTTATATTCTTCCGGAATTCTCTTGCATTTGATTCCTTCCGGAAGCCCTGATACCGCAAATGTATAATAATTGTCTGTTTCGATCTCAACTACTTTATCGGTCTCAATATTCTGCTCACTTATAAATGTTTTGTATAGCACCTCTTTAATTGCCCCAGCGGAATAATATGCCTCTGTGCTCGCTGTGCCTGTTCCGTACAAACCACTGACTACCGCACACACTCTCACAGAAATAGGAAGTATATATTTTTTATTGTATTTTAAAATATATGTCTTGTAATCCTTCGTGGTAACACTATCAAGTGGTATATTGATCAGGTATGCGCCATTGAGCGATGTTGTCGCCTTGAGCTTGAAATTGGATGCTTTCAGTTTCTGTGCCTGTGACAATACGACCTTTACAGTCAAAGGATCTGGTATAGTCACTGATGACACCTTTGTCGGATTGACTACAGTCACCTTGCATGATGCTTTCTTGCCTGATCCGTCTGCAGCAGTCGCTGTGATGGTCGCTGTTCCAGCCTTTACCGATGCGATCTTTCCTGCGGTATTCACCTTCACGACCGAAGGGTTCGAGCTCTTCCACACAAGTTTTCTGTTGTATGCTTTTGCCGGCGTAACCGTTGGCCTAAACGTAGCCGTCCTGCCCTTAACCATAAGATACGATGTCCTGTTAAGTTTCACCCCTGTAACCGGCTGTCCGACTGCAACGCTGATGACCTTCTTCACCTTGGCATTGGTCTTCAGCGAAATGGTAATGTTCGCCTTGCCCTTCTTCACGGCCTTGAGCTGGCCGCCGGCAGTGACTGTCACTATCTTCTTGTTGCTCGTTGTAAATTTCAACTTGCTTGCCGCCACATTTGTCTTGAGCGTAAACGTTTTGCCCGCCTTGAGCGTTAGAGTGTTACTCGGCAGATTCTTCACCGTAATACTCTTAACCGTCGTTGCCATCGCTGCATCTGCAGGAATACTGATATTAGAGAATACCAGTGCAAATGCAAGAATGACCGCCACAAACGTCATTATCCCTTTGCTCCTTTTCATAATTTCTCTCCTTTTTCGTTATAATGTACCCTTCCATTAAATCGTAAAATACCACATATTAATTATAAAATACCGGTATTTTTTGTCAATCTGGCAACTCCACGAACTTTTTTATATAAAATATGGAACTTCGGCAATAAAAAGGCGCCATGGAGAACGTATCATACCTGATATAGCTCTCCATGGCGCCTTTACACATTATTCAATTTATATCACTCGCTGTCATCACACATCCGGTAACCTACGCCCAGTTCATTGATGATGAAACTTTTCTTTCCCGGTTTCACACCGAACTTCTTTCTGATATTTGCCATATTGACCTGAAGCCTCTTGGTACTTCCTGTATCATTGTAGCCCCATATCTCCTTCACGATAAAACTGTATGTGAGCATCTTTCCCGGATGTCTTGAAAGCAGATCTACGATATTATACTCGGTCTGCGTGAGCTTTATCTCATCACCGCCAATGAACACCCGTCTTGCCTCATAGTCTATGAGCAGATCTCCAGTCTGAAATCTGCCTGATGGAAGTTCGCTGTCATGAGCCTGATGCAATGCCGTTCTAAGGGCCGATCTTACACGGGCAACAAGTTCTTCAGATCCAAATGGTTTTGTCACATAATCATTTGCGCCAAGATTGAGAGCCTCCACCTTGTCCTTCTCATCCGATCTCGCTGAGAGAACTATGACAGGTGTAAAATCCGTCTTTCTTATCTCTGTGAGAAAAGATATACCATCCTTGTCCGGAAGTCCCAGGTCAAGTATAACTATATCCGGCCTATGTGAGGCATACATCATAAGACCATTACCGCACGATGTAGCTATGATCGTCTGATAGCCATTTGCCTGCATAAGCGCATCCAGCAGATTGTTGATATTCTGTTCATCCTCTATTATCAAGACTTTATATTTGTTATTGCTCATCTGTAACCTCCATGGCTGCAAGTGTAAATCTAAATACAGCCCCACCATTTTTTGAATTATACGCATTTATCTCGCCGCCGTGAGCCTTTATGATCGTGGCACACACGGAAAGTCCTATTCCGGCATTGCTGCGCTGACGGCAATCCGCAGACACCCTGTCCGAACTATATGCAAAAAGTCCACCGTCAAACAAATGCCTCATCCTGTCATCCGGTATACCCGCGCCATCATCCTCTATCTCAAACACCACTTGATCCTCATCATGGCTCACCCGCAGGTTCAGGTGCTGCATTCCGTCAGCGTGCTGAACTGCATTCTCCAGGATGTTGATAATGACCTGCTCTATGAGAATGGCATCCATGGGTATGATCACTAATTCATCGGGAAGTTCAACATTTACCTCCTGATCCGGATATCTCTTCGCAAACTTGATAAGCACGGAATCCACAAGTTCATCAAGCGCTATCGGTGTTTTTATGAGATTGATGTCACCGTCAAGCCTTGTTACTGACAGCAGATTTTCAACCATTCGGTAGAGCCACTGTGAATCCTGCTGGATTCCCCTGAGCATCTTCTCCCTCTGTTCATCCGTGAACTCCCTGCCACTCTCTATCAGCGCCGAACTTGCACCGTATATTGTTGTGAGTGGAGTCCTGAAATCGTGGGACACTGCCCTGAGCAGATTCGCCCTCATCTTCTCCATCTCACTTTCTTTCTTGAGCATCTCCTGATGTTTTATCTTGCTGGTGAAACCGCAGGTGATGAACGCTATCGCTATCATTATAGCCGCGGACGTTATATTCTCAGGGATCATGAAGTCTATCTTGAAATACGGAAACGTAAATGCAAAATTCACTATGATAACGCTTATTATCGATGCCACTATTCCATATACATATCCGTCTGTAAATACGGATATGAGAAACACCGAGAGTACCATGACCGCCGGTATCAGTATGTCAGTTGCAAATGTCTTTTTTATAAAAAGACACAGCGCAAATCCCAGCAAAATGATGACCATCAACAGCAAAATATTCTTTATTATATTTTTGATGTTTTTCATATGTAATCCTTATTTTGAAGAAGGCGCCACCAGTATATCTCCATGCCACAATGGACATGAATTCTACCAGTGGCGCCTGCTTTCACACATCCGAATTCTGCCACCGAGCACAGGCTCGATGACCATTTTCATCCTTTGAAGTATATCATATCTATAGTTAAGATACAGATAAGGAACCTCTATTCAGCTTTCTTGAGAGCCTCCTCAAGGGTGTGCCATCCGAGAACAGCACATTTAACTCTGGCTGGCATATGCGCGATATCCTTCAGCGCAGATGCCTCCTCAAGTTCATCTATCTCCTCGTCAGTCGCCTCTCCCTGTATCATTTTCAGGAACAACTGTCCAAGCCTCAGAGCCTCCTCCTTGGTCTTTCCTATGATCATTCCAAGCATGATATCTGCCGATGCCTGGGATATGGCACATCCGTCTCCCACAAATGATCCATCCTCTATAATTCCATTCTCAACCTTGAGCTTAAGCCAAATATCATCTCCGCAGTTGGGATTGACTCCCTCAAGAACTATATTGGCTGACGGAAGATCATATTTGAAATCAGGTCTCATATTGTGCTCTGTCAGGATCTCATTATAAAAATTTCTACTCTGCATATCCCATTCTCCTTCTCACATTTGCGACGCTCTCCACAAATGCATCTACCTCTTCATCCGTATTGTAGAACATAAAGCTTGCTCTTGTCGTATTGTACACTCCGAGATGGACAAGCAGCGGCTGTGCGCAGTGATGTCCTGCTCTGACATCTATTCCATCCGCCGCCATGATCTCACTCACATCATGCGGATGCACATTGTCTATTGTGAATGCAACTATTCCTGTGTGATTCTCCGGTTTATCCGAACCTATTACATGCACATGAGGTATTTTTGCAAGTCCCTCCATTGCACGGGTCGTAAGTTCCAGCTCTCTCTTTTCTATATAGTCAAATCCAACCTCTCTGATGTATCCTATCGCTGCTGCAAGTCCGGCAGCACCGGCAGCGTTGACCGTACCAGCCTCAAACTTATGAGGAAGCTCTGCGTATACAGCACCATCTCTCGAAACTGAATCTATCATCTCTCCACCTGACATGAACGGAGGCATGGCATCAAGCAGTTCCTGTCTTCCATATAATACTCCGATCCCCATAGGTCCCATCAGCTTGTGACCTGAGAATGCGAAGAAATCTGCACCCAGCTCATGCACATCTATAGCCATATGCGGTGTACTCTGCGCGCCGTCTACAACTACAACCGCGCCAAAACTATGCGCTCTGTCAGCCATCTTTCTGACCGGATTCACACATCCAAGGACATTTGACACATGTCCCACAGCCAGTAGCTTTGTATGCTCGTTGATGCCGGAATTGATGGTCTCATCCGTAAGTGTACCATCCTTCTCACAGTCGAGATATCTGAGTGTTGCACCCGTGACTCTGGCTGCCATCTGCCACGGAAGCATATTGCTGTGATGCTCCATTATCGTGACCGCTATCTCGTCCCCTGCTTTCAGATTGTTCAGCGCATAACTGTATGCCACAAGGTTAAGACTCTCTGTGGTATTTCTGGTGAAGATGATCTCCTTCTCTGAGTCCGCATGAATGAAATCCCTCACTACCTTTCTGGCACTCTCATATTTCTCTGTCGCCTCAAGGCTGAGCGGATAGAAACCTCTCAGAGGATTAGCATTGCTCTTCTCATAGAATTCTCTCTCAGCATCTATGACAACCTGTGGTTTCTGAGCTGTTGCCGCGTTATCTATATATGCGGTATCATTATTCCTTAACAGAGGAAAATCCTCTCTATAATTCCTGTCTGTCATATTCCATTACCTCCGCAAGCTGCTTCTCCACCAGTTTCTCTGTGTCCTCGTCCTGGATCTTGCGGTAGAGGACTTCCATCTTGCCCTTGGTCATCATGTCCTCGGCTGTCTCCATATCAATTCCCCTTGATGCAAAATAGAACAAAGTGTCCTCATCCAGCTCACCGATGGTTGCTCCATGTGAGCCCTCGACATTCTCCTCTGCACAAAGAATGAGCGGAATAGTCTTATTTACCACATCATCGCCGAGAAGTAATACGTTCTCCGTCTCTGCGCCCTTTGAATCCGATGAACCCGTCTTGAAATCTATTGAACCTCTGAATATCTTCTGAGCCGCGTCCTTAAGTGTTCCGTCCACCTGTATGTTACAGTTGGTTTTCTTACCTATATGGTTCACAACGAGATTTATATCTATAACCTGTTTTTTCTGTCCCAGATAACCTATATCCATGTTTGTTGAGGCATGCTTACCAATGAGTTCAGTTCTCACACCATTGTACAGATTTCCCTTGCCGATAAATATCTGCAGGACGTCAAGCTGTCCATTCTCCGCACATTCACTTCCCACATCGTTGAGTATTGTCGTGTTCTCATCCTGCATAAATATCTGTACAAGACGTATGTGTGCGTCCTTCTCTATATTGAAACGCGTACGGAATGCCAAGCTGCCGCCCTCCGCATTTTCGCCAAATGTCTCTATGACTGTCATGTCTGAACCGGCATCTGCCTGCACATATAAATAGCCGCTGCTGCCATTTGCCCCAGTTCCATTTATAAGCACATGAACTGTCTGACCTTTGTTCGTGTCATCCGCAGCAAGTACACTTCCTGATGTCTGCTGCGTGAAAAGCACATCCGCATCCCTTCCAGCGCCTGTCTCTATCGCATCAAAATCAGTAACCGGCTTATCAACAGTCTTGCCGCCATCTATCTTCACTCTGCACCCCGCCATATCCGGATTCCAGGTCAGCGCCGTGTCATTCATGCGGAGCCAGTACCATGTCTTTGCCGGAAGTCTGTTGATCTTCATCTCATTATTCTTCTCCATGTCACCGCACCTCCTTAACCTATGCTGCCCTTCATCTCAAGACGGATGAGGTTATTCATCTCAAGAGCATACTCAAGCGGCAGCTCCTTCGATACGTTGTCTGCAAATCCACTGACGATACATGCTCTCGCATCTTCCTCGCTCATTCCTCTGGACATCAGATAGAACACGGCCTCGTCACTGATACTTCCTATCTGAGCCTCATGTCCCACATTTACCTTCTTGGTCCTTATATCCATTGCAGGTATAGTATCTGAGCGTGATATCGAGTCAAGCATGAGCGACTGACACGATACCGCAGCTTTTGAGTTCTCAGCTTCCTTTGCCACCACAACTGATGAACGAAATGTACTTACACCGCCATCCTTTGAGATCGACTTGGTATTGATATATGAACTTGTGTCAGGTGCCGCATGCACTACCTTTGCTCCTGTGTCAAGGTTCTGTCCCTTTCCGGCAAATGTAACTCCGGTGAACTCCATCTTGGCACCCTTGCCCTTTAATATGCTCATCGGGTAAAGATACGACACATGTGATCCAAATGAACCTGATACCCACTCGATAGTTCCACCCTCTTCAACTCGGGCTCTCTTAGTGTTCAGGTTGTACATGTTCTTTGACCAGTTCTCTATGGTTGAATATCTGAGCTTTGCATTTTTGCCGACAAAGAGCTCAACGCAACCTGCATGAAGGTTCGCCACATTGTACTTTGGCGCTGAACAGCCCTCTATGAAGTGGAGATCTGCCCCCTCATCTACAATGATGAGTGTGTGCTCGAACTGACCTGCACCTGCTGCGTTAAGTCTGAAATACGACTGTAGCGGAATCTCAACCTTTACTCCAGGTGGCACATACACAAACGAACCGCCTGACCATACAGCTCCGTGAAGTGCTGCAAACTTGTGATCGTGAGGTGTGACGAGTTTCATGAAATGTTTCTGTACCATATCTGCATACTCACCGGTGAGAGCACTCTCCATGTCGGTGTACACAACTCCCATATCAGCAACCTCCTGGCGGACATTGTGGTATACGAGCTCTGAATCGTACTGCGCGCCAACTCCCGCAAGAGATTTTCTCTCAGCCTGTGGGATTCCGAGTCTCTCAAATGTATCCTTGATCTCCTCAGGAACCTCGTCCCAGCTGCCCTTCATTTTGGTGTTTGGTCTTACATAAGTAACTATGTTGTCAATATCCAGCCCCTCGATGGATGGTCCCCAGTCAGGCACCTGCATGTTGTTGTATATCTGTAAAGACTCAAGTCTGAAATTCTGCATCCATGCCGGATCATGTTTCTCCTTTGAAAGCTGCTCAACTATCTCAGGTGTGAGACCAGCTTTAAGCTTGTAGGCATCCTTGTCGTCATACTTGAAGTCATATATATTTCTGTCTATGTCCTCTACATATGTCTTTTCCTTCATCTTCTATATCCTTTCATATTACTGCAGCTATCTACTTAGCCTCGTACTCTGCAAATCCTGACTCGTTGATCTTGTCCACAAGTGACGCATCACCAGTCTCTATGATCTTGCCCTCAACCATGACATGTGTGTAGTCAACTGTGAGTGACTCAAGGATCTTTGTGCTGTGTGTGATGATCAGCAGACTTCCCTTACAATTCTTCTGATATTCCTCGATACCTGCTGATACTGTACGGACCGCATCAACGTCAAGTCCTGAATCTGTCTCATCGAGAATCGCCAGCGATGGCTTGAGCATCAGGAGCTGAAGAATCTCCGCCTTCTTCTTCTCACCTCCTGAAAATCCCACATTCAGATCTCTCTCCGCATATGATGGATCCATCTGAAGGATCTCCATTGTTCTCTCAAGTTCCTTCTTGAAATCCCAGAGACGGATTCTCTTGCCGGTCTTCTGCTCAAGAGCATTTCTTATAAATGAACTGAGTGTCACACCAGGTACCTCAAGAGGATTCTGGAATGAGAGGAATATTCCTGCCTTTGCACGCTCATTGACAGCCTCCTCAGTGATGTTTTTGCCGTCAAACCATATCTCGCCCTCTCTGACCGTGTATCTAGGATTGCCCATAAGCGCATATCCAAGGGTTGACTTTCCTGTTCCGTTAGGACCCATAAGTACGTGTGTCTCACCCTTGCCGATCTCCAGGTTCACACCGTGAAGGATCTGTTTATCCTCAACATCCACATATAAATTCTTTACTTCCAATAATTTTTTATCTGACATCAGTCTGCCTCCTTTTATTGTGAGTCCGTCATCGATTCTCACTATTCTATATTTTCGTTTTCTGCTCCTCTTGCAACATCCGCAAGGGTCTTACTATTGAAATAATCCTGTATCAGCTCGGCAAGTCCCTGCCATATAGGCAGAGTATAGCACTGCTTGGATCTGTCACAGGTCATCGTGCTGTTCTTCATGCATGCTACAGGGGCAAGGCCTCCTTCTGTGAGCTCAAGGATCTCCCATAATGTATATTCCTCAGGAGCTTTCTTGAGTCTGTAGCCGCCTCCATGTCCACTGGCCGCCTCTATCAGGTTTGCCTTGGACAGCATACGCATTATGCTCTCCAGATATTTCTGGGATAGCTCTTCCTTCTGCACTATCTCTTTTAACGGGATAAACCTGCCATCATGTTTTATGGCCAGATACGCCATGACCCTTAAGGCGTATTCTCCCTTTGAAGAAATCACCATATCTGTATGTCCTCCTTACATATGAGTGTGACCACAATCCTATAGTAAATACACTTCGTAAATTCACCGCCTTATCATGTGTCACTCTCATCCGCCATTTTCAGGCGCAATAAGCCAATATTTGACTCGCAAAAATAGGATATTCCCATTTACCTACTATGTCAATAGGTTAATACACAAAAAATAATAGAAGGTGTACTAACCTTCCATTATTTTATCCGTTTTGATCATTTTATATGATTTACACGTATATCTGTCTACTCATGATATGTTATTATCATGCCGCCTTTTCCCATATAATAGCTGCACAAACCACTCGCAGGGACAACACTCACATCTGTGTCAAGCCACTCCGCCTTGACGAGATGCCCCAGTTTCTCAGCACCATCCTCGTTCATGCAGTGGCTTATGACCAGCTCTCCCCCTTTAAATCCTGCCTCCCGGAGAGTATCTATCAGCTTGCCATATATCTTCTTCATCCCCCTGAATTTGTGTATGAGTTCGATTCTTCCTCCGGGCGATGCCACACCTATTGCGGATATGCTGAATCTGTGAGCCGCGTACCCCACAAGCTTATTTAGTCTGCCCGCCTTTATCAGGTTGTCCAGACTTCCAAGCGCAAACATTACCTGTGTATCCCTCACTGCCTTGTTGGCAGCGCTCACTATTTCATCAAATGGATCACCGTCACCAATACCTTGATATACTGTATTTGTCAGCTGCTCCGGGAACGTACCGGCACCACATGTATTTATAACCGCAATATTCCTGTCCGGATCTTTCTCAAGCGCCATATGTCTTGCAGCTATGGCACTGTTATAGCTTCCCGACATCGCCGCCGACAAAGTAAAAGCAATAACATTTTCAGCATCCCCCCACGCCTCAAGCCACGCATGAGGTGATGGACAGCTAGTCCTGCCGCCCGACTGCATGTTCTCAATATGTTCAAGCATATCTTCTATATCTATGTCTACATCATCCGTATAATCTGTATCGTGGGCGGATATTGTAAACGGAACCACAGCATAATCTATATCCATTTTCTCAGGCACGAGCAGACTGCAGCCGGAATCTGAAACCAGTTTCCATCTATAATTGTTTTTCATCCCAATAACACCTCCATGTACAATATGTATCACACAAGTATTATTAGATATTTTTCTCTATTTATACATTTTATCTGAAATTGTTAATTTTATAAAAATAACTAGAAACAATAAAGGTATGATTTATCAATTCTTAACTTTGACAACGTCCTTCTTCCTGTACTTCTTCACCTCGTACAGTTTCTCATCAGCCATAGTCATGGCATTCTGAAGACCCTTCTTGTCATATTCTACTATCTGACAACTTCCCAGTGATACGCTGACCTTATAAGGCTTGTCACAATGATCGTTGAATCTCTCAAATGAACTGTATACTTCCTCTGCAAATGCATCTGCAGCGTCAGAGTCCTTAAGGTCAAGAACAAGACAGCAATACTCGTCACCGCCAATTCGACCGACAATTCCCTTGTCGCCTACAGATTCGATCAGAATGTCTCCTATGGTCTTGAGAGAAAAATCACCCTCATCATGTCCATATCTGTCATTTATGATCTTAAGACTGTTCATATCGGCGTAGAATACCGTGGCTGTTCTGCCCTGATCCTCGCACTCCTTAAGCATCTGCAACGATCTGTCGAAGAAACCTCGTCTGTTCATGATCCCAGTGAGAGGATCCTGCTTTGACAGATTATCCAGCATAAGATTGTTCTTCTGCAAAATAGCCATACTCTCCTCAAGACGTTTCATGATCTCCTCGTTTGTCTTTAACAGATTTATCATCTTGACAGCCGCTGACACCTGATTTCCTAGGAACTCTCCGTTTACCAGAACACCCTCCGTTAGGTCACAGAGAAGGACTCCGTAAAGGATCTCATTGGAATACAATGGCAAAAGTACATATATTCCTGCTCCATCCACCCCAAGATTATCAAAATCATAAAGATGTGATGATGACACCTTCTGATTCACAGTGGTCACACTGCTGACCTTCTCCTTCAGGTCTTTTGTCTTGAGATACAGCTGATCAGGAAGTTCAAACGGCTCACCTATCAAATGTATGATCGGTTCTTTGTACAGGAATATAAATGCATTCTCTATATCCAACCAGTCCATCGTTCCAAGGATCTCACCGTAACTCCTGTCGTTGCCTCTGTCAAAACTCAGCACCTTCTGGATAAATGTCTTCATCTTGAACTGAGTCTTATTTCTCTCCTCCCACTGCTCCGAGAGCATATGGTTCATTGACAGATATCCGTCGATCACATTCTTGTTACGTTTTCTTGATCCACCCTTTTTGCAGAATGAATCTCTTCGTATAAATTCAGTAGGAAGGATCTTACTCTCAACCTGCTTGCCATCCATAAGCTTAACTATGAGATTCACAGCCTCCGATCCAAGTTTTCCAGCATCCGCACGGACAGTTGAAAGTGTAGGATATATCTGAGTTGCCCACTCGATATCGTCATATCCCATGACCGATATATCCCTTCCCGGAAGAATATCCCTTGCCTTGAGCTCCTCATAAAAACCTGACGCGCATGAATCATTCACACAGAATACACCCTGCATATCAGGATTCCTGTCCAGAAGATCTCTGAACACTTCCTTTGACTCTGCAGTCAGATTGCCCTCGACGTAAAGGCCCGGATCGTACTCTATTCCGTGTTCTTCCAGAACCTCAAGATAGGTTCTCTTTCTCTCTGTAGCATCGTAGTTGGAGTCAGGACCACCTATCATTCCTATTCTGGTATAACCGAGTTCCTCTATCATATAATTGAGGCCTTCCCTTATACCCGCTCCATTGTCATATCTGACACATATCTGATTCGGCTCATCTGCCGCAACTATCACACATGGCATGTGCAGATAGCTCTCCATAAATTCTCTGATCCGCTCCTTGGTTGCAAAACAACCAATACAGCTTGACGCAACTATAACACCGTCCAGATTCTCCTTTGTAGCGTAAGAGAACAGTGTCTGATACTGATATTCATAATATATATCTGACGTCTCTGAGTATTCTCGATCAAGGAACTTTCCCGGAATAACAACCACATTAACATCATGCAGCTTTGCCCGCTCTATGACCCCATGACAGAGCAGCCTTGTAAAATCATCCGTGATTCCGCCTACCAGAACGCCTATCGTCTTTCTCTTCATAATCACACCCCTTAACCTTCTCTTCCAAAGGCAGGATCTTACTTGCTAACTGTGGATGCCACGATCTCCATATCGCCCTCAAATACAGGGTTGCTGTATCCATTTGGCAGGATAAAATGATCGCCCTTCTTTATAGCGTTTCCATCCACTGTTCCACTTCCCTCAACTACAGACATGATAAGGAATGGCTTGTCATCCACATTCAGCTCTGCCTTTCCCTTAACATCCAGCTTGTAGACTGTGTAATATTTACAGCTTATAAGCTCACAGAGTTCGTTTGCCTTGTCTGCCTTGACACTTATAACGCTGTCCTCAACCGGTTTTGCAGGAACTGTTATAACGTCTATGCTCTGCTTTACATGCAGGTCTCTAGGCTTTCCGTTGCTCAGTCTGTCATAATCGTACACTCTGTATGTGATATCACTGTTCTGCTGTGTCTCAAGAAGTGTGATTCCTCCTTTGATAGCGTGTACTGTGCCAGGATCTATCTGAATGAAGTCTCCCTTCTTAACCGGGATCTCTCTAATAAATTCCTTCCACTTCTTTCCCTCAATCATATCACATAATTCTTCTTTTGTCTTGGCATTATGACCAATTACAAGTGTTGAATTTTCCTTGCAGTCAAGAATATACCAGCACTCCATCTTTCCAAATGAGCCGTTCTCATGCTCTGCTGCATATGTATCATCCGGATGTACCTGTATGCTCAGATCATCCTTTGCATCGATTATCTTGATAAGCAATGGGAATCTGACTCCATCGATACCTCCAAACAGCTCTCTGTGGCTGTCCCAAAGTCCTGCAAGAGTCTGACCTGCAAACTCGCCATTTTTCACTGTACAGTTGCCATTCTCGTGTGCAGCAACTCCCCAGCACTCTCCTATATCGTCTCCCTCAACATCATATCCATATTCCTCTCTGAGCTTTGTGCCGCCCCAGATGTTATGTGTAAATACTGGATTTAAAAAAAGTATTTCCTTGTTCATTGTCATTTTTCCTCCTTAATTTATGGCTCGACTAACTGTTATCTATATTCTATTGCATACAGCACCACTTTTCCAGATATTATATTTTCTATATCAAATAGATGCATCAACAGATTCAGATAACTGCCAAATATCTCAGAATAAAAATTAACCTGGTGGGCTGGTCCTTACCATAATGCGGGTAATGTTCAGTCTGCCAGGCTATCACTATCTAAAATATTTGGCAATCACCTGCCAATACTTTTCTTTTTAGAGGGGCCCCCGAAGGCGGCGGGCACCGCCTTGGGGAATGAGAAAAAATTAATACAATTTCCGCGTATGAGTAGGGGCTCATTACGCTATATAACTAACTATCTTCTACCGATCTCGGTATCAGAAGTTGTTACCACACTGTGTGACTTGATGTAATCTACGATCTCATCAAGCTTTGTAAATGCAAGACCAACATAGCTGTCAGCTGCACCGTAGTAAATAGCGATCTTTCCAGACTCGCTGTCGTGAATAGTAGCACATGGGAAACATACATTAGGAACAAATCCGCGCTCCTCGTACCACTCTTCTGGTGTGAGAAGGAAGTTCTCACAACGATACTTAACGATTGATGGGTTGTCGATGTCGAGGATCGCACCACCGATTGAGTATACATAACCGTTACATGTTCCTGATACTCCATGGTAGAATAACAGCCATCCTTCAGAAGTCTCGATAGGGGCTGCACCGCCACCGATCTTGAGTGACTCCCACCACTCGCTGCTCTTACCCATGACATGTCTGTGCTTACCCCAGTAAACCATGTCAGGGCTCTCGCTTACGAATATATCACCAAATGGCGTATGTCCACTGTCACTTGGACGTGACAGCATTACGAAATTGCCGTTGATCTTTCTTGGGAAGAGAACTGCATTTCTGTTAAATGGAAGGAATGGGTTCTCAACTCTTGTAAATGTCTTGAGATCCTTTGACTTTGCAATACCGATCGCTGCGCCATAGAAATCCTGGCACCAGATCGCATAGTATGTATCCTCTACCTTTACAAGTCTTGGATCATATGCGTATACAGGCATGAATTCTTCACCGTTCTCATCAACGAACTTGATCTTCTCCTCGCTGAAATTCCAGTGGATAGCATCCTCACTCTCTCCAAGGTAGATGTAAGGGATACCATTTACCTGCTCACCTCTGAATACTCCAACAAACTTTCCTTCAAATGGAACTACTGCGCTGTTGAATATTCTTGCAACACCCTTTACAGGATTTCTTCCTATTATAGGATTCTCTGTATATCTCCAAATTGGAGCGTCATGATTGTCATTTGCCGGTCTGTCCTGCCATGGCACATTTGGCACTGGCTCGCTGAACATCTTTACTTCTGACATAAGCACCTCTTTCTTCCGACATATCAGTCGGATCTCTATTTTTTCACGTTATCTATCTTTCGCCTGAGCGAAACGGTATCTTTTCCCAATACCATTTCGTCCGGCGATCAGTTCATTTTATTGTCTTACTTGTCTGTGTTCTTGAGGAACTCAAGGTTCTTCTTGATAAGGTCGCATCTCTGTGCTACACACTCAACGCTTCTGCCTGGATCAGCAGGTGTGTTGAATACATAGTCGATGAGTCTGTCAACTGTTGTTGTTGCAACGTGCATTCTTGTATCGCTTGATGCGTAGTAGATGAACACTTCGTTGTTCTCGTTTACGATAGCACCATTTGTGAATACAACGTTTGATACGTCGCCGACTCTCTCCTCACCGCGAGGTCCGATGAGCATTCCTGATGGCTCAGCGATGACCTTTGAAGGATCATTGAGATCAGTTGCAAATGCGTAGAGCACATATCTGAGACCAGCAGCTGTATTTCTTACACCGTGTGCGATGTGGATCCAGCCCTTCTCTGTCTTGATAGGAGGTGCACCTGCACCGTTCTTTGCCTCTGTTATAGTGTGGTACTTACGAAGGCTTGTCATCTTCTCCTCATCTATAACTGCATGCTCTATATCGTCGCAGAGACCGAATCCGATTCCGCCGCCGCTTCCTGTCTCGATAAAGTCGTCCATTGGACGTGTGTAGAATGCATACTTGCCATCTACAAACTCAGGATGGAGCACAACGTTTCTCTGCTGTGGGGAACGAAGAGTCTTGAGGTTGTCAAGGCGCTCCCAATGCTTTAAATCCTTTGTTCTGACGATACCTGCTGCTGCAACTGCTGCTGAGAGATCATTTACAGTTGTATCCTTGCTCTCTGAACAAAATACACCGTAGATCCATCCGTCCTCATGCTGTGTCAGCCTCATATCGTATACATTTGTCTCCTCAGGACATACATCGTCCAGAAGGATCGGGTAATCCCAGAAACGGAATCCATCGATACCGTTATCACTCTCAGCCACGCCAAAGAATGACTTTCTGTCATTTCCCTCTATTCTTGCGACAAGATAATACTTGCCATTCAGGTAGATTGCACCTGAGTTCATGACCGCATTGATTCCGAGACGCTCTATGAAATATGGATTTGTCTCAGGATTTAAGTCATATCTCCATGTGAGAGGTATCATCTCTCTTGTGAGTACAGGGTACTCATATCTGTCATAGATTCCATTATAGAAATCTGTCTTCTTATTCTTTCTCTCAAGGAGCTTGTTCAGCTTGTCAAGCTCTACATAATATTTCTCATTCATCATTTCCGGCATTCTCCTTATTTTATGAAAGCATTTGAATGCTATTTACTTGTCATCGGTAATTCGGTTCATTACCTCCAGGCACATTCTGCCATTGTGGTATGGACACTTCCAAGGCTCTACGATAGGTCGTCCAACTCTCGGTGTTCCATCCGCATTCAGATCCCAGAACCACTCTGATCCCGGTCTCTTGTCTATGAAGTATTCCTTTATGTACTCCCAGACTTTCTCTGCGGCCTCGTAATACTTCTTATCGCCCGACTTCTGGTATGCATTTATAAATCCTACTATTGATTCTGCCTGAACCCACCATACTCTTACCGTGTATGGCACGCCCTTTTCGCATTCTGTCAGAACTGAATGTCCATCGAAAGCAAGCTCATATATCTGCTCTGCAAGAATATCTGTTATCTTTGTTATCTTCTCTGTATACTCTGCCTCTCCGAGCACTTCTGTTGCTCTGTCAAGGAGCCATGATGTCTCAATGTCATGTCCGTACGAGTACAGATCTATCAGAGTGTTATAATCCTTATCAAAGAATACTTCCTGTCTCTTAAGCTCCGGATTATATACTTTCTCAGCAAATACATCGAGCAGCCATTCCAGGCGCTCCTTTACCTTTGTATCTTTAGATACCTTGTAAAGTTCTGTATAAGCCTCAAGTGCATGGAGCAGAGTGTTCATCGTTCTCTCTGCGAGAACTCCATTCTCAGAAAGCTTGTCATTTGACTCCGGCTTGAAATCTCTTGTAAACGCCTCGAGATAACCGCCTTCATCAGTACATTTCTCTTCTATTGTATGGAAGAGCTGCAGGGCCAGGTCCAAAGCCTCCGGATCACCGGAAGCTTCGTAATAGGCGGATAAGGCATATATACTAAATGCCTGATTGTAAGTGTGTTTTGTCGTGTCCTTGGGTGAACCATCGTAATTCATGGACCAGTATATTCCGCCATATTCCCTGTCTATACAATATTTTTTCAGAAATTCATATCCATGAGCAGCCTCATCGAGAAGCTTCGGGTCCTTGAGTGCCTTGTATGCACTTGCGAAGAACCATGTAATTCTACTGTTGAGGATACAACCCTTCTCTGCCTTTTTATCAAGGTTTAGGTCGTAATCCATATATCCATAAAATCCGCCATACTCATCATCCCTCAGGGACTCCCAGAACGGGATGATAGCATCTGTTAATTCTTTTTGAATCTCATTTCTCATATTCATGAACTCTTTTCTTCTAATTAAATTATTAACCCTTTACAGCACCCTGTGTAATACCACTGTAGATCTGTTTCTGACAGCAGATGAATACGACAAGCGCTGGTATGATGGAGATGATAACACCTGCACAGATCAGGTTGTACTGACTTCCCATAGGTCCTACGAACTTGTAGAGTGAGATAGCCATTGTCTTGATCTCCGGGCTTATAAGGTAAAGGTTTGCTGCGTAGTACTCATTGTAGATTACAACGCCCTTCAGTATACAAGCTGTAACGATAGCCGGCTTAAGAAGTGGAAGTATGATCTTCCAGTAGATAGTCCAGTATGATGCACCATCCACGATAGCTGACTCATCAAGTGATACTGATATATTCTCCATAAACTGGATGAAGATGTAGATCGATATAACGTCTGTACCACAACTCATGATGATGTAACCATATAAGTGATCGATAAATCTCAGATCGCCCATGATGTTGTAGACTGTGACCTGCATAGCAACTGCTGGGAGCAGTGATGCTACGAGGAAAAGTGTTCTGATAAAGCCATTTCCTGGGAACTTAAATCTGTTAAGTACATATGCAAGCTGTGTTCCTATTACTACTGATACAAGGAGTACGCATATCATAACTATAACTGAGTTGATGAACGCACGTCCCATGTTGGCAGTTGTGAATGCCTTTACAAAGTTGCTGAAGTTCAGAAAACTCTCAGGGAGTTTCATAACTGAAGTTGCCTTATACTCCTCTGTTGTCTTGAAAGCGGTTGTAACACATGATATAAGAGGTACTACTGCACACAGTGAGAAGAATATGAGTACAAAGTACTTGAGGAAACCTCTTACATAATATCCAACGGATCTCTTTTCTTTGATTGGTGCTATGCTTGGCACATCTGTCTTTCCTCTTGCCATGTTACTTGCCTCCCTTCGCAGAAGCAGCAGCCATCTGCTTCATGTATTTCTTGGTATCTCTCTCCTGTTTCTTGCGGAGTTTCTTTGCCTTATAGCTCTCATCATCTGAGCTTGAATCCTTGAAGATATACTCAAAGAACAACTTCTGGAGTGCTGCACATATAAGAATGATAAGAAGAAGAACTACAGCCATTGCTGATGCAAGACCTACCTTCTGGCTTGTATGTGCTATCTTGTTCATGATGATAAAGTAAGTACCTGTTCCGTTTGCACCTGTTGTGATAACGAAAGGCTGCTCGAAAGCACTGAGTGATCCTGTTATTGCTAAAATTACGTTTAATGTTACGATTGTCTTGATACTTGGCAGTATGATATATCTAAACTGCTGGAATTTATTTGCACCATCAAGCTCTGCTGCCTCATAAAGTTCTGCATCTACCGACATGATAGCTCCGATGAAGAGAACCATCATCTGTCCAAGGTATCTCCAGACTGAGGTTGAAACCAGTGTCCAGTTGTTGACACTCTGGTCTTTGAGCCAGTATGGAAGATTGTCTAAGTTAAATCCACACAACTGAAGGATCGAATCGAATACGAATCCTCTTGTGAAGAAGAATTTGAAAATGAAACCTACAGCGATACCACTGATAAGGTAAGGGAAGAAAATCAAGCCCTTGAAAAGGTTACCACCCTTCACCTGGAAACTCAGAAGAGTTGCAAGGAAAAGTGCAAGCACTAACTGTACAAGTGCTCCTACGATGTAATACAAACTGAGCTTTAATGCACCGAAACAGTCACTTCTTGTGAACACGTCGATATAATTCTGTAATCCTACGAATTCTCTCTTTTCTACAGGCGTCGTATATTTCATCTTGTAGAAACTAAATTTAACCATCTCTCCGAATGGTATATATGTAAATACTAATAGCAAAAGCAATGGGATAATTGCGAAGGCTGCGCATATTAAAACCTGCTGCCCCTTCCTGCTTGACGCCCATTTACCAAAGCCGGATTGTTTTTTATTAGCCATACTCATTCCACCGCCTTTTTCAAATTAAACCGGGGCGGGGCCCGTCCCGTCCCGGTCTGTAAATAGTTCTTTCTTTAATAATATAGAAGTTATATTACTCCTCGTTAGCCTCGATGCCTAATGACTCCTGAGCGTCTGACCACTTCTGGTTCCACTCAGCCATGATATCGTCGAATGACATGTCGCCATTTGCAGCATGCTCGATGATAGCCTGGATCTTGTCGTTACCACCATTGCTTACGTTAAGCTCTGACTCTGAGTTAAGCTGGTTGAGGTAGTCCTCCTCACCCTCAAGAGCTGCCTCGTCTGCAACGAAGTCAACACCGTCGAATGAGATCTTTGAATCTGAACCAGGAACAAGTGCAAGTGAATCCTCGTTGTAAGCATATCCTGACTTCTCTGTCATCCACTTAACGAATACAAGAGCTGCCTGTTTCTCATCATCTGAAGCGTTTACATTGATACCGTAGCAGTAATCTGCACCTGATGAAGCGTACTGCTTGCCGTTAACTGTGATAGGGAAAGGAATGTATCCGATATCATCTGCGTTAGGTCCGCCTGCTTCCATCTGTGGGTATGACCATGAACCAAGTACCATACATCCGATCTCGCCGTTGTTGATCATTCCCTTACATGACTCCCAATCTGTTGTTGAGTAATCATCCTCTGTAAGTCCCTGTGATACTGCATCGTAGAGGATCTTGTATACTGCGTATGCATGTGTATCATCGCCGTAGTTCTTGAATGGATCCTTTGTATGAGCTAACTTCTGGTTCTTGTATGTAGCATCACCTGTTGCTGTGATTGAAATATAATCATCCCAAGCTCCCATTGTCCAGCCTGCTGCGTAGTTTGTGTAAAGTGGGATACAATCTGGATTCTTCTCCTTGATTGCCTTAAGTGCTGCGATGAACTCCTCTGGTGTCTTAGGTACATCTGTAACACCTGCATCAGCAAATACCTTCTTGTTGTATACGATACCCTGTGTTGTAGCTGTAAGAGGTACACCGTATACCTGACCCTGATACAGCCATCTGTTTGAATAGTTAACGAGCTGGCTCATTGTATCGTAGTCGCCATATGACATGAAGTATGTTGAAAGGTCTGCCATATCTACTGCTGGGATACACATTACTGTCTCATAGTTTCCTGACTGAAGATGTGTAAGAGCATCATCTGCATAGTTTGTATCTGTGATAACATCAACCTTGATGTTTGGGTACTCCTTGTTGAAGTCCTCAAGATACTGCTTCCAGTTCTTTCCATTGTAATCATCTGAGTCAAGGTCTGTTCTGTTGTTGTAGAACTTGATCTCTGCTGAAAGATCTGTGAAGTCTGTTCCTAACTGGATGTCTGCATATGACTTGATTCCCTCAGCATCTGCTGTAGTGTCATCTGAGTCACTCTTTGTTGCCTCTGTGGCAGCCTTTGTTGCCTCTGTTGTGTCCTTGTTATCGCTGTCTGAGTTTCCACAGCCTGCAAGTGATGCAGCCATAAGGCCAGCCATTGCGATAGGTACAATACGCTTAAATTTCATAGTTTTGTCCTCCTTAAAACCTTCTTTGTTTTTAACTTTATATTAAGTATACATTAATTTAATTTTTAGTCATCACCCATTCTTGTTTTTAGTCACACATTCTTGTTTTTTTCGTTAATTTAACCACCATCCACAAACTTTTTCTCATTCTGTTAGTCATTTTCACCATGTTCAAGCCGCATTTACTCTTTTAGCACCGTTTTTTTAGCTAATTAATTTATTTAATCTCATTTCATCCGCTTGTAAATGAAATGTCAGTATTGTATTATTAAGGTAAATCCTTAGTTAATTAAATACGGATTTAATTTTTTAGCAGGAGGTATTTTGTTATGACAACACAGGAGCTTTATACATATAGTATAATATCTGGTCACAATGCTGAAATTGAACTTGCCGGCAATCTTGAGCGAAAGAATTACTATACATATGACGATTCCATGAAACATGATGGTCTCATCCATCCTCTTTCAAGCGGAGAATCCGTATCATCCTACTCCTGCTCATATAAAGTATCATTTATCCCATGCTATCATTTCTTATATATATATGAAGGAACCCTGGAGATATCTTGTGGAGATATACGCATAGTGTGCCCTCCATCTTCCGTCATATTTGCAAGACTCGGTGAGAACATTATATACGAAACATCAAATGGAAAATGCCGTTTTTACGAGGCGGCACTGACCGGCGGTGCTCTGTCCAATTATGACGCTTTCCTTCCAAACGTGATACCTTACAAGAAAGAACTCTCAGGCGCATCCGTTCTCTGGAGCAATATATCTCTGATAGAAAAGTGTCCTGCAGACACATCTGTCATAGATTCTTTCAAGATGTCCAAGTGGTTCAACGATATACTCACAGAACTCTGCGTGTACGTCTCAAGCTCATCCAAGAAGAAGGACAGCACTCCGTCTTATCTTATGGCGATCAAAAAGAAAATGGATACAGACTACAGCTTACAGTTTTCACTGGACGATCTGGAGGATGAGTATCGCATAAGCAGATACAGGATATGCAGAGAGTTCTCACAGCACTTTGGGTCATCACCTATGCACTATCTGAACCACCAGAGAATACTTGCAGCCAAAAAACTGCTTCTCACCACAGATATGTCAGTTCATGAAGTAGGTTCCCAGGTCGGCATCGAAAATACAAACCATTTTATAAACCTGTTCAAAAAAGAAACCGGCGCCACTCCGCTTTCTTTCAAGCAGGCAGCGCCGGTGTCTATCTCCGAGCTACACTATCTTTGATGACCAAATGTCCATCAACTATAAATATTCCATCCGTATATTTCTCATTGGAGATCTTCTTTATCATCTTATGCAGGGTTCTCTCTGCCATCTCCTGAATGTTTACATCGTAAGTTGTAACTTCTATATCACAAGTTCCCGGATACAGATAATTATCAAATCCTACTACCGATGCATCTTCCGGTACACGATATCCGTTTGCCGTGAGCAGCTTTATAAGCGTCGCTGCAACGAGATCACAGTTACATACGAAAGCGGTCGGCATCTCCTTCGGAATTTTGAATCCATTTTCCATATCAAACTTGCCTGTTGCAGCATCTCTATCCTGTATGATCCAATCTTCTCTGAGCGGAATTCCATGTTCTATGAGTGATTTCATATATCCCAGATATCTGTCCGTTATACTGTTAGTAGTTCCAACTGTACCAACATATGCGATATCCCTGTGTCCCATATCATATAGATAATTAGTCAGCAGATAACTTCCATAGAAACTGTTGGATATTACCGTGTCAACAGGTCTGGAATTATCATAATAATCCATGTATTCTATAGGAACCTTTGATGTCTTCTCAAGCTTTTCCAGATAATCCTTGCCCATGGAACCTACAACCACTATTCCATCGACTTTGTCATCCTCAAGTATCATCGGCATTTCAGCTTTCATGACACTATCCCTTGTAACAAACTCAAGCATTGTAAAGCAGCCTCTCGAAACTGCTTTCTTGTTGAGTACCTGATACAACTGCCAATAGAATGAAGGGTACTTATCAAGGTATATCTCCTGAATGAGAACTCCTATGTTGTACTTCTTTTTTGCTGTTTTCTTTCTGATTTCCGATGGAGACTGATAGCCCATCTCGTCCGCCAACTGTTTGATCTGCGCTCTGAGTTCCTCACTTACACCTTTCTGATCTGAAAGGGCCTTCGAGACCGTCACAGTGCTCACACCGACAATGGCTGCTATATCTCCCAATTTTACTGATTTTGCCATAAACTAGTCCTTCTAACATATTTTTTCACGTGGTTAAATAACTTAATTTTTATTTTATTTTTAAGTTAAACTCTTGTCAAGTACAAAGTGATAAAGTCTGCTCATGTAGTCCACACGCATATTTTCCACAAGCATTCCGGCATTCATCAGAAGATCTCCCCCATACACTTCGTCCGTGCCGTCAAGTCTGTAATCAGCAGCCCCGTCAAGTCCCAAAAGTTTTATCTTCCTGCTGTGTACGTTCGGTCTTCCAAGCACCTGAACGTAAGTCACCAACGCCTCACTCTTATCCTTTGCAACAACCATGTAGCAATCATACAGTCCATTTTCCCTGTACGATGCGATCCTATAATAATCCCCCTCCCTTACAAGATCATTATATTTATGATACAGAGCTACCTGCTCTGGAATCATCTCACGTTCCTCATCACTTATCTTAGTGATGTCAAGTTCATAGCCAAATGTTCCCGCCAGTGCAACATTTGCCCTGGTCATAAACGGCGTAGTTCTTCCAACTGTATGGTTTGGGCAATCAGACACATGTGCCCCCATAGTAGACAGCGGATATATCAGCTCTGTTCCCTCCTGAATTGAAAGTCTCTCTATGGCATCCGTATCATCGGAACACCATATCTGTGGACTGTAGTAGAGCATACCCGGGTCAAATCTTGCACCGCCACCAGAGCAGTTCTCAAGCAGAAGATCAGGGAAATCTTTCACAAGTCTCTCTTGAAGTTCATACACTCCAAGCACATATCTGTGCATCAGCTCTCCCTGCCTGTCACCGGTAAATTCTACGCTGCCGATATCCGTAAGCTGCCTGTTCATATCCCACTTAACATACTCAATATTTGCTGACGAGATCACGTTATGCACGCATTCGTACACATAATCTCTAACCTCTTTTCTTGAGAGATCAAGCACATACTGATTTCGTGACAATGTAGCCGTTCTTTCCGGAACCGCAAATGCCCAGTCAGGATGCTTTCTGTACAGCTCAGAATCTGGGGATATCATCTCCGGCTCCATCCATATTCCAAATTTCAGACCGAGCTTATTTACCTCATCCACAAGGTATTTAAGTCCACCCTTTATCTTATTTTCATTTACAAACCAGTCTCCAAGACTTGTGGCGTCGTCATTTCTATGACCAAACCAACCATCATCCATGACCAGCATCTCTATTCCATGTTCCGCAGCACTCTTCGCTATCGCAAGTAGCTTATCGGTATCAAAATCAAAGTATGTAGCCTCCCAGTTGTTGATGAGGACAGGTCTCCTTTTATGGAGATATTTGCTCCTTATGAGATGTCCCCTGTAGAAATCATGCAGGTTTCTGGACATCTGTCCGATTCCGTTATGACTGTATGTGAGCACAACTTCCGGAGCAGCAAATTCATCTCCAGGTGTGAGCAGCCATTCAAATCCCTCCGGATGGATACCCATAACCGCTCTGATGGAATCAAATTGCGACTTTTCTATCTGTGCAATAAAATTACCCGAGTACACAAAATGCATACCATACACATCACCACTGATCTGATCCGTATTTTTTGCCATCCAAGCCACAAAAGGGTGATCCTGGTGCGAAGATTCTCCCCTCAGAGAACTTACGCTCTGCTTACCATACGCAACAGGTCTTCTCTCTATCTGTCTCTCCCTTGCCCACGAACCATGAAGAGTGAGCATCTCGAAATCCTCATCATCCATATCTATGCATGCTGAATACACCTTTGTAAGGATAATATTCTGACCGCCTGCATTCTTCACATTTACACTTCTGGTTATCACATCTTCATCCTCAAACACAGAATAATTCAGATCAACCTCAATACCGCATCCTCTGTCCGCCATATGGATAACGAGAGTCTGGACTACCTCTTTTCCCGCAAATGATGACGGAAGTCCATCGATTTCCGGTTTTCCATTTACAATATCATGAGCTACATATTTGAGATCCACCGTTCTACTGCCATTTACAGTCTTTACCGCAATACAACTCTCCCTGTAATCCCCTATTCCATTTCCGGAATACTCAGTCGGAAATGTGTCCATAAATGAGCACCTCTCCCTGTTGTTCTCAGACGGAACAAAAGGAGCCTCCTGTGTTCTCAGGAACTGATCACACTTCTGTGAACGGATCTTCTGTCCGTAATATATATGTCCGACAAATCCCTCATCATCCGCGATCCCAATCCGATAACTCGTGTTTCTCGTGTCAAGTTCAAATATTCTGGTCGTCTCGTCATATCTTATGCTCATATATCTATAGCCTCCTCATCTTATTTATGGGTATTACTCTTCACTTATATATTCAAGAAATTCAAGTGCAAGGTTCATGTTCTTGGCATTCTCACCAAATCCCACTGCGGCATCCATTTCATACCAACCAGTGCCCTTTACCCAGGAATTATCACTGATCTTTATTCCAACAGGCATCTTCTCACCTGTTTCAATAACCGTTGCATACACAAACGAATCTTTATACTTTTCTTTCAGCTCATCGGTCAGTACCTTATCGAGATCCTGCATATATCCAAACTCTCCAAGGCTCAAGACAAGGTCTGTGTCGGCAAAGAACACATCCACCGCATTTGCCATAAATTTGTTCTGTATGAGCTGAAGACTGTCCTGACTCATGGCATCATTTGGATCAGTTGACACTCCGATCCCTGTACTTATACTGACATATTCCTTATCCGCATCAAGCCCATTTTCGCTGAGAAATTCCTCATAATATGCCTTGTCATTCGCTGCGGATTCCTGCTGTGTAGTGTTAACCGCAAGGATATTGAGCGCGGCAGATCCCGCAGTGAAATGTTTTACGATCAGGAATACAACTATGCCCACAACAACAAGTGCAAATATAGCCTTTGGAGCATAATACTCCAGTATATATTCTTTTTTTTGCTGCTTGTTCATAAGTCTGAGTTTCTGTTTCTCCGACATATGCTCGTCTACATCCAGGACGCTCTCCGGTTCTCTTTTCTCTTTTTCATCTGTTTTCTCATCGATGATATGTCCAGCGATACTTTTTACATTTTTCTTTTCATTTTCCTGCATACAATCTCCTATACTACTCTTATCTGCATTTTCCGCAAACTGCGATCACTTTTATTCATTGTAGCATTTTTTAGTTAAATTTTAAACAGATTTTTGATATTTTTAACTATATTTTACTTTACAGTACACGATAGCGTTCAGTTATCTAGTCGATCGCTCAGTATCCATGAAGTTCCAGATTCATTGCCTGCTTTTTGCAAAAAAGGGACCTCAGCCTCAAGGCCGAGATCCCTCTTGTTCAGCGCATTGGCTGGAATGTGCATTTACGTGTTAAATTTTTGTAGTATATGGAAGGAATGTTTTTTTGTTTTTCGGCAGTAAAATCTGCCATATTTTGTGATTGTTTTATTTAACAAGTTCCTGCACACATGCTTTCATCTCGTCTATCTTTGACATGGCATTTTTTAGGCTGATTTCATTCACGCCAAAGTAGAATTTGATCTTTGGTTCATTTCCGGAAGGTCGTACTGCGAACCACGCATTATTTTCCAGCTCGTAGTACAACACGTTCGACTTCGGAAGACCCATGTTCTCTTCTTCACCATCAAGCGGCTTGCGGATTCCGCTCACATAGTCCCTCATGCCGGTAACTTTGATACCCGCAAAGTTCGTAAGTGGATGGTTTCTGAAGTTTTCCATCATCTCCTTGATCTGTGCTGCACCATCTACACCCTTTAAAGTTATCCCAAACGCACCTTCAAAGTAATAGCCATATTTGCGGTAAACCTCTTCCATGGCATTACAGATGGTTTCTCCCTGCAGCTTATAAAATGCTGCTATTTCACATAAAATGACAACGGCTGCGCAAGCGTCCTTGTCACGAGTGTAGTCTCCTACCAAACATCCAAAGCTCTCCTCCATTCCGAAGATGAACTTGTATGTGTTGTTCTTCTCAAAGAGAAGAATCTGCTCACCGATATACTTGAATCCAGTGAGTGTCTCTATATATTTCAGATTGTAATTCTCTGCTATCGCCTTTGTAAGATTTGTGCTGACAACTGTATTACAGATGGCTCCATTTGCAGGTAGCTTACCGACTGCCTTCTGCTCACGGCAGACATACTCTGCTATCAGAGCACCCGTCATGTTTGCATTGAAACGGACATATGGATATGCTGGATCATCTGCAAATTCTGTGTCCTTCCAGATTCCCGTGCTGTCCTTGACATATATTCCAAGTCTGTCTGCATCAGGGTCTGTAGCCATGATAACGTCTGCATCCACCTTCTTTGCAAGGTCTATTCCCATAGCAAATGCTGATGGCTCCTCCGGATTTGGCGACTTAACCGTGCTGAAGTCTCCGTCAGGAACAGTCTGCTCGAGGGCCACATATACGTGCTTGAAACCAAGTCTCTTTAGCACTTCCCTTACAGGAACATTTCCTGTACCATGAAGTGGTGTGTATACTATCTTGATATCGTCTGCAACCTTTGGAATAATGTCTCCGTGGATAGTCTGTTTAATGAGTGCCTGATAGTAGTTCTCGTCAACACTTGCAGGAACCATGCAGAACAGCCCGTCCGCGATCGCCGCATCCTTGTCCATAGTCTTGACATCCTCGTATCTTTCCACATCTGCCACATGCTTAAGAATATCCTGATCCTGTGGGGATACGATCTGGCTGCCATCCTCCCAGTACACCTTGTATCCATTGTACTCTGGTGGATTATGGCTCGCTGTCACAACGATTCCGGCTATACAGCCAAGCTCCCTCACTGCAAACGACAACTCAGGTGTAGGACGAAGCGCATCAAACACATAAGTCTTTATGCCATTTGCATTGAGACACAGGGCTGATGCCTCTGTGAACTCAGCTGACATATTTCGACAGTCATGGGCTATGACAACACCTCTCTTTGCAGCCTCCGGACCAACTTCAAGTATGTAATCCGCCAGGCCCTGGGTAGCCTTTGTAACTGTATATATGTTCATTCTGTTCGTTCCGGCACCCATAATTCCGCGCATTCCACCGGTTCCGAACTTCAGATTCTTGTAGAATCTGTCCTGGATCTCTTTGTCATCACCTGCGATACTTCTAAGTTCCTCTTTGGTCTTCTCATCAAAGCAGCCTGACTCAAGCCAGAACTTGTACTCGTCCATGTAACCCATCTCTATTACCTCCACCTTATAAATATTTAGGATCGCGTTCGCAATCTTCAAATCTATGTTCCACCGACATTTATTTGCCAATTATCTTACGAAAACATTGCTTTTACATTTGCCGCAAGCTCATCAAGCTGCTTTGCCGCATCCTCCTGTGAATTTCCCTTTACTCCGAGGTAGAACTTGATCTTCGGCTCTGTACCTGAAGGTCTCACAAGGAACCATGCACCATCCGCGAGCTGGTAATATATCATGTTGGATTTTGGAAGAACTGCCGCCTCAGACTTTCCTGTTGCTGCGTCGGTCTCTGTACCAAGCTTGTAGTCGTATATCTTCTCCACGCTGTAAGCTCCGACCTTCTGTACAGGATTGTCTCTCAGAGTCTGTATCATAGACTGTATCTTTGCCGCGCCCTCACGTCCGTCAAACTTCATGGTCTGAACTTTCTCTTTGTAGTATCCATATTCCTGCCACAGTTCAACCATTCTATCCCACAGAGTCATGCCACGATTTTTGTAATAAGCCGCAGCCTCACACAGCAGCATCAAAGTTCCAACAGAATCTTTATCTCTTGCATATGTGCCAGGCAGACATCCAAATGTATCCTCAAGTCCGAACACATAATTATGTTCTCCTGTCTGCTCATACGCTCTCATTCTCGATGCTATGTTCTTAAATCCGATCAGATTGTTGCAATCGCAAAATGTATTGTACTTTGCGCATATCTCCTTAACCATATTTGTGATAACAACCGTTGTCACTATAGCCGGATTTTCTGGCAATCTGCCACTCTGAGATCTCTGCATCAACACATAATCACAGAGGATCGCACCGAACATATTTCCTGTAAATTCCTTGTATTCATTATTCTTGCTGTCATATCCATACATTCCAAGCCTGTCCGCATCAGGGTCTGTGACGAGTATAAGTTCACCGCCAACCTTCTTTGCAAGTTCAAGACTCAGAGCATATGCCTCTGCGCCCTCAGGATTTGGAGACTTGACAGTTGGGAAGTTTCCGTCCTGTACAGCCTGCTCCTCCACAACATGCACATTCTTGAATCCAAGCTCACTGAGAACTCTTGTCACAGGCTTAAGACCTGTTCCATGGAGTGGTGAATATACGATCTTAAGTTCTCCCGCTTTCTGTATCTCCTCTGGATTCATGACAAGCTTATGCAGTTCACCTATGTATGCGTCATCGATCTCCTGACCGATCACATTCAACAAACCTGCATCTATAGCAGCACCTTTCTCCATAGTCTTGACCATAGAGAAATCTTCTATCTTATTAACCTCAGCAATTATCTCCTTATCCTGTGGAGACACTATCTGAGCTCCGTCATCCCAGTACACCTTATATCCGTTGTACTCCTTTGGATTATGACTTGCGGTTATATTTACACCGATATTGCAGTGCAGATATCTTACTGCAAATGAAAGCTCCGGTGTAGGACGGAGCGCATCAAACAGATACACCTTCACACCGTTTGCACACAGGCAGAGTGCAGTCTCAAGGGCATACAGCGAAACATTATTTCTGTTGTCAAATGCTATTGCCGCCGACGGCTCTGATATCCCGATCTTTGCCAGGTAATTTGCTATTCCCTGTGTTGCCATACGGACCGTGTAGATATTCATGCGGTTTGTTCCCGCTCCCATCACGCCTCGAAGTCCGCCTGTTCCAAATTCCAGATTTGTATAAAATCTGTCCTCTATCTCCTCGTTATCATCCTGTATACTTCTAAGTTCCTGTTTTGTCTGTTCGTCTACCTGGTCACTGCCAAGCCACATCTCATATTTCTGCTTTGCATCCATCCTTAGATTCCCCTTTACCAAAATTTATTTAATCCCTGTATCCCGATGTATATTCAACGCATATTTCTTGCTTTTATGCCGTTTTTGACGCAAAATACTACCTGTTCGGCTCGTTTCCATGCATTCCCATTTAGTTCTTTTTAGCTAATTTTTACTTAATTTAATATTATATTAACGCGTTTTTAAATTCAATATTTAATCTTGCGTTTTATATCACTTTGTTGCGCTGAGAGGGGAATAAACTACCTTGCTAATATAAAAAAATCTCCCCAGGCAGCACTTTTTTGCGCCGTCTGGGGAGTATTTTTGTCTTTTTATATTTTCATCAGTCTCAGGATGATTTTCCAATTACTCAGCAAGCTTATTGAGTTTCTCTACAAGTGCTGTCTGAAGGGCTTCAAGCTTTGCATCTGCATCCTCAAGGCTTGTTCCCTTGATTCCGTAGTACAGCTTGATCTTTGGCTCTGTTCCGGATGGACGTACACACGCCCATGCTCCATCCTCAAGATCATAGTAGAGAACATTTGACTGTGGAAGTCCTGACTCTGTGACCTCGCCTGTTGCAAGATCTGTGATAGTATTCTTCTCATAATCACGAACCTTGAGAACCTTAAGTGTATCGATCTGAGTAAGTGACTCAGCTCTGAGTGATGACATGATCTTGCGGATCTTCTCTGCTCCAGTAACACCCTTGAGTGTGATCGTGTAGAGTCCCTCCTTGTAGTATCCGTACTTCTCATAAAGATCAAGCATGTGATCCCACAGAGTGATTCCCTGGCTCTTGCAGTATGCTGCAGCCTCACAGAGACACATAACTGCAACGGGAGCATCCTTATCTCTTGCATATGTTCCAACAAGACATCCGTAACTCTCCTCCATACCCATCACAAAGTTGTATGAATTGTTCTGCTCGAAGAACTTGATCTGCTCACCGATGAACTTGAATCCTGTGAGAACCTCAATGAGATTTACATTGTAATCTGCAGCCAGAGGATCTGCCATATTTGTGGTTACAATAGTCTTGACCATAGCAGGATTCTTAGGCATGAGACCGCATTTTGCTCTCTCTCTGAACTGGTACTCAGCGATTATAAGTCCCGACATATTTCCTGTAAACGGCATATACTTGCCAGTCTTTGTGTCGAGCGCATATATTCCAAGACGATCAGCGTCCGGATCTGTTGCAAGAACGATGTCCGCATTCTTCTCCTTGGCCAGCTTAAGGGCAAGCTCAAACGCCTTTGGATCCTCTGGATTTGGATACTCAAGTGTTGTGAACTCAGGATCTGGAAGTTCCTGCTCAGGAACGATGTATACGTTCTTGAAACCAAGCTCTGACAGAACTCTCTTTACAGGCACAAGACCGGTTCCATGGAATGGAGTGTACACGATCTTGATATTCTCTGACTGTTCCTTGATGATCTCTGGATGGATTATCTGTTTCTTGAGTTCCTCCATATACGCATCGTCTATCTCTGCGCCTATGATGGTGAGAAGTCCCTTGTCAAGCGCATCCTGCTTATCCATCGTCTTAACTGCGTGGAAATCTGTCACAGCCTTGACCTCTGCGATGATCTCTCTGTCCTTTGGCGCCGTGATCTGTGCGCCATCCTCCCAATATACCTTGTAACCATTGTATTCAGGTGGATTATGGCTCGCTGTTATAACTATACCGGCTGTACATCCAAGCTTTCTAACCGCATACGAAAGTTCTGGTGTAGGTCTGAGCGACTCAAAAAGATAGGCTTTGATTCCATTTGCACACAGGCAAAGTGCAGCCTCAGCAGCAAACTCCGGTGAATACTTTCTTGAGTCATAAGCGATGGCAACACCCTTGTCCTGAGCATTCTGCTTAACTATAAAGTTCGCAAGCCCCTGAGTTGCCTTACGAACGGTATAGAAATTCATTCTGTTTGTTCCAGCTCCGATAACTCCGCGGAGTCCTCCGGTTCCAAATACAAGATCACGGTAAAATCTGTCTTCGATCTCTGCCTCATCATCCGCTATCGCTGCAAGTTCCTTCTTTGTGTCATCATCAAAATAATCATCTGTCATCCAAAAATCGTATGTTTCTCTGTAACTCATTTTCTGTTTCTCCTTTTTTCTCATTTGGTATGCCCGTTTATTTATGTTCTGCTATATCAGCAGACACTATTCAACGACTTCTATTTTCTCAGGAAACCAAGTGGATCTCCCTCCGACAGGAAATGTGTCATGAGGTACGCTCCCCTGAGGGACACCTGCTCCTCTGACAGGATCCTTCTGACTTCCTTTCGATTCGCCAATATGACCTGTATGTCCTCTGTGCTCTCCTTGCTGTCAAGATTTGGTGTTCCTGTGACCGTTCCAAATACTGCACTGCTCATCTCGTCCGTAAATCCAGGTCCCATATAAAATGGTCTTCTGTAGAGTTCTGCTCCATCCTCGCAAACCTTAAGATTAAGACCTGTCTCTTCCTTCATCTCCCTGACCGCAGCCTGTGATGGTGTCTCATCGCCATCCACCAGTCCTGCAGGCAGTTCATATATATATGCATCAAGAGGATACCTGTACTGCTTTATAAGTACCAACTTCGGTTCGTCCCCAGTTGTCACTCCATATATGACTATGCCCTCCGGTCTTACATCATGGGTCTTCATCTTTATGTCGTTTTCTTTATTTCTCGAAGCAAAGTAATAATTGAAATCATTTCCATCTGTATCAACCGCATCTATATGATAGAGGTTAAGGAACGGATTGTCTGTGAGTTTCTGTACATCTCTATATTTCTCTTTCACTTCATCACTTCCCTTCTGGTAGTATTATCAAATATTTAGCTGAATGTTTTTCTTTATTCAAAATTAGCATAGTTTTTACAATATATCAAACTATTTTTTAAGTAATTTTATCATTTTTTAGCTATTTTTAATGCTTTTTAATATATTTGCGTCATTTTGCCATATTTTTCGATACAAAACACCTAGTTATAAAAAATCCGGGCATTTTTTATCTGCCCGGATTCTATATAACATTATGCTGTTTACATTCTACTGATCGTCTTCCGATACCAATTCATATTTGGCATCCTTCAGCCTGCAATAATAAAAGGTCTGTCCAGCCTCTTCTGTGTAGGTTTCAAATACTCCCGTCACTATCACCTGGCTCTGATCCGTCGGGTAATCATCCGGATACACGGCATCTCCACCGAGTTCAAATTCAAGTCCCTGACTGCAGCATGCCAAAGCGTCGGCTATAAGACAGTAATTATAATATTTGTCGGTTATCGGATAATAGGATGCATAATACTTTCCCTCTATCCTTATAGTCTTGCCCTCATATTCCTCCGGCTTTGACATCATTTGATATACAGTCGCATATACAAGATCGCTCCCCATAAGTGTGAGATCCACATCCACACCCTCAGACTTGTATTGCGCTATAACTGAGCTGTCACCATTCATGACCTGTCCATATGTTGGTTCTGATGTCGCCTCAGTTGCAGATGCGGGTTCTATATCCGTTGTGTTTTCCGTCTCCGCTTTGGTTTCCATCTCTTTTATAGATCTGGTCTCTGTTGTGGTCTCCGACTTACTCTCTTCTTCTGGTGTTTCACTGTTCGTTTTCTGATTAAGCACCTTATCCATTGCATTCTCTGTATTCAAACGTCTGCCAATAGTCTGAGGATTTCCACCACAGCCTGTGATAGTCAGTACCATACTCAGCACCGATATTAACATAATAGAATGCCTCGGTCTGTGTCTGCGTCCATGCATTCTTTTATTTCTATTCTTATACATATTTCTTACCTCTTCATCACCTTTCCCGCAATACAGTTAAGTGCAAATATAACCATATCGCATGCAACTATCGTAGATCCCACCGGCGTTGAAAACAATATTGATACCAGCATCCCAACCAAAGTTCCGACAACCGAAAGTATGGCTGAATAAATCACCACCGATCTGAAACTATACATAACTCTCATCGCAGAGAGGGCTGGAAACACCAGAAGTGCCGTGATCAGCAGAGATCCCACCAGGTTCATGGCAAGAACTATGATAACTGCGATCACAACTGCAAGAGCCAGATTGTATGCTCCTGCTTTTTTCCCGATTGCTCTTGTAAAACTCTCATCAAATGTGACTGCAAATATCCTGTTGTAGAACAGACAGAAAAACGCTATTACAAATATCGACATCACTATGCAAAGCCACACCTCTCCCATCGTCAATGTGAGTATAGAGGTTGAACCGAACAGCGTTGAGCACACATCACCCGATACATTTGCCGATGTGGAGAACACATTCATGATCAAATAACCTATGGCCAATGCCCCGACAGACATCATAGCTATCGCAGCATCTCCCTTAAGCCTTGCATCTTTCCCAGACATAAGTATAAGGATTGCAGCAGCCGCAGTCACAGGCATTACTATGACCGTGTTATTTGTCAGTTTCAGAACTGATCCTATTGCCATTGCACCAAACGCTACATGAGAAAGACCATCACCAATAAATGAAAATCTTTTAAGAATCAATGTTGCGCCGAAAAGTGATGAGCACAAAGCTATAAGAACTCCAACGACAAGTGCATACCTGACAAAAGGGTACTGCATATAGAAAATTAATTTATCAATAATCTGCACTCTGCCAACCACCTTTCTCATTCTCCACGGCAATAATGTTCCAATATCGGCTATTTTTATATTTCTCTCTACTTCCCCAAAACAAACTTCCATGATGCATATGAAGAACATGTTTCGCACAATCTACCGCGCGAAGATCATGGGATATCATGATCACTGCCACGCCATTTTCGTTCAGTTGCTGTATCATTTGATAGAACTGGGCTGTAGCCACAGGGTCAAGACCAGTCACTGGTTCATCAAGCAGAAGAAGATTCTCTGTCGCACACATAGCTCTCGCAAGAAGAACACGCTGCTGCTGTCCCCCTGACAAATTCCTGTAGCATTTCCTGCGTATATCCCATATTCCAAGTCTTTCCAGTTGAGATTGTGCAAGTCTTTTTTCGCTTCTTCCATAAAACGGACGCATTCTGCACTTAGACAATGTCCCAGATAAAGCAATCTCCCACACAGTCGCAGGAAAATCTTTCTGTACAGATGTCTGCTGAGGAAGATACCCTATGTCATGCGCTGTCAAGCCATCTTCAAATTTTATCTCACCGGAAACCGGCTTCAACAGGCCAAGCAAAGTTTTTACCAAAGTACTCTTTCCCGCTCCATTTTCCCCCACTATGCAGAGATAATCGCCTTTATCTATACTGAAGTTAAGCCCTGACGCCACTGCTCGTCCCTCATAGCCTATCACTAGGTCTTTACAAGTTATATATGCCATTTATTTTCTCCTGTTCTTTTGAATGTCAGTCCATTTAGTAAACATCAATTAATTTAATGCCTGAGAAAGTACATTCAGATTATCTTCCATCACATTCAGGTATGTCTCGCCATCAGCCACATTCTTCGCAGTTACAGACTGCATCGAATCCATGGTCAATATCTCCTGATTCTTTGACTTCGTAGCCTTTCGTATCGATTCAGCTATCCTGTTATCCGAGCCCTCTATCGTCAAAATAACCGGGAGTTTTAAATCGTCCACCTTCTGCGCAAGAAATGTTATTGTCTCAAAGCTTGCCTCAGATTCTGCACTGCATCCCACAAATGCAGCATAGTAGGTAAGTCCATAATCATCTGCCATATATCTGAACGGGAATCTGTCTCCAAAAATAATAGCCTGACGTTTACCCTTAGATACAGTAAGCGCATATCTCCCATCAAGATCATTAAGCCTATCCACGTATTCAGCCGCATTCTCCACATAATCTTCCTTATTCGCCGGATCAATCTCCTGTATATTTTCAGACAAAACATCAGTAAGGGTTGCCGCATTTTTCAATGATAGCCACACATGCTCATCATACTCAGGGCCTTCCTCTTCTTCGGTTTCCTCCTCTTCCTCTGACTGCATGCCCGGGACCACTTCCTCCTCTCTTACAGCATCACCCAAAGCCTCAAGCAGATTCACAGCCTTCATATCCTTGTTGGCCGCCTCCTTCATGGCATTATCCACCCATTCATCAGACTCACCGCCAACATACACGAACATATCTGCGTCAGCTATCTTTGCTATATCCTCTGCAGTCGGCTGATAACTGTGAAGATCCATCCCCTGATCGAGCAGCATAGTAAGCTGAAACTTATCGGAATCATCACCTAAAATATTGCGGATCCAGTCATACTGCGGAAAAGTTGTGCATACAATGCTGTATTCCGAAGCATTTGTCACATTTTTTGGCGCACTTTCCCCTTTCTGATCCGAATCAACAGCCGTGCCGGTTCCGCAACCACAAAATGCTGAAACAGTCAGTACCGATGCCATAATAAGGCCAAATATTCTATTTTTCTTCATTGTAAAATCCTCCAAATTGATTTAAATAAAAATTGTTTTTCTACAAAATAACAAAATAGGGTAACTTTAATAAACTACCTCTATCTTTACCACTGCAAAAACAAAAGATAAATCAATTCAGTAATTCCACCTTTAGGGAAATAAGCGTATCGGTACAATACTCGTGGGTATACACCAATACCGCTCCAAGTGTGAACACACTTAAGAACGCCAGAAATACCGGCGTAGTTGACATTGTCTTTATATTCGAAAGGAATTGTGCAGCCTGCTGCAAGTGCATACATATAGGGCATTCCTGTCCTGTACAGTCATGCTCCGCATTACGAGCGATATAGCCATAAGAAAAAAGTACTCCCGACAAAAAGAACACTATGAGAATCCATGACATTATTCTCTTTTTACTCATGCTACACACCTCCTTTTCATTCTAGAAAATTTCGGGATATATAGTTTTTGATGTGACCGTAACGATACAGCCACATCTGTAACAATCCCATTTAGCTTAGACTACAGTAACTTCTCAAAGCCTCTGACAATCTTTGCAAACACCACATATCGACGATCTGTCGCAGTCGATCATAAATCCATACCTCTCCTGAACACCTTTAGCTATATGATCCATGGTATCACGGTCAATATGTATTACTCTTCCGCACTTAACACACTGCATATGAAGGTGTTCGTGGCAACTATGATCAGTCTTTCCCATTCTATACAGACTCGAACTACCATCAGTGCCCTGATACTTTATCAGTTTGTCCTGGGTAACCATGCGGTCAAGATTGCGGTATACAGTCGTGATATTCGCATCTATGCCTCTCTCATCCAAATACGCACTTACATCCGCTGCGCAAAATCCTCTGTCCAGCCTTTCTGTAGCAAATACCTCTATAGCCCGACTTATTCTTGTCTTATACTCTCTCGACATGTAATCTCTCTTTCCAAATTTGCAACTTATTTGCATTTTATTGTATCATAAATGCCTTTTGATTTTATGTCAATACCCTTTTATATAATTAAACTGGATCTATGTACCCACAAATATTTATCACTTTTCCATCACAACTATCTTGTTAGATATATTTCTGACAAATGGCAGCTTTCCGATAATTTTATAAACAGGTATAAACTCCGCCATCCCCTCTACCAAGCTGTGCTGGGAGATATATTTATATTTTGGTAAGATCTCTGCCAATTTCTTTCCATTTGAAACACCCCATGAGAACTTTGCATGACTTCCGTGTATAGATTTCTCCTTGATATGCTTTGCCATAAATGGTGCCATAGTCTCCACAAACACCGTGGCATGAGTAAATTTCCTATCTATTATGTCAAATATCTTCTTCACATCAACCTCTGTGAGATACATCGTAAGCCCCTCTATGATGACCAACACCGGCTCGCCGACATAATCTACACTGTCTGCCCACACATCATCCATTGCCGATTCAGAAATCTGATATATCGGACCATTTTCCTGCAGGAATTTCTCCCTGACAGCCATTGTCTCTGGGAGATCTATATTGTACCATCTGCTGTACATCCCCTCGTTCCTGTAACAACGCGTATCAAGACCACAGGCTATGTTAACCACAACCGCCCCTTTATGTTTTTTCAAAAAATCTGACACCAACTTATCTAGAACTATAGTCCTTGCTATCACACCACTTCCCATCGCAAAATCCTTGTCGGCAAGACCAAAATCATAATCCAGGCTGTCAACTATCTCTATAGCTTTTCCGTCATATATGGCATGATCCGGCTTTCGTGATTCCTTTGCCCTTGCGTAGAGTGTCTGGAGCATCGTCTCCGGAACTCCTGTTATATCCACCTTTGACCTTTTTTCTGTGTTCTTCTGTGTGTTGCCCATTTTTCTCATTTCCTCCTACTTGTTAAATTGTGCAAACGCATGAAAGGCGTTTTGCGCAGCGTTTGCGTGAAAATAACACTTGTCATGGTTTGTTATGTTTATAAAAATAAGAGGTTCATCAATGATGAACCTCTTTCTTCAAACTCTCTATCAACTTTTCTGTACCACCTGTGGCATGAATGCCAACTTTTTCTGTCAGATACATTTTTTTCTCCACATCTACATTCTCGTTCAATATCGCCAAGGCTCCTTCAAGCCTCATCTTCGCCAGTACACGCACCAGAGTCTCATCAGGTTCACACCCAAGATGTGACCTGTAATACGCCGTAAATGACTGTCTCATGAACTCTTCAACCCTCAGATGATAATTCTCATAACAGCTACCAGCAGCGCCATTCATGATGATCATTGCCTCTTCCCTGTGTTCCAGAAGGAATTGCATCATGACCTTATCTGCATCAACCCCGGTGCCAGGATCCTCAATCTCTCCCTGCATCAGCCTGCCCAGCATAGTCTCGTACTGTTTTACCAACGGCTCGAGTATCGCCTTAAACAACGCCTCCTTGCTGTCAAATGAAAAGTAGAATGCACCTGTGGTGACTCCTGCATTCTTACATATATTTCTGAGGCTTGCCCCTTGATATCCCTTTTCGAGAAATTCTTCTTTACCAGCCATTTTCAGTTTTTCTATCGTTCCTCTGCGCTTGTCATTTTCCATAACACATGTTATGTTAGCATAAGCTAACCAATCTGACAACCTCTTTTTAACGTGATATCTTATGTATTACTTTTCTTTATCTTCTGGTATTTTCCAGATATCTTCTCACCGTCTCAAGCCCGCCAAGCGGCACGCAGAACTTCTGATCATGATTTTTACATGCCTCATAGGTATCCTCCAGATCAAACCAGCTCACACCGTCCAGTTCTTCCTTCTGGATCGTCAGGTCTGCTATGTCCACCGGTTTCTGATACACGAACACAAACGCCACCTCATTGTCCCTGAACATTTTGCCATGAAATTCCTTCTCATATTGAATCCTGAATGTTCCCGCAAAATCGAGATCCACGGTTTCTGCAGTTATGCCAAGTTCCTCACCCAGTTCCCTGAGTGCCGACTCCATTGGTTCATCGCCAGCCTGTATGTGCCCCGCAGATGAGGTGTCATACCTTCCAGGAAATGAATCTTTATTCATGGCTCTCTTCTGCAAAAGGACTTTGTATCTGCCATTTTCTCTCTTTGTGATCCAGATATGAGCGGTCCTGTGGCATATGCCCTTTGCATGCGCAATGCTCCGCTCCACTGTATCTCCTGTAGGATTTCCCTGTTCGTCACATATATCAAAAAGTTCCATTATATTGTACCGTCCTTTCACACCACCAGTTTTGCTTTTGCCCTGCCGGTTCTGTCCTTTGTCACCACGATCTGTCTGTCGATTTTCTCCTTAAGTTCCGTCACATGAGAGATTATGCCAACAAGTTTTCTTCCCTCGGTTACACTGACTAATGCATTATATGCCTGCGGCAGCGTCTTCTCCGTGTCAAGAGAGCCAAATCCTTCATCTACAAACATCGTGTCTATCTGTATTCCACCAGCAGATGCCTGAACCTCATCAGAAAGGCCGAGTGCAAGAGAAAGAGACGCCATAAACGATTCGCCACCCGACAATGATCTGACATCCCTCTGACTACCGTTGTAGTGATCTACAACACATAGATCGAGGCCAGTCTTTTTCTGATTGCTGTCCGGCTCCATAATACGCATAAGCTCATACTGTCCATCCGACATTTTCAGGAATCTAAGGTTTGCACGCCTGATTATCCTGTCAAAATATGTCATCTGAATATAGGTTTCAAATGTTATCTTATTTTTTCCCGTTACATTTCCAGATGCAGTATCATAGAGGGCTTTAACGCTCCTATATTTCTTCTCCGTTTCATCAAGTTCTCCAGATTTTCTGCCTACATGCATAATTACATTCTTATTTGCCTGGATACGATTACCTATCTCCTGCAATATAGTTCTGTTTTCCCCAAGCTCTGCATTTGCAGCTGACAGATCCGCCTGCAGCTTTTCAGCATCTATTTTCTCAGCTGTCTCAACTGTATGCGTGAGTGCCTCTATCTGCCCTTCGATAGTCCTGATATTCTGCACGATCGTATTGTACCTCCGCTCAGCTGCATCATATATATCCTGTATCTTCTGTGCGTCTGTCTCAAACATCACTTTCTGCTTCTCCGCTTCAATACGATTGCCAAAACTCAATCCTTTCGCCATCTCTTCACACATTTTTTTATCAGATTCCAGCTTTGCAGTAAGAGCCGAAATCCCCTTATCTATTTCAGATTCCTCACGCTGTATCTCAGCTAGCAACTTCTCTTCCTGCGGGATCTTCGTCTCCAAAGCATCTCGTCTGTCTGCTTTCTTCTTCTCGGCGTCAATCTGTTCAATAAGTCCTGCTATCCGTCCCACTATTTCCTCAAGTCTTGCCTGCACCCTTTTCGGAAGATCTGCCAAGGAATTTTTTGCCTCAGTATCATCGACAACGACAGCCTCTCCCAATATCTTAGATGCCTGATCTTTCAATTCCTGCTCCAGATCCGCAACTTTGGAACTTATCACCTTTGCATCCATTGCACTTGAGTTTACTCTGTCGTGAGCTTGATCGCTCTGAATTTTCGCAGTTTCAAGTTCGCTTTCTGACGGAACCAAACCTTCACACACAGCCAGTTTAGGATGTGTCGTCGAACCGCACACAGGGCAGGCATCACCTTCTGCCAGTCTGCTGGCAAGAATACCTGCCTGCCCGTCCATGTATGCCCGATCCATGCCATCATATTGCTCTTTAAGTCGGTTATAGTCTGCTCTGTCACTTATATACTTACTCTGAGCCTTTTCAGCCTGTTTTCTTTTTTTATCCAGATCAACAAGACCTGTCTTAAGCTCCTTCAAGTTCTCCGCCTGCCCAGACAACCTTTCCCTCTCTGCCACAAGCTCCGCTCTTTTTTCCCCTGCCCCGGCAAGGGATGCCTGCTCCAACTTGAGTGTCTCTATATATTTTTGCTTATCTGCAACCTTTTTCTGATATTCTTCAAGCTGTATGTTGTCAGCCCTGATCCTCAATTCGGAATCATACACGCTTTTCCTGAGTTCTTCTAACTTATCATATCTTGACAACTCATTTGCAATTACCGCCGCCTGACTTTGTAGTTTCTTAATCTCCGGGACAGCTATCTTTGCCTTTTCAAATTCCGCCAACGCTCCATCCATACCTGTCCATGCAAGTTGAAGATCCACTTTAGCCTTCTCCAGATTACGACTGGCTTTACAAATTTCCTCAGCTTTACCGATCTGTGTGTTAAGTTCCGCGATAATCCTGTCCAGCTCCTCTATCTTTCCTCTGCAGATACACGCCTTCTCCCCGTCTGTTTTGACAAGCTCATCAACCAAGGAGATCACATCACCAATCTGCATCCGTCCACTCTTTGCCTTGTCAACATCGATACTGACCGGATCATCCTCATCACAGGCAATCCCAGCTATGTACTGCCCTATACTCTTTCTCATATCATCGCACTCATTATAGAGCTTTCTGGTCTCGTCCTGCAGTCTGTTTTGAAATACTGAATACTTTGATGTATGAAACAGCTTGCTGAATATCTTCTGTCTCTCCGCTGTATCTGCCACCAGAAGTTTCTTAAACTCCCCCTGTGCAAGCATAGATATCTGGGTAAACTGATTCCTGTCTACACCTAAAAGTTCCTGTATATACTCATTTGCCCTTTTTCTATCCGCCAGTACACCACCATCTGGAAGTTTAAGCTCCACCGACGCCTTCTGGATAGTCGTACCCGTTCCTCTCAGTTTCTGTCTCTCAAAATCCGGATTTCTCCTTATCATATAGGTCTTCCCCATATGGTCAAATACCAGCTCCACATAGGTATCCGTTGCCGCGTCCGCATATGTCGAACGCATCATATTTGCATTTCGTCCCGCTCCGCTCGGCGCATCATAGAGCGCATAGCAAATGGCATCAAATATCGTAGTCTTACCCGCTCCGGTGTCCCCAGTCACAAGGTACAGCCCATTGTCCCCCAATTTATCAAGTTCCAGCGTTTGAATCCCCGCATATGGTCCAAATGCCGCCATAGTCAGCTGTAACGGTCTCATATCTACGCCTCCTCTCCGTCAACTGCAGAGATTATTTCATGAATAAACGTCCTCTGTTCATCACTCATAGTCTGATTATTCTGTTTCTCATAAAGTTCATCAAAAAGATCTATCATACTCTTTCCATCGAGCACCACACCTTCATCTACAACCTGTGTCGCTCTGGTTCTGATATTGTCATAACGTATCTTCATAATATTTGGATATACTGTTCTAAGTTTTCCAAGCGCATCTGGCACATCCTCCTCATCCGTGAGTACCACATACAGATAATCATCCACCGCTGTACTCTCATAATTCTGCCTGTCCATCAGCTCGTCAAATGTACCCCTTATCTCCCTCAGCTCATGCATCGGCACAAGCGGCACCGTTCTTATCTCTATCTTTTTACCCTCAAATATATCTACAACTGTCACAGACTTGGTGTGTTTCGCCTCCGAGAGTGAGTATTTGAGTGGTGTTCCACTATATCTTACAGTCTCCCTGCCCACCCTCTGCGGTCCATGTATATGTCCAAGTGCCACATAGTCAAACGGTTCAAAAACGGACACGTCCACGTTGTCCAGTCCGCCCACATTCTCCTCCGATTCCGAACGCTCAGCCCCCGTCACGAACTGATGCGCAACCAGGATATTTGTCTCTGCCTCATCAACGCCCATATGCCCTATCGCAACACGGCAGGCATCAGTGTAATCAACTATCCCATCTGCCTCATCAGGAAAAACAGCTCTCACTGTTGCCGGTTTTACAAACGGCAACATATATATTTTCACGGTCACACCATTTTTATCTTTGAGCACTTGCGGTTCCACATGCCCGTCATATACCGGTGATATGTGAATTCCACTTATGTCTATAAGTTTTGATGCAAATGCCAGTTTGGCCGCCGAATCATGATTGCCACTTATCATATATACCTGCTGTTTTCTCTTTGCCAAAGATGTGAGAAAACCGTCAAGCACTTTCACCGCCTCATCCCCCGGCGCTGATCTGTCATATATATCCCCGGCTATGATCACACCATCCGGCTGTTCAAGATCAATTATTTCCAGTATTTTCTTCAGAATATATTCCTGATCCTCCAGCATAGAGAATTCATTTACCCTCTTTCCTATGTGAAGATCTGATATATGTATTAAACGCATGTGTGGCCCCTCCTTTTTGTCCCCCTGAATAGATATGTATAGTTTATCACAAATACAGCTAAGAAGAAAACAAACCACAGATTAAAAAATAGTGAACAAACTTGCTGATATATACCTATATTTTCAAATTTGGATAATGCGCTAAATCTACATAACCCTTTTGTTTTCTATGATTTTTTAATTTTTATGTTTTTAATTTGCTTTTTGATCTTCCATAAAGTATAAAACCATAAAATTTCGCTTTTTTAGCGCATTTGTCCGAATCTATTGACTTAGCTTTTTCACTGCTGTAATGTGTGGCTTACCAGCTGGATTTCAAACAAAGGAGAACACTATTTGACAACAAACAAAACAAATTCCAATCATGACCATATGATCTTTGACCATGTATTTAAAAAAATGCTATCTCTCTCAGCAAAGGCTGTCACCAATATGATAAATGGCCTATTTCGGACTGAATACGATCCAGAAAACACTACGATCGATTATCATTGGACTGAACATCAAAACGACAAATCCCTAAAGACGACTTTGGCTGACACTATTCTGGTTTTAAACAACAAAGATGCATACCATATGGAGGCTCAAATCACGGAGGATAAGGAAATCATTTTCCGGATTTTCTCCTATGGTTACGGATATGCCGATGTGAACAAAGAAACCATAACTTCTGATAATTCAAAACTTCCGAGGTTCATCCTTCACTTTCCTAACCCCTGCATCATATTTTTAGGAGATGTCTCGTCAAAAGTACCTAGTAAATACGATCTTGAGCTGGATTTCTGGAATGAGCGGTCACATATTTATACAGTGCCAACGGTAAAACTTGCAGACATCAGCACTCAGGAGCTGAACGACAGGAAAATGGTGATCCTGATCCCTTTCCACTTACTAAAACTAAGAAAACTTATGCGGACAAACCGTGACCCCAATACCATCCAGTCATTGAAAAAGCTTGTTCAAACTGATATACTCGGCAGTATAGAAACTAATTTACAGTTAGGCAACATAACGCAATCTGACGCCCATCAGCTCATGGGGCTCACAAAGAAATTATATGCCTATCTGTATGCAGCTTATACTGAGACAGAGGAGGTTTGTGATATGTTTGATCAATCTTTGGAACTCGAAACAGATGAACTGGCAACAAAAATGCGGATATTAGAAGACGAAATGAAAAAATATAAAAATATTGAAAAGGATTTGGCTGAGATGAATTCCGTTCTCGCAGAGAAAAGTACCGCTCTCGCAGAGAAAGACGCCGCTCTCGCAGAGAAAAGTACCGCTCTCGCAGAGAAAGATTCCGCTCTTGCAGAGAAAGATTCCGCTCTTGCAGAGAAAGATTCCGCCTTGGCAAATGCATTAGCAGAGAACGAACGTCTCAAAGCCGAGCTTGCCCGTCTATCTGCCAAATAACAACGCATAGTATAAGTTATGTAAACATAATACCCCCGCGCAGATCATGTAATTGTGATTTCTGCACAGGGGTATATTTTTATATTTATAATTTATTCCTCATACTGTATAACATGTTCATTTCTTGTCATCTATTATCAAGACGCCCTGCGGCGGATTCGCATTTATGGCACCGACAACAGGATGAGGGACATACATCTCCTCAAGATATGCCACATCCTCATCTGTGAGCTTTACGTCAAATGCTCCAACCGCATCATCTAAATAATCAGTCTTTGTTGCGCCAATTATCGGGGCTGTCACACCCTTTGCCCACTGCCATGCTATGGCTATCTGTGACATCTTGCAGTTATATTTTTCTGCCAGTTCACAAACTCTGTTCACTATCTGCATGTCATAGTGCTCCATCTTGTCGTATTTACCCTTTGCCGCACGGTCTGTCTTACTCCTGATAGAATCACTATTCCATACATTTCTCGCCAGATGGCCTGCTGCCAACGGACTGTATGGCATGAGCATGACATTCATCTGCTTGCAGATTGGGATGAGCTCTCTCTCATCCTCCCTGTAGAGCAGATTGTAGTGGTCTTCCATAGCTGCAAATGGAGTCCACCCGTTATCTCTCGCCACCATCTGCATATTATAAAACTGATATCCGTACATGGCTGAAGCTCCAAGTGCTCTTACTTTTCCAGCCTTAACCAGACCATCGAGAGCCTCCATTGTCTCCTCTATAGGTGTATCATAGTCAAATCTATGTATTATGTACAGATCAAGATAATCCGTTCCCAGCCTCTTCAATGTACCATCTATCTCTCTGGTGATGGCTGCTTTTGACAATCTTCCCTCATTGAAATATACCTTTGATGCTATGACAACTTTATCCCTTGTAATGTTGTTCTTTATCGCTTTTCCCAGATATTCCTCACTGGTTCCCCCCGAATAACAGTTGGCAGTGTCAAAAAAATTGATTCCAAGGTTAAGAGCGTGTTTTACCATATCATTTGTCTGATTCTCGTCAAGTGTCCAGTCATGCATAATCCCCGCCTTGCCAAAACTCATACATCCAATACACAATTTGGATATTTCTATATCTGTGCTTCTTAATTTTGCATATTCCATATCAAATACCTCCTACACATTTTTTCCCATCTCATAGGCCTGATCAAGCGCTGCATGTCCTGCAATCTCGCCCATGCCATCCACTCCGCCGGCAAATACAGTTCCCGCAAGGTGGCATTTCTCAAAACATGCTATCCATCCCTCAAGTCCATGTATCGCTCGTTCGTCCACACCAACCTCATCTTCAGCGGCGGTTGACAGGAAATATATATCCCTGAACTTATAATCCGATGAGTACAGTGAATTGGCACGATCAAGCAATGTCTTCATCTGGCCTGCCATCTCATAATAGTATATCGGACTGGCAAACGCTATTACATCAGCACACCTCATCTGCTCTGCCAGCTCTATAGCGTCATCCTTGATCACACACGCGCCCTGTTTCTGACACGCCAGACATCCAACACAAAAGGCAAGTTTCTTACCCTTGAGTGTAACCTGTGTTACCTCGTTGCCGGCATACTTTGCACCCTCAGCAAATCTTTCTGCAAGAGCATCTGAATTGCTGTTGTTTCTAAGACTTGTTCCTATTACCAATACCTTTTTGCTCATAATATAGTTCCTCCAATTATTTGTTTCCGGCGGCAACTCGTCAAAACCCAATTTCAACCTTAATCAAGCTTTGTTTTTTCCAATCACCATTACCATACTATTATCATATCTGCAGATTCACACACTCACCTGCCGACAATTAAAGTGTAGCATATGGAGTCAGCTCCAAGGCAAGGATTTTTAACGAATTTATAGATTTTTCTGCCCCAACATAAATCATATTAATCATAATTTGTCATACACTATGTAATATAGCATCTGTTTTCAACGGAGAACCCTTAATGCAAGCCAAAAACAGACTCAACCTTTTCCGCTTTATCTTCATCTCGATACTCGGCGTTCTGCTACATTTCACCTACGAGTGGTCAAATGACAATCCCGCTGTCGGACTATTCTCGGCAGTGAACGAATCAACCTGGGAACACCTGAAACTTATATTCTTTCCAATGCTCCTGCTGACAATGATCGAATTTCTCTGGGCTCATATAAAAGAAAAGCCCCTGCCGGAACATTATCTTCCAGCAAGGACTGTCGGTATCCTGTCAGGTATGGCTTTCATTGTCATCGTGTTTTACACACTAAACGGTGTTCTTGGCAGGAATTATGAGTTTCTGAATATCGCGCTTTATTTTGCCGGGGTTATGTATGCATTGCGGGCCGAGAACAGATTACTTCATAAAGCCAGCAACTCTTACCTCTACATAAACGACTACGTTGCCATGACAATCCTGGCTATTCTCGCCGTTGCATTCTTTTCATTTACCCAATATCCACCTGAACTCGGGATATTCGCAGACCCTACAGTTCCACCTTCTCCACCGGCAGATACTTCCTTATGATACCACACATCAAATCCACATCTATCGGCTTTACTATATAGTCATCCATACCTACACTCAGCAGATGTTCCCGCACGCCTGCTATGGCGTCAGCCGTGATCGCTATGATAGGTGTCTTCCTGTTGATACAGTCCTTCATCTCACGTATACTGCGGGTCGCAGTCTCACCGTTCATCACAGGCATATGCCTGTCCATAAATATCATGTCATACGGCATCGTCTTTGCCATGTGAACAGCCTCCAGTCCATTTGCCGCCTCGTCTATAACTAGCTCCATCGGCTCAAGGATCGCCTTGACCACCTCTCGGTTGAGCTCATTGTCATCAACCAACAATATCCTGGCTCCATGAGTTCTGAACATACATGCATCCACGGTATCTGAGGCAAGTTTTTCTGTCACATGTGGATCAGACACTACTTTCTGAGGCAGAATAAATGCAAATCTGCTGCCTACTCCCCACTCACTCTGGGCGTCCACTGTACCTCCCATCTCATCTATAAAATATTTGCTGATGGCAAGACCGATCCCCGTCCCTTCTTTGCCATGATTTTCCTCCACGTTAAACTGACTGTACATCTCAAACAACCTGTCCATATCCTCATGCTGTATACCCTGTCCGGTATCCTGCACGGCATATGTAAGATTGACTTTGCCATCAGGGAGCCTTTCACAGCCAACTGTCACATCTATCCGTCCGGCGTCCGTGTACTTGATGGCATTGGATGCAAAATTCAGCATAACCTGTCTGATCCTGACCACATCTCCCTCAAGCACCGGCGGCATATCGTCCTGAATATGATAATAAATTGGGATCTTACCATCAATATTTCTGGCATCTATTATGGATTTCATATCATCTATCAACGACTTTGTAGTGTATGTATCCTCTATTATAGTCAACTTGCCCGCCTCTATCTTGGAAAGATCCAGAATGTCATTTATGATCTCAAGCAGACCTGTCGAGGAGGACTTGATTATGGTCACACATTTGCGGACCTCATCGCTCATCTCATCTCTGAGTGCAACATCCGCCATTCCTATGATCGCATTCATCGGCGTTCTTATCTCATGGGACATGCTGGATAGGAACTTCGACTTCATCCTGTTCTCCGCCTCAGCACTGTTCCTCTCTTCCATCATTCTCCTTGCGCGCTTTACTATGAGTCTCAACATGACGTTTATTATTATGAACTCAACCGTGAATCCAAGTAAATATGCTATAAATATAGTCATTCTGGATCTGCCTTCATATACAACCTCATACTTTGTTGCAGAATTCACATATAGTGCCGCAGCCATGACCAAATATGAGAATACGCCCATCTGAACAGTGAACTTCAGATCAAAATACAGGCAGCTGAACACCGGAACCAAGGCATATGACAAGAGCAAAAACGGCTATCATACACGCAGCAAACATCCTGGCTATTATGTTATTTACCTCTTTTGTATTCTTTTCAAACATATCTGACACCCTCCCCCGGACACATCGCCTTACAATTATACAGAGCCTCGCAGTCAAACCACAGCATCGCCAATTTCTCTCCACCCCATATCCTACAACAAATTCTCCGCGCACATCAAAAGCACTGTCTGCATAACAAGTATCAGCGGCACACCTACAGCAAAATAATTCTTTCTTATCTTATGCCTAAATACCACCATTCCGAGCAGTGCTCCAACACTCCCTCCGGCAAATGCCATGCCAAGCAAAACAGCTATAGGAATCCTGTATCCGCCCTTGACCGCCCGGTATTTGTCAATCCCAAACATGACAAATGTTATAACACTCATTGCCGCCATAAACCACAACGTCCATCTGTATCTTACAAACACATCCCAGAACGCAAAATTCCATTTACCCGCAGGTCTGAGTTTCCATGTCATGAACACCGCAAGTTCTATCACACACACGCACACAGTAAACACCCTCAGCATCATATTTGTCTTGGACGCAGTCCTGTCACACAGTGCAAACGCTATTATCATGCCCGGAGCGCCCCCGGCAATGGCAATAATACCCAGTATTATATCCAGCCCCCTGTGCCTTGTCCGCCTGCGCCTTGCAGCCGTCACTCCGTCAAGAACAGCTCCCAGTATATTTATACATATCAGATATATAATCAATTTATCCATTACATATACCCCCTTGTCTTTGTCACTCCAAAGAGTGGATCTATATATTATGAATCAACATGTCATATGTAACGCCATATTTCTTCGCTATATCGCTGGCATATGATTTTCCCGCCGGCGGCGCTACCTCTATCTTATATGAACGCTGCGCCCCCTCGTTGTGGACTATCAACGAATAGACTTTTCCGCTCGTCCTGCCTCCATTCATTTTCTCCACATCAGATGCAAGCTTGTGCATATGCGTGTTATATATCGTCCTGACGCCCTTTGTCAAAATGGCTCTAACAGAATCTTTTGCTATGTAGTAGCCCTCCTCAAATGATGTCGTTGAAAATGTCTCATTCAGCAGGATAAGACTCTGCTCACAGGCGCTGTCAAATATCTCCCTGAATCTCTTGCACTCCTCACCCAGTCTTCCAAGATCCAATGTCTTGTCCTCATCAGCCGGGAAATGCGTATATATGCAGTCCACCGGAGCAAACTCGAATTCATCGCCTGGGATATATATACCACCCTGAGCCAACACAAAAAGCTGTCCTATTGTCTGGGTTATAGTCGTCTTTCCACCCCTGTTTGCACCTGTCAGAATATACACTCTGTGCTCGTTATCAAAATCCAGATCATTGGTAACTATGTGATCCGACTCCTCCGTGTCAAATGCCGCTAGCTTAATGTTGTATACACCGCGGGCTTTCATATAATATTTGTTCTCGGCATCTGATGAGCCATTTCCCTGGCATATCACGTCCGCCTTTGCAAATGCCGCTCCTCTGCTCTGGAGCTTTTCTATATACTCAGCCCACCTAATATAATACATCAGCTCTGGTATGAGATCTGTCATATCCGTGATGGTTATGGACACATACTTATTTAACACCTGTCTCATCTTCTTCACTATTCCGGATATCATGTGTCCCACCACTCTGTCAGTATATCTGGTCACATCTCTGGCCTGATCTCCCTCCGGTATACCTCCTATACCTGCGGCTGCACCTGCTACGGTACCCGCCGCCGCAGTCTGCGCCATCTGCTGCATCGGTGCCTTGACCTGCATCTCACTTCTAGAGTCAAATGGCTGGAATTTATAATCCCCCTTCCATTTAGCCTCGCTGCTGATCCTGTCCTTTGTCACAAGGTGGTCATAAAAATTGCTGAGCACGCCTCCCCTGGTGAAATACTTATTGTTCACAGAGATAAGGCCCACTCCCTCAGCCTCAAACCTCCCATTCAGATTGACCCCCACAGTTATGCTCTTTATCTCAGATGTTTCAAATTTCAGCTTTGAAATATCTTCCTTAAGCGCACCGAACCCGTTATCGCTATATATCTTCTGCACATACTCCTTAAGTCCGGAAAATCCAGCTGAACCTAATTCATATTCATTAAGACACGCATACAGGGCATCAACGCACTCTATGTAATCACCTATCTCATCAAGTCTGTGCATCAACTCCCACACACTTGCGCCCTCATCATACTCCCGGCGAAAACTTCCGTAATCCTTTAGAAAACTTATTCGGTCAAGAGTTCCCATCAGGTCATCCCTGAGCTGTTTATGTTTCAGTATATCCTCAAATACATCACATCTGTAACGCGTCACCTCCGGATCTAAATATATCTGTGACATAACACGCATTATATAATTCTGTTCTGATTCCTTTGACGACAACTGCCTGCATATAAGATCCATACCCAGATCATGCATAGTGACTTGATTCATCATCTTATATGTTAATTCACCTGAAGGAAACAAAAGGCTATACCCTCTATCTGACATATTCTCCATCCGCCTTTCTGTCTAATATCCTGTGACTTTATCTGAACTCTTTCTCCATACATATAAAGTGCTTGTCAAAAAGATCGCACTCTCCAACTGTGGCAAATCCAAGTTTTGAATAAGTTGAAAGAGCTACAACATGTCCCTCTCTGACAAGTATGTGTACACCCTTCATACCTCTGTCCCAGAGAACACCACAGGCATAGTTCATCATCCGCTTAGCTATACCCTGTCCTTGCATATCCTTCCTGACACACAGCCTTGACAGCTCCCCCGAAGGCGCCAGATCATCACGCCAGCATGTGAGTGCCTCCACCTCGTCATCATGGTCTATAGATATTGTTGCTATGATTTCATTTTTAGTATTTTTCATAACAAAAAGATCTTCATTCCCCAAATCAAATTCTATTGTATTCTCATCTGGATAACTCTCACTCCACTCACACGGACCACCTATCATGGCGTGATAAAGTGTTAGTAATTCATCTTTGTCGTTCTGTGTTGCATTTACTATCTTAAATGTATCCATGGTTCACCTCTCACTGCGTTTGGTTTATTGTAACATACATTCCCAGATTCAGACAAAAAACCATTTTTATTATTTTTATGTGAAAAAATAATAAATTTTCAATAAATCTATTGTTTATTATAAAAACATTTTCTATAATCAAGTATATCTATATAATATGCTAATCTGTTTCTACCTCAATAAAATAGTAAAGTAAAAATATAGCGGGGAGCAACATTTATATGAAGAATAAAAATAACTTAACCAAAACAGATCATACCAACAAAACAAAATATGGAATGCTTGAACTTGCAATACTGCACATTTTATGTCAGGGCGATTTATATGGACTTGAATTTACCGATCTTATCTCCGAAATGACCGGGGGCAGTGTGAATGTTCCCATCGGATCTATATACCCTATACTATACCAGCTTGTAGATGCAGGTTATGTATCAAGCACCGCAGATCCCGAGAGAAAAACGCGCATATATTATCATATTGAGGATTCCGGACGCCAGAGACTTGAATTTCTGACCAAAGATTATTTAAAGACAAACGATGCGATCCAATCGATATTGGCATACCAGTCTTCCAAGACTGGAGCCAATTCATAAGACATTTTAATATGATTAGCTGTTGCTGCCAGCTATAGATACTTTTTCAACCATTCCGTTTCCTTGAATCCGACAAGTACAGTATTACCATCTATAACCAATGGCCGTTTCACCAACATCCCATTTGTTGAAAGCAGCTGTAACTGTTCCTCTTCACTCATTTCAGGAAGCTTGTCTTTGAGTTTCAATTCTTTATAAAGGAGTCCACTGGTATTGAAAAATTTCTTAAGTGGCAGTCCACTCTTTCCATACCACTCCTTCAATTCATCATATCCAGGATTCGCATCTACAATATGACGCTCTGTATATTCTATATTATGTTCATCTAACCACTTTTTAGCCTTCTGACAGGTTGAACATTTTGGGTAACATATAAATAACATTTCTTCATCTCCAATCAAGTCTGAACATTCAATAATATTCAACAGCTATTTATTCGCCCCGACTGATACCCCAACTCCCATGCACTCGACCTTAACATATAGACACCTCCTTGAATAGAAAAATAAAAGGCAGGGATATTCAATATTTGTAATTAAATATCCCTGCCAAATTGGCTATTTTATTCACTTTTATTCATCAAAGAATATTGTGTCCCTCGTGTCGACTCTATAGCCGACAACGACATGAATTCTGTCCACTATCTGCTTTTTATTCCTTTTCACATCGGTTCTGCCGAAATTGAAAAAGCTGCAAAAGTGCGTAAATTCAAGGATTTTCACGAATCTGTACGACGTAGCCCTATTACACTCTCCACATGTCCGCTGTGACAGAACTGATCCACCACAGCCACTTTCTGGGCAGTGTAACCCTTCTCCTGCAGAATCTTTACATCCCTTGCCAACGTTGCCGGGTCACAGCTCACGTAGACGATCCTCTCCGGAGCCATGTGGACCAGGGTGTCAAGAAGTACCTGATCGCAGCCCTTTCGCGGCGGATCAACGACAACAACATCAGCATGGGAGCCCTCCCCGCCCTTCTTATAAATGTCAGGAACAACTTCCTCAGCCTTTCCGACAAAAAACTCCGCATTTGTGATTCCGTTGATCTCAGCGTTATGTCTTGCATCGTCTATCGCCTGTGGAACGATCTCCACTCCGTATACTTTCTTAGCCTTCTGTGCAAGAAACAGCGAAATTGTTCCTATTCCGCAGTACATATCCCACACGATCTCATCACCAGACAGGTCTGCGTATTCCAAAGCCTTGTTGTACAGGACATTTGTCTGGGCCGGATTTACCTGGTAGAATGACATAGGGGAGATCTGGTATTTGATGTCACCTATATAATCCGTAATATAAGACTGACCCCAGAGGGTTATACATTTATCCCCCAGTATTCGATTGGTATTTTCCATGTTGACATTCAGGCAAATGGATGTCATCCCTTCTATCTTCACCAGTTCATCTATCAGCGCCTCACAATGCGGCAGCTTGTTGCCATTTGTCACCAGGCAAACCATGATCTCATTCGTAGCAAATCCTACCCTGATCAGTATATGACGCACAAGACCTCTGCCTGTCTCCTCGTCATAGGTAGATATGTGGTTATCATCTATAAATTGTCTTACTATTGCAATTATCTGATCATTCACGGCTGCACCGATCTCACAGGTATCTGTGTCTATGATATCGTGACTTCTACCCGCATAAAATCCGATCACAACATTGCCGTCTCTGTCCCTGCCCACAGGGAACTGCGCTTTATTTCTGTAGTGATAAGGAACATCCATGCCATAGGCAGGCTTTTCCATAATAGATTCAACGTTTTCCATCTTACCGATTCTCTGAAGACAGTTCTTAACCTTATTCCATTTGTAATCAAGCTGCTTTTCGTAAGCTACCTGCTGCATGGTACATCCGCCGCATCTCTTCGCCTTATCGCATACCGGATCTACACGGTATGGCGACGGTGTGACCAGTTTCATCAGTCTTCCATACGCTATGTTCTTCTTCACCTTGACTATCTTAACCTCTGCAAGATCTCCAACCACAGCATCCTTGACAAATACGGTCATTCCCTGGACATGTCCTATCCCCTCGCCGTCATTTCCCATGTCCTCTATGAGCACCTGATAATCCTCGTTTTTTACAAGCACCGATCCACCATTTAGTTGTTGGCTGTTTACTGCCCTACTGTTGTTTCTATTTTTAGACATAGACTATCTCTCTTCCTTATCCGTTATCTAGGCAATGTTTTATCGATCCGACCAAACATTTCAAACATTCTGTATCCTCTACTCTGAGGTCTTTCTTATATTTGACTGCAATGCCCTGTTAAAGCCCAGCCAGCCATTATTGTCCTTTGCGGCATCCAGCTCCTGGATAAATGTCTGGATCTTGGCATCTGTATTGTCAGCCATGGATAACGCCAGAGCCTCAATGAGTGCAGGTTTCTTTGGCGAACCGTACTCAAGCTCCCCATGGTGCGCAAGTATACAGTGTTCCAGTTCATTTGCCGCCTTTGCCGGGAAATTATCTATAGTATTGATCTTGTCACGGATCATCATGGTTCCCATCACTATGTGACCAAGGAGCTGACCTGGATCTGTGTAGTCGTTCTCCGGAAATCTTGATATCTCATGCATCTTTCCTATATCATGAAGAAGCGCCGCTGTGATCAGCAGATCTCTGTTAAGCACCGGGTAATATGTAGCGTAATAATCACACATCTTGGCAACCGCCAGTGAATGTTCAAGAAGTCCTCCAATATATCCATGATGTATTGACTTGGCTGCAGAATGATTCTTGAATTCTTTGACAAACGCAGGATCATCGGCAAAAAATTTTCTCAAAAGCACCTTGTAATAATCTTTATCAAGAGAATCAATAAGTGCCATCATGTCACTGTACATCTGTTCTATATCCTTCTTGGTACATGGCATGTAATCGGCTGTAACATACTCACCCTCATCCGCAATGCGTATCTTCTTGATGTTAAGCTGAAGTTCATTGTTAAATGATGTCACCTGTCCATCCACCTTGATGAAGTTCTTTGACTCAAAGTGTCCTATCGCGTTGTTCAGCTCCCAGACCTTTCCAGCTATACTTCCCGTCTTATCCACAAGCTCAAGATTGTAATATGTCTTTCCTGATTTTGTGGTGCCTACCTGCTTGTTCTTGCAGAGATAGACATTCGATATCATATCGCCTTCGTTGAAATCTGTTATAAATACCATTTTTGTTTCCTCTTTCTATCTTTATTGTTAATATATACTTTTTGCGATCATCTATAAGAATACATTAGGCGGTTACGAAAATCTAGTCTTTACTCTACATTTTCATAACCGCCTGTATTATATCGCCATACTTAAGCATGATATCCTGTATACTTTACAGTGTATTTCATTACATCTTGTCGTATTCATGCAGCTTGTCGGAAGCTGCTTTTCCATTCTTCCTTGTCTCCTCACGGTCAAGCTTTCTCACACCGAATAATCCCTTGATAACAAATGCGATTCCCACGCAAAGTGTTCCAAGTATCAGGGTAAGTTCAAGTCCTGACATGTGTCTGAGTGATACATTAAGTGAGATGATTATGCATACAAAGAATGCTATACAAAGACCGGTAAACACAAGACCTGTTCCCATATTTGGCTTTACCAGCAATGCTATAAATGCGATCACCAGCAACACTATAAATATTCCACCGACATTCACTCCGCCGCCTATGCGGAACAGTGAGCTGAGCATTCCCCAGTCTGACACTACAACATTTTTCAGGAACATTACTCCGCCTGCTATCATCAAAACTATCCCCAACAAAAACTGTAACAACTCTTTCATTCGTCTCTTTCTCCTCTTCTTTTTGTGATGTATAACCGTTGTCGGTTATCAACTCTTTCCGTTTCTCTCATTTCCCCGAATTAAACTGTATTTTATCATATCAGTTTTGGTTTCCTCCCGCAACCACCGGCTTTGATTAATCAGGGAAAATGTGCATATTTCTACACCTGCAATATGTTGACGCTCTATAATTATAAGGGGTATAATCAATTATGTATGTGTATGATTTGAGACTTTACGCATATATAACTACGCATTTACAGCACTTATCGATTTTTACTGTGCGTATGCGCATTACATACTATATATAATATACAAATACATAAACAAGGATCACATGAAATGAATTTACGAACATTAAGAGTTATTGAATACAATAAGATAGTTGAGATGCTGACCACATTTGCCTCATCTCCAATGGCCAAGAGAAAATGCCAGCGTATAAAGCCGCGCAAGGATCTGGGGATGATAGAAACGCTCCAGCAGGAGACACGAGACGCCTTGAGGAGACTGAACACCCAGGGCAATCTGTCATTTGCAGGGTTAAAGGATGTAGGACCTTCTCTTAAGAGACTTGAAGTTGAGGGAATCCTTACCACCGCAGAGCTGCTCGATGTGGCAAGCATGCTCGATCTTGCTGCAACAGCCAAGAGATACGGTGAGAATGAAGGAACCAGCATGACCGACACCAGAAGGCGCAGCAGGGAACAGATCGAGGAAGAAAAATCCGCAAATAAAATGTTAGGCTTAAGCATGAATCCGGACGGCACCACATGCCCGGACTGCCTGCGCACAAGATTTCTGGAACTCATGCCACTGGAGCACCTATCCAGAGAGATACACAGGTGTATAGTATCTGAGAACGAGATAGCCGACGATGCATCATCCGGGCTCAAGGCAGTTCGAAGGAGCAAGCGTCTCACCAATGAGAAACTGCACAACCAACTTGCAAAGCTTGTTAGCGACACAAGTAAGCAGACCATGTTTCAGGACAATCTTGTAACCATGAGAAACGGAAGATATTGTATCCCGGTTAAAGCCGAGTACAAGAATCATTTTCCAGGTATGATACACGACCAGTCTTCTACAGGAGCCACTGTGTTCATTGAGCCTATGGCGATAGTGAACCTGAACAATGAGCTGAAGGAGCTTGACAATCAGGAGCTTGCCGAGATCGAGAAGATCCTGGAATCACTGTCAGCCCAGACTGCGGCTGAGATAGAGTACATCAAGTATGATTTTGACACCCTGGCCGAACTTGACTTTATATTTGCAAGGGCATCATTTGCAAGGAGCTACAAGGGAACCGAACCATTATTTAACACAGAGGGAATCGTTGATATAAGACAGGGCAGACATCCTTTGCTGGAAAAACACACAGTTGTGCCTGTGGATATCAAGCTTGGAGAGGACTATAACCTCCTCATCGTGACCGGTCCGAACACGGGAGGTAAGACCGTCTCATTGAAGACTCTGGGTCTCTTCTCCCTCATGGGGCAATCAGGACTCCATATTCCTGCACTTGACGGCTCAAGGCTCACAGTGTTTGATGATGTATTTGCCGATATCGGGGATGAGCAGAGTATCGAACAGAACCTGTCCACATTCTCATCACACATGAGCAATATCGTATATATACTGAACCATGTAACCCCTGGAAGTCTGGTTCTCTTCGATGAGCTTGGAGGCGGTACCGATCCTGTTGAAGGTGCAGCACTCGCCATAGCCATCCTGTCTCACCTCAACGACATGGGAGTCAGATGTATGGCGACCACGCACTACAGCGAGCTGAAGACATTTGCCATGAGCACTCCTGGAGTTGAGAACGCAAGCTGTGAGTTCGATGTTGCGACTCTTCAGCCGACATACAAACTTATGATCGGCATTCCAGGCAAATCAAATGCATTTGCGATAGCCAAGAAACTTGGTATAGACGAGAACATAATCGAGAGCGCAAAGGCAAATATAGACAGCGATACAGTGGACTTCGAGACACTGATCGCAGATCTCGAGAGGAGCAAACGTGAAATAGAGCAGGATAAAGCCGACATCGCAAGACTCAAGGAGGATGCAAAGCAGCTCCATGAGCGAGCTCAGATGAAAGACTCCGAACTTTCGGACAAGAAGAACGAGATACTGGCCAAAGCAAGGCAGGAAGCATCTGAGATAATTGAGGAGGCTAAGGCCGAGGCTGACGCTGCCATTAGGAAATACAACAAATGGACCACCAACCCGGCAAAGGCTGATGCAAAAGCTATGGAAGCTGAGAGACAGAAACTCCGTGCCAAGATAAATGATCTGGGCAAGATGAATGAAGAAAAGCGCAAGACTGTAAAGTCCGATCACAAGGCATCAGACTTCAAGGTGGGCGACACAGTTCATGTGATCAGCATGGACTCTGAGGGAACCATAACAGCCCTGGCTGATTCAAAGGGCAAACTGAAGGTTCAGATGGGTATAATCAGCGCGGCACTCCCACCTACTGATCTTCTGCTGGTTGAACATGAGAAAGCAAAACCTCAGAAGGCAACTGTCACAGGTGGCAAGAGCATGGCAAGGATGATGAACATCAAGCCTGAGATAAATGTCCTCGGTATGACTGTGGATGAGGCGACATCCCTTGTGGACAGATTCCTTGATGACGCCCTGATGGCTCATTTGCACAAAGTGACCATAATCCACGGCAAAGGCACCGGAGCACTCCGAAAAGGAATACACCAGTTCCTGAAGTCTCAGCCACACGTTAAGTCGTTCCGACTGGGTGAATTTGGAGAGGGTGACGCAGGCGTCACCATCGTAGAATTATAATAGGAGGTCTATCATATATGGGAAAAAATAATATTCTCATCGTGGACGATGATGAGAACATCGCAGAGCTTATCTCCCTCTACCTCAATAAAGAGTGTTACGAGACCGAGATTGCCGCCAGCGGCACTGAGGCTTTGCAGTTATTTGAAGAATATTCTCCTGATCTGGTTCTCCTGGACGTCATGCTGCCAGGAATGGACGGATATCAGGTATGTACTGAGATAAGAAAGACATCAAACACACCTATCATCATGCTCTCTGCCAAGGGAGAGGTATTTGACAAGGTTCTCGGTCTGAAAATCGGTGCAGATGACTACATTGTAAAACCATTTGACTCAAATGAGCTGGTGGCAAGGGTTGGCGCACTTCTTAGAAGATCAGCCATGACAGAGGACTCACAGAAACAGAGTCAGTCCTCCTCATATGATGTCACAAGTGCCGATCATGTCGGAACATTCGTGGAATACGACGGACTTGTTGTCAACATCTCCAATTACACCGTCACATTTGAGGGGCACAATCTGGAAATGCCGCCAAAGGAGCTGGAGATCCTGTATTTCCTTGCAAGCAGACCAAATCAGGTCTTTACCAGAGAGCAGCTGCTTGACAAGCTGTGGGGCTACGAGTATGTGGGCGATACCAGAACTGTAGATGTACATATAAAAAGACTTCGTGAAAAGCTGAACAACAATCACAACTGGAGCATTGCCACGGTATGGGGCATTGGCTACAAGTTTGAATGGAGATCATAATGAAGAAAACAGCATTTGACAAGATCGTGGTCGGATTTGTGGTTCTGGTCGTACTGATATTTGCGCTGCTTATGGTATACAGTATATCCACATCTCAGAATTCGGTGCTTTCAGAAAGAAAATCCACCATGAAGAAAGAAATTACATTGCTTGCAGATGGACCTATCACTGAATACAGCAACGGTGCCATCGACAGCAAAACACTGTACAGCGATCTGCAGCACGCTGCCGATACACTGGATATGGGGATATGGCTCACGGACAATAAAAGCAATATCGTGTTCAGATCCGATGAGTCAGGCAAATCCGATTCATCCAGCGGATCAAGTATAAACAGCAAAGCAGATTCGCTGAAAAATTATGTGGACAAGGATGATCTGACATCTGCATTCTGCTATCAGAACACCCTAAACGGATATTATTCGAGTGACACCCTGACAGTTGGACAGCCTCTTTATTACTGGAATAACTACATGGGCACCATTATTTTGACATCACCTATGACATTCAAGCAGGACATAAGGAGCCGTATGCTGTCAACGACATTTGTGCCATTTTTGATCCTCATGCTCATCGCAATGATAGCACTCATGCTCATGTCCAACAGTCTGTTAAAGCCTATACGTGAGATCATCAAGACCTCTAAATCATATGCGCAGGGAAACTTTAACGCCCGTGTAAATGTGACAGCCAACAACGAATTTGGAGAGCTGGCAAGATATATGGAGGAGATGGCCGATGAACTCAGCCGCTCTAACGAATATCGAAAGTCGTTTATCTCCAATATCTCCCATGACTTCCGTTCTCCTCTGACTTCCATCAAGGGATACATCGAAGCCATGCTGGATGGAACCATTCCGCTTGAGCGCCATGAAAAATATCTCGGAATAGTGCTCAATGAGGCGCAGCGACTCACCAAGCTGACACAGGGACTTCTGGAACTGAACAATTTTGACTCATTTGACTTGCAGCTTGATAAATCAAATTTTGATATAAGAGATATAATCACTCCTACCATAAACACATTTGAAAAGAGATGCAAGGACAGGGGAATCTTCCTGGACAGCATATTTCTCACTGACAACACTATTGTGTACGCAGACAGAACAAAGATCCAGCAGGTCATCTACAACCTGGTTGACAATGCGATCAAATTCACACCGGAGGGCAGACAGATAAGAGTTCAGGTAACTGAGAAAGATAACAAGATATTTACAAGTGTCAAGGACGAGGGCGTTGGTATCCCGAAGGATGCCCAGAAGAAGGTCTTTGAGAGATTTTACAAGACTGATCCCAGCCGTGGAAAGGACAAGACCGGAACAGGACTTGGACTTGCCATCACCAAGGAGATCATCAAGGCCCACGGCGAGCAGATCACCCTCACATCTGAGGAGGGCGAGGGAAGCGAGTTCGTGTTCTCTCTTCCGATGAAAAAGGATATGCAGGTGCCTATCAAGCCTGTGCATGTTGAGCATACTGAACACCACTCTGATGAAAGTTCTGACACCCCTGCAATCAAGAGCAGCGGCAAATTCAGGATCAAGGACTCATAAGATCTCATAGACAATTAAACCCGGATATCGCTCCAGATGTAAAATCTGCTCCAATATCCGGGTTGTTTTTAATTGACGTTATATCTCTTTCCATCCATCCACACAGCTCTCACCTGTGAAATGTCTATAGGCTTAATGAATGCCATCTCCACGCTCTGTATTCCTTCATCACCGCCTGTCGTACTAATTCCATATATTACATTTTTCAGCTTTTTATTGTCAGTCATCTCAAGAACAACCGGCTCGAGTGAATCACTATCAGCCACCGCTGGTTCTGTAATGTCCATAGTTATTGATTTTGCATTTATTGTGCATTTGTCAATACCAGCCATATCTGATACATCTACACTACGTCCATGCAAATTCTCCTGGATCCTGAACTGCAATGTCCAAGGGCCATACACCTGCTCCTCTTCACAGTTTTTCTGGTCATCTTCTGTGTCAGCCCTGCTGAACAAAATAATGCTGTCACACTCCATGGTGATAATATCTCCCACCTTATACGCATTTTTCCTATTTAATTTATATAAAATATCAGACATTGTCTGCTTATCCGTAAGTGCAATCCCATCTCCCAATGCTGTGCTGCCTGAAAAGCTGCTGGTGACATTCTCGTTGTCGTCCATTATCATCATCTTTGCTTCAAAGTGGTCATATTTATCAGTATCAAAATCATCGTACGTGACGATCATAGCAATGTTGACCTGGTCGCCATCCACCGCAGCTTTCTTGAGATCAAAGCTTACTCTGGCATCAGACTCAGTTTTCACATTTACGTTGCTGTCATATTCGTTATTAATATAGCTTTTATCTACATATTTTTCTGGAATATCACTTCCGGTCTCCTTGCTCAGGCTGTCAAAGAACCATGCCAGTGAACCCGTTTCTGCCGCATACGTCAATCCACCTCCCGACAAGACCAGAATAGCCGCCACTGCCGCCACTGCAGTCTTCCATCCGTGACTTCGTCCGTTTCCACCTGTCTTTATCCTGCGTCTAAGCCTCTTTACACAGGCATCCTTCTCTTCATCCGACATATCCATGGTTTCTACGTTCACATCTACATCGTTCATAACATCAAATACGTTTCTGTCTTTTCTATTTTTCATGATAATTCACCGCCTTTACACTTTTTTCAATCGTCTTCTTGCTCTGGACATTCTGCTGTAGATAGATGATGATGATACCCCATAATCTTCCGCTATCTTATCTACATCCTGGTCGTCCCAGTAGTACCTCAGAATGATATCCCTGTCTTCATTTGACAGACCAGAAAGAAGCTTTTCCATACTGTCCGATATCTCCTCATTGAGTATGTCAACCAGATTGTCATTTGCAAGCTTGTTCTCATAGTCTGTGATGTCCTCCTCAGAGCATCTTCTGCTGTATCTCCTCAGATAATCTATGGACCTGAATCTCGCAATTGCCGTTATCCAGTTTCTGAAGGAACCTTTGCTCTCGTCAAATCTGTCTATATTGTTCCATACATCCATAAACACATCGTCCATGCACTCTTCAATTTCTTCCGGCATTCCTGAAAGATTCTTGCACACAGCGGCTTTCACCTGCCCGCCATACTCATGGACCACAAACTCCAGGGCTTTTTCATTATGTCGTTTTAGTTTCGAAATATAATTGTTCCTGGTTACTATCTCTTTCACCTCCCCGTGTGTTTCTAATATATATTCCGATCAAAATCCTTGATTTCTTGCAGCAAAAGCGATTTTTGTTGAATTTTTTCAAAATTATATATCACAAAAAAGCTGTCAGTTTTTCAATTATACTGACAGCTGTCTTGTTAATTATTATATTTCGTCGTGCGCACGCACGATGACTTGCTCACGCATCAGCGTGCTGCATTATATTTGTTATTCATATCCTTCACCGCATCACCGATCTGGCTGCGAAGCTCTGTAGGATATATGACCTCCACGGAGGTTCCATACTGCATTGCCCAGTGCGCCATAGCCTGACGGCTGCACACAAGCCTCACATATGTCACCGCTTCCGAAGTTTCACGGAACCCCTCATACTGTCTTGCAATACTTTCATCCACGACATCAAAGTTGCTTCCAAACCAGTCCACAACATCAGATATGGCGGACTTCTTCACCCGAAGTATTATCGTAACCGGTTCATCTGCAAACATGTATATGTGCTCCGCCATATGCTTTGGCAAATTGAGTCCATGTTCCATTCCCTTTACTTTATCGCGGCTTTTCATCGGCTTATCTATGATCTTCACCTGCGTCATCTTGTCCACGCGGTAATTTGAGAGATTGTCATATTTATCGTAGTTGCACACAAGATAATACTTGCCATCATTTGCCACCATCTGATAAGGGTTTACTATGTATGGCTCCTCACGGCGGGGATGCAGTTTCTTGTCCTCACCATAATTGTTGTACACAAATGATATCTGTTTCTTCTCGGAGATCGCATCATCTATCACACCAACATTGAATAAAGTCTGCTGATTACTGGTGTGTTCCAGTCCCGGAAGGCTGCTGACATGCGTCATTTTATTTGTAAAGTAAATATTTGAAAGTCCTGCTATCTTGTCTATGAGCTGACGCGCCTGCCCGGTCGGGATAGTCTTGGAGAACAGGATACTGTCTATCATCATTCTGAGTTCCGAATCCTCAAATTCATGATTGTAGTACCAATTCGAAGTTATTATCTCTGTTGTACCATCCTTTTTCTCCCTCTCGGTCTCAGTGTACTCTATGTCATATCCATAATCTACAAGACAGTTGAGATTTGCCTTTATCGACTTTCGATCCACCACTATATCATAGTCTTCTTTTAACTTTGCCATGATATCCTTCTGATCCATCGTGTGATCGCAGTCTGTATATTTTTTTAGTATATCCAAAATACAGATGTTGAGCATCTTCTTTCCACTCGTTGGATATGCCATAATCTTCCCCCTTTATTACATATCCCAGTTAAGGCGATGGAGGTTGCCCGCCTCCTCAAGACCTGGGAAATCATTTTGTCTGAGCGCCTCGTAGAGCACTATTGCCACAGAGTTTCCAAGGTTTAATGAACGGATATCCGGAAACATCGGGATCCTGATTGCTGTATCCTTATAATCAACCAGGATCTCCTCAGGTATACCGGCACTCTCCTTGCCAAACATTATGTATGCGTCATCCTCAAACTTTACGTCTGTATACTTCTTTCTGGCCTTGGTAGTCGCCATGTATATCTTTGCCCCGGGATTTTTTGCCAGGAAATCTTCAAAGTTCACATATGTTGTCACATCCAGCTTGTCCCAATAGTCCAGTCCCGCTCTCTTCAGTTGTTTCTCATTTATCTGAAATCCCAGTGGCTCTATAAGATGCAGTCTTGCGCCCGCTGCCACACATGTCCTTCCTATATTTCCTGTATTTGCCGGTATCTCCGGTTCATGTAATACTATATTTAACATCGTACTCCTCCTATACCAAACATTTACAAATAGCGCGGCGGCGTGAGAAATCTTCTCTCTTCATCATGCACCACCACTCTGTCACTGTTCTCCGTCAAATGTCCAATGACCGCAGATTCATATCCCGCATCATAGAGTTCATCTGCCAGTTTCTCTCCATCATGCACTACGAACAAAGCTCCACCGCAGCCGTCTACCATGTATGGATTGTCACCTGTATGCTCACATATCTCTATGGTTTCCTGCAATATAGGTATGGCGTCATGACTCACCTCAAGACCGCACTTCAGCGCATCTCCCATCTCCCAGAGGGCAGCAAATACGCCTCCCCTTGATATGTCATGGGCATACACACAGCCATGCTCCATTGCTATATCAACCTGACCGCCAAGCAGCAGCAGGCTTTCCATCCGTTCCACAGGTCTCAGATAGCTCTCAGAATACCTCTCAAAAAGTTCTTTCTGATCGTCATAGTAGAGCTGCAAAGTTCCCCCGACACCGGTCTGGCCACACATGACAATGTCCTTTTCTGTCAGGCGTTTTGATCCACGCAGGTCGTAATCACCATGCCCTGTATGTACCTGATCTGCACGTCTTCCCAGCATTGTCATACTTATAACCGGTTCAGTAACAGCACTGTTCACCTCTGTATGCCCAGTGATTATGTCCACGCCATACTCCGCGCATATGCCCGCGAGCTTTCTGAGAAGTTTCTTCATACGGCGTTCATCATCATCAGGCAAAACTATGGTATCAGTTGCCACCCATGGCATATATCCGCCTATCCTTACACTGTTGTAAAGTCTGGCTATATCAAGTCTAAGTCCAATATATCCGCTGTCACTGCACACACCAGTCGCAACATTCACGCTTGCCGCTGCGCCGGCGTCTCCGCTGCCCCCATCACGCAACAAGAGCCGGGCATAGTCATCTCCTATTCCGGCTCTTGTCACATCATCATGGACAGTATGTGGCAGACTCTTAAGTATTGAGCGCACCGTCTGATGCTCACCAAACTTTCCTCTCATATCCACTCTCCAATTCGACATATTATACTTATTAGAATGCTGAAACTAAAAGTGTAACCACCATAGCGATACAAAGAACCACAACTATGATCCTTGATACCAGTGTCTTACCCTTTTTGCTGCTGAGATCTATCATTTCCCCACGCTCCTTATCATCGTAAATGCATCTTCAAAATTACCTTAATAATAGCAAAATATAAACCGTAGTTCAACAGCAATTATTTTTACAATCCCTGTCCCTTGAGGTAGTTGATAAACTGCTGCGCTGTACGTCCGCTTATTCCTCCATGGGCAAGCTCCCATTTGTTAGCCTCCGCACAGAGTTCCTTCTCATCCATGGTGATATGCTCCTTCTCGGCAAGTCCCTTGACGATCTCAAAGTACTCCTTCTGTGAAGGTGCGCTGTAACTGATCGTGACTCCGAATCTGTTGACAAGCGACAGTTTCTCCTGGATAGTATCACTTCTGTGGATACCATTGTTGACCTCCATATCATTTCTGTCGTTCCATGTCTCCTTGATGAGATGGCGACGGTTCGATGTGGCGTAGATGAGTACATTGTCAGGTCTGATCTCAAGACCTCCTTCAATGACAGCCTTGAGGTACTTATATTCAATCTCAAACTCCTCAAATGAGAGGTCATCCATGTATATTATAAATCTGTAATTTCTGTTCTTGATAAGCGAAATGACCTGTGACAGATCCTGGAACTGATGCTTGTAGATCTCGATCATAGGGAGTCCCCTGTCGTAGTACTCGTTGATTATCGCTTTGATAGTCGTAGACTTTCCGGTTCCACTGTCTCCAAAGAGAAGTGCATTATTCGCCTTGCGGCCCTCCACAAATGCCTCTGTGTTGTCCACGATCTTTTTCTTCTGTATCTCGTATCCGATGAGGTCGTCCAGCATTACATCCTCTGTGTTGTTGATAGGGACAAACTCAAGATCTCCGTGCTCACGCGTGATTCTGAACGCCTTGTTAAGTCCAAACATTCCAACACCATATGCCTTGTAGAAATCCGTCACGATGTCAAATATCTGATCCTCGTTCTCAGCCGCCTCTATGGCATTGCTGACAGCCTGAACCTTTTCGCTGACATTCTTGTTGTACATTCTCTCCTTCTTGCCTATAGACTTATAGTTATTGATGGTGGAGAAACAATCTATTCCAAGTGCGCTCTCTATCTCAGAGAAATCAAAATCAAACAATTTCTTGAATATCTTAAAGTCGTTCTTTGCAAAATAGTTGACTGTTCCGTCATTTGCACCAACCTTCTCGCTGGTTATACTGAATGAATTTTCATTTGTTATAAGTATAAATGCAAGGTAATTGTGCCACAGATTCTTGTCAAATCCATAGCTGGTCGCAAGATCCAGAAGTCTCTTTATCTGATCGTATATTCGGGCACACAGCTCCGCATTCTCACATCTCTTGAGGTCAAAATCCTCAAATATTCCGGACAGTTTCATAAGTATGCTGTCCTCTCCAAGATCTCTGTATAAAACAAGTTTCGCTATGTCTCTGTACATTTGTATATCCTTCTTTCTGAACGGCTCCGTACATGAATCACCACATGCAGCATATCACGCATTCCCGCCGATATTATTTTCTCTTTCTGTTATTTCTGCTTTTGTTTCTGTTAGTATTTCCACCAGTATTGACCTTAGTGCGGTCATCTCCGACTGTACCGCCAGACATCTGAACCTTATCCGCGCCGGACTGCGTGCCGCTTTCATTTCCAGTCTTTGATCCAGATTGAATCTCCGAGGCACATTCCTCATCCAGCCTGCCGTTCCACCGCCCTTCCGGTATATTGCACGCCAGATTGTACTTCTTCCACGATATGCCCTTTGCCCTGAGGTTCTTCACCACATACTCCTCCGACAGCGCATAGAGCACCGAGAAAAGCGGCACAAATATGAGCATTCCCAGGATTCCCATCAGGTCGCCGCCCAGCATGACAGCCACAAGCACCCATATGGACGGAAGTCCCACAGAGCCACCAACCACATGAGGATAAATGAAATTCCCCTCTATCTGCTGCAGCACAACAAATATAATAAGGAATATTATCGCCTGTTTCGGATTCTCCACAAGTATCATGAGTGTACCCGCAAAGCATCCCACAAATGCACCGATCACCGGGATCAGGGCAAAAACCGCAATTATTATGCTCACCGTAAGCGCATATGGTATCCTGAACACCGTCATGGTTATGAAGAACATAAGTCCAAGGATACACGCCTCAAGGCACTGTCCTGATATGAACTTTGAAAATGTCCTGTCAGCCAGCACGCAGGTCTGTATGAACCTGTCAGCTTTATCTTCCTTGAACACCGCATAGAAGATCCCCTTGACCTGTTTCTCCAAAGTCTCCTTCTGTGCCAGTATATAACAGGCAAAGAAAATACCTACAAGAACGTCCACGAAACCACCTACCACGCTGCTGGCGATGGAAAAAGTAGATGACAGCACACTGCTGCCTCCGTTTTTCACAACATCAACCACATTGGAGATAACTGAATCCCAGTTGATATTGATACTCTTTATCTTGTCTACTATCTCCGGCTGATCTTTCATAAGTTTGATAGCTTTCTTCTGAATGTCATCCATAGCCGCCGGTAATTTTTCTGCAAAAGCTGTTATGGTCTTGGACATCTCCGGTATTATCATGGTTATCGCAAATGTGAGCACCGCGATTATACACAGAAACGACAGGACCAAGCACACAGGTCTCTTAAACCTGTACATGCGGCTGTTCTCATTTTTGAAAAGAACCTTCTCAAGTCCCTTCATCGGAACATTCACCACGAATGCTATGGCAAATCCTATCACAAACGGCATTAGTATATTTGCCAGCCAGCTGAACAGGCTTGACACTTTATCAAAATTGAACAACACATACGCAAACAATACAACACCACACAATATGAGCAATATCCTTATCGTATCCTTCTTATTCCAATTCATTTCATTCCCTCTATCTCTCCTAGTCTGTCATACAGCAGCCAGCACTGCATTACACCTCAATCATGCATCTTTCTCAACACATATATGTCATTCATCACCGGTATCATCAAGATGGATATTGCCCAATGCATCCGAAAGTGAATATGTCAGTTTCTTTTTCGGTTTATACACATCTATGACCGGGGCCATTATCCTGAAAAAATTCTCCTCATCCTTCGACAGCTTGAATACCTCTGCTGTGTTTCTGGCATCCCACAGCGCATCGTGCTCCGCTCCCTGAAAGTTCTCTCCCAGATAAAACACAGCGTCCGACAGCGATATCCTTCTGGATGTACCTATCATTCTTGCATATTCCTTCTGAAAATCCCGCCATTTTGCAAACACGCTCTCAAGCTCCGGATGGGTGTACTGTTTAAGTCTGGTCTCTCCACGCAGCTGTCTCAGATCATTCTCACTCCATGCATAGATCACGTCTGCATCTGCACACCACTCTATAAACCTGCCCACAGCCTCCTCATATGATGGGGCGTTCTCCAGCATCTCATCTGTGATTCCTGTAAGTTTTATTATACGCGATGCCATACTGCCATATGCCGGTTTGACATAACTCTTAAATGAATCTATCTCATTATACTCATCATTCAGCTTGACCGCACCTATCTCAATTATCTCACTTTTACAAATCTTCTTTTCCTGTTTGTGTTCCGAATCTATAAGATTCATTTCAAAATCCACAAAAACGTATCTCATACATAGTCCCCATTCATCAGGCATTCTGAAAGTATCATCATACATAAGATGTATACACATTCATTATAACAATGTACACCAAAAACAAAAAACTGTAAATAAACTTATTCCCCATTTATTTTAGTATATATTTTTGAGCAAATATGAGTTAGAATTTTATTGGCTGGACGACTTACGGATACAGTATCTACCAATCAGAAAGGACTAGACTAATGAAAAACATCATCTTTGATATAGGCATGGTTCTCATAGACTTCCACTGGAGGACCACAATGCAGAAACTTGGAATACCAGAACACGTTATAGACACTCTGGATCACAACATGATAAACCACCCTATGTGGAATCATTTTGATCTCGACGACATTCCCGAGTCAGAACTCATACAGAAATTCAAGGAACTAAGCCCTGAGTGCAGCGAATACATAGATCTGTTCATGAACAATCTGGACGATGTTATCGACATGTTCCCGGATGCGGACAAATGGCTCAGGTCGCTTAAAGAAAGAGGCTACCACATATATCTGCTGTCCAACTATCCGCGAAGACTGTTCGCTCTCCACACTCCGAGATTTCATTTTCTTCCATATACAGACGGAAGAGTTGTGTCATACGAGTGCCACATAACAAAACCTGATGCGGGCATTTATCAGCGCCTGTGCAGCAAATACAGCATTGTCCCGGAAGAATCCATATTCCTCGATGACAGACAGGCAAATCTTGACGCGGCATCAAAACTTGGATTCAACACTCTCCTCGTCACTGACCCTATTGCAGTCAGGGCAGAACTTGAGGGCATCCTTGAAAAGGAGAATGTATGAGTCGAAACGAACAAACAGACAACACACACAGCAGTGAGAAAACACTCCGCAGCAAAGGCACTGTAAAACATGGAAATCCTCTCTGGCGCCCGGTATTTTTCTCCGCTGCATTTGTATATATGGAACTGCTGTTTCATATAGCCATTTACCATGGACTTGACAGCAACATACTGCATCCATTGACATTTGCCATTGCATGCGGTCTGACTTTGTCCGCACTGACATCCTTCTGGCACAGGATTGCAAATGCTATCACGGCATATACCTTATGGGGACTTTTCACGGTCTACTATATAGCCCAGTTCGTGTACTACAAGATATTCAGGACTTTCCTGAGTCTGGTGTCCATCGGAGGCGCCCACGATGCCATGAATTTTAAATCTGTCATGTTCGCCGCTCTTAGGGCTAACTGGTACGTGATACTGCTCTTTCTGCTGCCGCTTATCTGTCTCGTATTGCTGAACAGATTAAAGTTCACATTTGACAGATGCAGGATCGGTGAGAGAAACGGTGTACTTAAAGGCATAATTATCCAGACTGCGGTATCCGCAGCCATGTGGACTGCTGCCATATGTCTTCTGGCAGTACACGGGACCGGAGCCTACACTCCGTATGCCCTTTTCCACGGACGCTATGTAATTGAGCTGTCCATGAACAAACTGGGAGTCGTCATGACAACCGGCAGAGACTGCACTGTTATGATAACCAAGAGCAACTCGGACAAGACATTTGAGCTTGCAGAGTCAGCTCTGGACATACAAAATGACTCGAACAATTTGGCATCACTGTCAGGCAACAACGAATCCTCCAATAGTACGCCCCAGTATGTGCCTCAGATAGATGAGCACATCGACTTCACCAAGCTCTATAACTCCACCGATGACGATGATCTGAAGAGTATCACAGCATATTTTTCAGGGGTGCAGCCGACTTACACAGATGAATACACAGGCATGTTCAAGGGCTACAATGTGGTATTTGTCACGGCTGAGAGCCTCAGCACCTACGGAATATCCAAGGAGGCAACGCCTACCCTGTACAAGATATACCATGAGGGATTTGAGTTTACCAACTTCTACAATCCGCTCTGGTATCACAGCACAATAGACGGAGAATTTGCCAACTGCCTCAGCCAGTACCCGGCATCCTCCAAATGGAGCTTTGAGGAATCCGCAGACACATATCAGCCATACGCCCTCGGCAATATTTTGAACAGTCAGGGCTACAAAAGCTACGGCTATCACGACTTTGACGCCACATATTACGACAGGACCAGCACCCATCCGAACATGGGATACACTACATTCAAGGCAATCGGAGCAGGCCTGGACATTCCGGATCACGTCATGTACTCAGATCTTGAGTGTATCGAGGCTGTGTACAGTGATTTCATAAATGACGATCATTTTAATATGTACTTCATGAGTTTTTCAGGACATTTGCCATACAACTATGACAACCAGTACATTTGCCTGAAGAACCGTGAGGAGGCTGAATCCCTGCTCTCCGGCAAAGGCTACTCGGACGAGGCGATCGCCTATGTCTCAGCCCAGATGGAGCTTGACAAAGCCCTGAAATACCTTATGGACAAGCTTGAGGAGGCCGGAAAGCTTGACAACACTTTGTTCGTGGTCGCACCTGATCACTATCCTTATGGACTGAGCGATGGTGTGTACAACGAACTTGCAGGTAAGGACATAGAGGATGATGACTTTGAGCTGCACAGAAACCAGTTCGGCATATGGAGTTCTTCCATGGAAAAGCCCGTTGTAGTCGACAAGCTCTGCGCCAGTGTGGATATCCTCCCGACCGTCCTAAACCTCATCGGAGCGGACTTTGATTCAAGGCTGCTGGCGGGACGCAACATACTCTCAGACTCGGACGAACTTGTCATATTTGCCGACCAGAGCTTTATAACCGACAAGATAAAATACAACGCAGCAACCGGAGAGACCACATACCTTGTGCCTGAATCTCAGGTGCCGGATGGTTATCTGGACTCCATGATAGCCGAGGTCGAAAACAGACTATACATATCGGATGAAGTCATCGACACTGACTACTTTTCATTTGTGTATGGAAAGACCTCTGACTAACAATATAAAACACAAGGGCTGTGACGCCGGACAGTATATCCGCGGCAGCCTGAACTACAGCCACACCATATTCGCCGTACCAGACTGGCAGCAGCCATATGAGAGGGATAAAGAAGACCCCCTGTCTCAGAGCGGATATGAGTGTGGCTTTTCCATATGCTCCAAGAGCCTGATAGTACATTCCCATCACAAGACACACCGCCGAAAACGGCATGGACACAGCATGTGCTCTCAGGGAAAAAGCTGCAAGTCCGGCGCCATCCATGAACACTCCGCACAGACTGTCTGCCCACAGATAGGAGCATGCTCCCATAAGCACCATGAACACAACCGAAGTCGCCATGGTAAAATCCAGAGATCTTTTGACTCTTCTATACATCTTCGCCCCATACGCAAATCCGCACACAGGTGCAAATCCCTGTCCATATCCCACAAGAACGGCAAATATGACCGCAAATATCTTATTTGCCACAGTTATATTGGCGAGTGCCTTGTCTCCATACTGGCGGCAGCTCCGGCTCAGCAAAACAGCGGCAACGCACATAAGCCCCTGCCTGAGAAACGAAGGCATACCGATCCTGACAACCTGCACTGCACCTTTGAATTTCCACAGATCCCCTATGTGCAGCCTGACCACACTGAATCTTGCCCTGACGCACACATACATGATAACCAGGCTCACAGCCTGTCCGGCAAATGTGGCTATCCCCGCAGCTCCTATCCCAAGTCTCATCACCTTTATGAGAACATAATCCATCGCAGCATTTGTCACCCCCCCAGCGACTATCCCCATAAGCGCAAGGTACGGTTGTCCCTCCGCCCGCAAAGCATTGTTGAGCACATATGCTCCGCACATCACCGGCGCCGCCATCATAATGTATATTCCATACCGCTCTGCCAGATCCTTACTCGTGGCCGTCGCCCCAAGCAGACTTACGATCTCGGATCTGAATAATCCAAATATCGCAGCCATGACGATGCCTGACAGCACACCACCTGCAAGCGCCACCGCCAGAATCTGTTCTGCCTCCCTCTTCTTTTGCTGCCCCAGAAGTCTAGCGATCTCACTGCCTGCCCCCATCCCCCAGGTATAGCCAACCGCCTGGATAAGTGCCATGACAGAAAACATGAGTCCCACCGCCGCAACAGCGGATTCTCCGAGATCAGCCACAAAATAAGTAGCTACAATATTGTATGTGGTAGCCACCAGCATTGTGAAAACCGTAGATACCGAGAGCGACAAAATAAGAGAAGGCACCGGAGTATAAGCCATTTTGCTTTGATTCTCCTGTGCCTTCTTTTGTGTATATACACTCTCCGGAATCTCCATTCCAGAGAGTATCAGTGCATTATATTTATATGTTTTCTCTTGTGACCGCTGTCTGTCTTTCTGCCTGCCCATGTGCATCTTCCCTGCTTTCCCTGAGAAATTCCTTTACCTGCTGTAACTTCTCCTTCGCATCGTACACACCAAGCTCATACATTGCCTCGATCATCTCCGGTTTCTTTTCAAGCCTGGATATCTCTATGGTCTGACTCGGTCTGATTATCAGAGTGTCGCCCTGCTTTTCAAGCTCCTCAAGTTTATCCAGAGTCTTGTTGTAATAAAGATGTCTCATGTAGCATCTTCTGACAAATTCAGGATACTCCCTATATCTTCCGGCCTCCAGCCTGAGCATCTTGTCCGGTCCTTTTCTGTACCCTGCCGGTCTTGTGAGGACTACTATATTTCTTCTGTAACCCATCCTTCTGAACGCAAATATCGGGATGCTGTCCGACACACCACCGTCGAGCAGTTTCATGCCATCAACCTCCACCGTATTCGATATGAGTGGCAGCGATGCCGATGCCCTGACCTTGTCCACATCCGCAGGATTACGCATATCTGTACACTCAAGGTACTCAGCCTCACCAGTCTCAAGATTGGAACAACCAACATAAAATCTTGTTGGATTTGCCACAAATGCATCATAATCCAAAGGATCCAACCTCTCTGGAATATCGTGATAACAAAACTGCTCGTCGCAGATATCCCCTGTTGTTATAAGAGAGTATAGACTCATGTAATGCTTGTTGTTCCTATACTTCATATTGTATCTTATATTTCGTCCTCTCTGTCTTGCCACATATGAGAGTCCATGTATCGCTCCGGCTGACACACCGATCACGCCGTCAACCTCTATATCATTATCCATGAAAACGTCCAGGACACCCGCGGTATATATACCTCTCTGTCCTCCGCCCTCAAGTACCAATCCTGTCTTTGCCATATGATCTCCATTCTACCGCTATCTCCGCGCGGTATAACCGGCAACTGAAATGCCGCTTTATTTTCTTTCTATATTTCCGTATCTGCCGTTAAATATCCTGAGGCTCCGCTCCAGAATACCATTCATGTGCGCTATAGCTGTTCCGTAATTTGTCATAGGAACGCCCTGCTGCTGCGCCATCTGCTGCCTGTTCTTCATCTCTCTCTCATTTAGCATACATCCCCCGCAGTGGATAACCAGATCGTATCCTGTCAGATCATCCGGAAACTCTGTTCCGCTGACAAATGTAAACTCAGGCTCAAGCCCCGTATAGTTCCTTATCCATCCCGGAAGTTTCACTGTTCCTATGTCGTCACATTGTCTGTGATGAGTACAACCCTCCGCTATCAAGATCCTTGGAATACTTCTTTTTGTATCTTCCTGTCTTTCTCTGCGGCTTTCATCACTCAGCTTATCTAAGACATGTGCCCCGAGAACTGCCGTTTCAAGCTGTCCTTTGAATCTCGCCATAAGTATTGAGAAAGACGTCATATAAATGTCTTCGGGCACTATCTTCATTACCTTTCCAAATGCCTGGGAATCCGTTATGACCATTGATACCTGGCTGCCAAATCTCTCCAACGTGTCAGCAAGCTCCGTGTCACGGCACACAACTGATATCGCTCCTGCCTCAAGCACATCCCTGATCACCTGCTGCTGAGGAAGAATAAGTCTTCCCTTTGGAGCCGCCGAATCTATCGGGATCACAAGCACAACCACATCTCCTGGACTGAGAAGATCTCCCACCAGTTTTTTTGTCATTGTATCTGTGGTAGTCAGCTTTCCTATCAGTTCTTTAAACTCCCGTATTCCAAGTCCAGTTTTCGCGCTGACCCAAATGGAACTGCCTGCCTCATCGGTCAAGCCGCATTTTGCCTTCAGCTCCTGTGATGCATCGCTCTTATTGTATGCAATTATATAATTTATATTCTTCTCCCGGAACAGATCAAGAAGTTCTATGTCCGCCTGTGGAGTCTCTTCTGTGGCATCCACCACAAGCACCGCCACATCAACCTTTGACAACACCTGTCTGGTCTTTTCCACCCTCAGCTTACCCAGACTGCCGGCATCATCTATTCCCGGTGTGTCTATGATCACGACAGGGCCAAGCGGCAGAAGTTCCATGGACTTGTACACCGGATCTGTGGTGGTTCCAGCCACATCAGACACAACAGCAAGGCTCTGTCCCGTGACCGCATTCACAAGGCTTGATTTGCCCGCATTTCTGCATCCAAAGAACCCTATATGCACTCTGTTTGCCGACGGTGTATCGTTCAGCCCCATTCCTGCTCCTCCTGCTAAAATCTGAAATCTCTGTCTCCGTGTTTTATTCTGTCAAGTCTCTCCACAACTATCTGTCTGACTTTTTCATTTGGAATATTCTTGAGTTCATCCTGTATGAGTCTGCGTCCAAGCTCCGCGGTCTCAGGCGATGCGTAATCCACAAGGTATTCCTCCAGCGTCATGAGCGCATTTGGATGACAGCAGTTCTGTATCTGACCGCTCTTACAAAGGCTCATGAACCTGTCTCCGGTTCTTCCCTCTCTGTAACATGCCGTACAAAATGAAGGTATATACCCCTTAGTCATAAGCCAGTTCACTACCTGATCCAGGGTTCTCGTGTCGCTGACATCAAACTGCTCCGACTTCTCATCCTCCGGCTCCGGCTCATAATAACCGCCCACGCTTGTCTTGGAGCCTCCACTTATCTGTGACACGCCAAGTCTTATGATCTCATCCCTCACCTTAGGATTCTCTCTAGTGGATATGATCATTCCCGTGTACGGAACCGCTATCCTGATGCACGCCGCGATCTTGCAGAAAATGTCATCACTTATTCCATTGTCGAATGCATCCGGGTCGATGTCATCTGCCTTCTTTACTCTAGGAACACTTATGGTATGCGGTCCGACGCCGTGAACAGCCTCGAGATGCTCTGCATGCATGAGAAGTCCTGCAAATTCATATCTGTATTTGTCTAGGCCAAAGAGTACTCCCAGACCGACATCGTCTATGCCGCCCTCCATGGCACGATCCATAGCCTCGGTGTGATATGCATAGTCATGCTTTGGTCCGTACGGATGAAGCTTTTCGTAAGCCTCCTTGTCATATGTCTCCTGAAACAATATATATGTTCCTATGCCCGCCTCGTGGAGCTTTCTGTAGTTCTCCACAGTGGTGGCGGCTATATTTACATTTACACGCCTTATGGCACCGTTCTTGTGTTTGATGCTGTAAATAGTATCTATGCACTCAAGAATGTACTCTATAGGATTCATCTGTGGATCCTCACCTGCCTCTATGGCAAGTCTCTTGTGACCCATATCCTGTAATGCGATGACCTCTCGTCTCACATCGTCCTGTGTGAGTTTCTTTCTGGCAATATGCTTATTCTTTATATGGTAAGGACAGTACACACAGCCATTTACACAGTAATTTGACAAATAAAGAGGTGCAAACATAACTATTCTGTTGCCGTAGAAATCCTTCTTTATCTGCTCGGCCAGATCATAGATCTCCGCCGTCTTGTCCGGCATCTCACATGCAAGGAGTACCGATGCCTCCCTGTGTGTCAGACCCTTCCTGAGTTTCGCCTTCTCGATTATAGAGTCTATCAGCTCCACGTTGTCCTTGTTCCTGTTCGCATACTCCAGAGTCTCCCTGATCTCTGCGTCATCTATGAAGTCCTCCGCCTTCATGGATCTCACATCATACATTCATTCTGCCTTCTTTCTCATATATTGTATGCTCTTCCAATCAAATACACACTGTATATACACTATTAAAAGTCTTCACTTGCTGCCTACTTTGTGTCCTCAGTCACGTCCGTATCTTCCGACTGCACTGTACCCTCTGGAGTCTGTTCCTCTGTCACCGCCTCCGGAGAGCCGATTCCGCTTATCTCCTCAGGGAATAACACATAGTCCACGAACCAGCCATCATCACATTTGAGTACAAATTCCTGAATATGAACCGTCACCTCGTTGCCGTCTTTATCAGTCACTACCCAGTCCGCATCAACACTCCTGTACTGTGACACCCCCTTGACACCATTCTCCTCAAATGCCTGCTGCAGATCACCAATATTGCTTACTGCCTGTATACCAGTGATCTTACACTCTATCTTATCTATATCTCCTATTTTCTGATCCACATACGCTCTGAATTTATCTATATATATTCCCTGTATGTCGCTCACGGACAATACCTTTGAATTGCTCTCGTACTTTTCTACATATCCCGGAGCGATCTTATCAGCCATCTCCTCACCGTCGCCAAATGCATATATCCTTGCTGTCTCTTTTGTGAGTTTGTCCGCCTGATACGAAAATCTGTAATATATCACGTAAAATACCGTAAATGTTGCCACTATCGCCACCGCAAGTATTATTATCAGTTTCTTCAGAAAACCATTCCTTTTATCCATACTTTTGCCTGCGGCATCTTCATTTTTTATAACTGTGCTGTTTTGTCCCATATCATCGTTTCCCAATCCTTATTTTTTATCGTAAGATATCCTTTTATATTGTATTCACCTGATTTGATATAGTCAAGTAATGATACCCGCATAAAAAAGACAGACCATATAACCATGATCTGCCTCTTACTCTCATATTCAATATATCAAATGTCCTGATCTCTATCATCTGCCCATCATCCAACGGGATAATCCGACCTACCAACAGTTCATCGTCTCCATGGTATCCAGTTTCTTCTGGATCCTGTCAACAACCATATCTCTTATCTCCGTGGTGGTCTTGTCCGCTATCGCCTCATATGAAATAGGCTCAAGAAATGCAAGCTGTGTTGTCACCTTTCTGAGCGACCATCCCTCAAATGGCTTAAATGAATCATAAAGCACAACCGGAACGATAGGACACTTTGCCTTTTTGGCGATCTTAAAACTTCCCGGCATGAACTCCTTTAGTTCGTTGTGGCTGTGATCGTATCCGCCCTCAGGGAAAAGTATATATCTTCTGCCTGCTTTGATCTCTGTGGACACATCATTTATGACCTTCACCTGCTGTTTAATATCCTCTTTGTCCAATCTCTGAGCCTTGAGCAGATTCGTAAGTTGATCAGCAATAAACAACTTTGATCTCTTGGCATCCATGACATACGTGATAGGTTTGTCATGGGAAACTATAACTCCCAGTACGTCATACTTACCCTGATGATTGGCATACATGATATATCCTCCCTCCTTCGGGAGGTTCTCCATACCTGTCGCCACCGTCTTGATAAATGCACGACGTCTCACATGATTACACATAACCTGTGCCATCTGATAGCATATGTCCTCATCATATTTCTCAGGATGTCTGGCATAGTACGACATCTTTGGCACATAGTACATGATCAGAAAAATACACGAGACTATTACCCAAATAAATCTTAACATAAATACCTCTAACCAAATACCTTTTAACTCAAAAATGTGTGCATATACATGCACACGTCATCTTACGTCCTCTTTTTCAAATATTTACCATATACTATCTAGTTATTTTCTCAGTAAAGGCAAAAGTTGTCAAGTAACATTTTTTTCATTGTGTCAGATTTATCTTGAAGAAAAATGATAAATTTTTATCAACAGGCAGCGAACATAAAAAGGCAATGCCACATTGGCTTACACCACTGTGAACACTGCCTTCTATATTTAAACTCCTGCAGACTCGAAGTCTCGCGCTACCGCGCTTTATGTTCGGCTTTCGCCGAACGACTTCTCGTTAAAACCGCTTGAAACCCTCAAATGCCTGCAAGCAGGCGCTTGGGCTTTCTGCGCTAGGTTTTACATCTTTTCTGTTACTTTGAGTCTCGTGAGCGCACGGGCAAGGGATGCCTCGCTCTGCTTATACTCTTTCAGACTTTCTTTCTGTCTGAGTCTCTCTTCCGCTCTGATCTTTGCCTCCTTGGCTCTGACCCTGTCGATATCCTCCGGTTTCTCTGCGGAATCCACGATAAGGACAACTCGGTTATTTACTATCTGCACAAAGCCTTCTCCAACAACTCCGACAACCAGATCTCCTTTGCTGGTGGTGATCCTTATCTCTCCTATGCTGGTGGCTATGACCATGTTCTCATGATGTGCAAGTACCGCTTTCTCTCCATCTTCAAGTGGAAGAACAATCTTCTCTACTCGGCCTTCGAAGAATATCTTATTACTGGAAATAACTCTCAGATAAAATGTATTCATCTACGCACTTCCTTTACTGACCTTTTTCGGCCTTTTCCTTTACTTCCTCTATAGTACCTACATTGAAGAATGCCCACTCTGGGTACTCATCCATCTCACCGTCAACTATCATCTTGAATCCCTTGATAGTATCTTTGAGACTTACATACTTTCCAGGTATACCTGTAAAGTTCTCAGCTACATGGAATGGCTGTGACAGGAATCTCTGAACTTTTCTGGCTCTTGTAACTGTAAGCTTATCCTCATCTGACAGCTCCTCCATACCGAGGATTGCGATGATATCCTGCAGTTCCTTGTACTTCTGAAGGATCTCCTGTACACGTCTTGCAACATTGTAATGCTCCTCGCCGACTATATCAGCCTCAAGGATTCGTGAACTCGACTCCAAAGGATCTACAGCAGGATAAATACCCTGCTCAACGATCTTTCTTGAAAGGACTGTATTTGCATCCAAATGTGCGAATGTTGTAGCAGGAGCTGGATCTGTAAGGTCATCGGCTGGCACATATACGGCCTGAACTGATGTTACTGATCCTTCCTTTGTAGATGCGATTCTCTCCTGGAGTTCACCCATCTCATTTGCAAGTGTTGGCTGATAACCAACGGCTGATGGCATACGTCCGAGAAGTGATGAAACCTCTGAACCTGCCTGTGTAAATCTGAATATATTATCGATGAACAGCAGCACATCCTGATGATTTACATCACGGAAATACTCTGCCATTGTAAGTCCTGTCTCTGCAACTCTCATTCTGGCTCCAGGTGGCTCATTCATCTGTCCGAACACCAGGGCGGTCTTGTCGATAACGCCTGACTCGCTCATCTCTGTCCACAGATCATTTCCCTCTCTTGAACGTTCTCCAACTCCGGTGAATATTGAATATCCACCATGTACGGATGCGATGTTCTGTATAAGCTCCTGGATAAGGACTGTCTTACCAACTCCGGCACCGCCGAACAGACCGATCTTACCACCCTTTGAGTAAGGTGCAAGAAGATCTATGACCTTGATACCTGTCTCAAGTATCTCGATGACAGGGCTCTGATTCTCAAATGTTGGAGGCTCTCTATGGATTACCCAATGCTCTGTGTCTGAGAGATCCTCCTTACCATCTATTGTCTCACCAAGCACATTGAACAGTCGTCCAAGTGTCTGATTTCCTACTGGCACTTTGATTCCTGATCCAGTTGCAACGACTTCCATATCTCTTGAAAGTCCCTCACTGGCAGACAGCATGATACATCTTACTGTATTGTTTCCTACGTGCTGTGCTACTTCCATAACACATTTTTTCCCATGATTATCTACTTCGAGAGCATCCTTGATGTATGGCAGATCGTTGTCTGGAAATTCTACGTCTACTACAGGTCCCATGACCTGTACTATCTTACCATTTTTCAAAACATCAGACCTCCTTCTAAATTTTTCTCTTTGAAGGTGTATGCGAAACCTTCAGATATTTCTGCTACTGAGGTGTTTAACATCCACCTATCTACATATATAAATTAACTTCTATCTCTCTGAGCTCTGGCACCGCCCGCAATCTCTGTGATCTCCTGCGTTATGGCTGCCTGCCTTGCTCTGTTGTATTTGATATTAAGATCATCCAGCATCTCCTTGGCACTCTTTGTGGCTGAATCCATCGCCATCATTCGGCTGTTCTGCTCACTGCAGAATGACTCTACCAGAGCACCGTATATATATCCCATGACACAGTTTGGCACGATTCGGTCAAGCACTGCCTTCGGTGAAGGCTCCATGGTGATCTCTTCGTGGAATACATCTGCAGGCACACCTGCGAAGTCTGTCCTCTTCATCGGAAGGAGCTGTATCATCTGTGGCTCCACGACAACACTACTCTTCATGTTCGTATATATGATGTATACCTCGTCTATATCGCCATTCTCATAGTTTTCAAGCATCTTGTCCGCTATGACTCTGGCTCTGTGAAGACTAGGATTCTGCGCTGTATACTGGAAATGTATATCTATAGGCACTCCCTTCTTGGCGAAGTAGTGTCTTCCCACCTGGCCGACTACATACAGCTCACTGTTCGGGTGGGCTGCAAGCTCCTGCTCAGCGATCTTGATTACATTGTGGTTGTAAGCTCCTGCCATACCTTTGTCGGCAGTGATCACGAGATAACCTCGTCTTCTGTCCTCTTCCTTGATCCCCTCTCTGCTATCGAAGTACAGATGCTCCATCTCAGGAACATGTCTGAGCATTCTGGCAAGGGCAACCTGAAGTGTATAGAAGTAAGGCTCCGTATTCTCAAGATCTGTCCTCGCCTTTTTCAGTTTGGAAGATGAGATCATATACATTGCATTGGTGATCTTCTGAGTATCTTTGATACTTTTTATTCTATTCTGGATTTCTTTGGTATTTGCCAATCAAATCACCTCTCAACGAATCATCTAATTATCTCGCGGAATCTATCTATCGATAAACTCCTTGGCAGCTGCAACGATCTTTTCTTTTAACTCGTCAGTGAGCTGCTCTTTTTCCTCGATCTCATCCACAATATCCTTATGAGCACTGTGGAAATATTCGAGCATATCCAGTTTCTTCTGTTTGATCTCTGAGACATCAACAGGAAAGAATACCTTATTGGTAGCTGCAACAAGGATGATGACCTCCTCAGCCATAGACAACGGATTGCACAGAGGCTGCTTAAGCAGCTCCATAAGTCCCTTGCCATACTGCAGCTGTTCCTTGGTGTTCTCATCCAGATCTGAACTGAACTGTGTGAACACCTCCATCTCTCTGTACTGCGCCAGATCGATACGGATACTTCCTACGGCCTTCTTCATCGCCTTCGTCTGCGCTGCACCACCAACTCGTGATACTGACAGACCGACGTTGACAGCAGGTCTCATACCTGAAAAGAACAGATCGCTCTCGAGGATTATCTGTCCATCCGTGATAGATATGACATTTGTAGGTATATAAGCAGATACATCTCCTGCCTGTGTCTCGATAATAGGAAGGGCTGTGATCGAACCTCCGCCCAACTCGTCCTTCAGCTTACTTGATCTCTCAAGAAGTCTTGAATGGAGATAGAATACATCTCCAGGGTATGCCTCACGTCCTGGTGAACGTCCGAGAAGCAGTGACAATGTTCTGTAAGCAACAGCGTGCTTTGACAGATCATCGTACACGATCAGCACATCTTTACCCTTATGCATGAAATACTCAGCGATCGCAGTTCCTGAATAAGGTGCAATATACTGAAGTGGTGCTGAATCACTTGCTGTAGATGCAACAACTATCGTGTAGTCCATCGCATCGTATTTGTTAAGGTTATTTACAACCTTTGCTATAGTAGATGCTTTCTGACCTATAGCCACATAAACACAGATGACGTCCTTACCCTTCTGATTCAGAATGGTATCTATCGCTATGGATGTCTTACCTGTCTGTCTATCTCCTATGATCAGCTCTCTCTGTCCCCTACCGATTGGGAACATTGCATCTATTGAAAGGATTCCTGTCTGAAGCGGCTGGTTGACCGACTTACGATCAACTATGCTTGGAGCAGGATTCTCTATTGGACGGTAATCCGTTGACTCTATGCTGCCCTTTCCATCTATAGGTGCTCCAAGGGCATCAACTATACGTCCGATAAATGCATCGCCTACAGGGATACCTGCACGCTTGCCTGTTCTGCTGACCTTTGTTCCTTCTTTGATTCCTGTATCACGTCCGAACAGAATACATCCTATCTCTGTTCTTCTGATATCCTGAACCATACCTTTGACACCATTTTCAAAGACAACGATCTCACCATACATGGCATTGTCTATACCATATACAGTCACAATTCCATCACCTACATAGATGACCTTACCGACTTCTTTGTCCCTGGAGTCAAAATCATAATTCTCTATCTCTTCTTTGAGTATAGAAATAATATCCTCTGAACTAATTGAACTCAATTTATCACCTCATAACCAGTTTCTGTCTAAGGGATTTGTACCTGCCCAGAATGCTTCTGTCGTACTCGCGGTCTCCCGTTCTTATGACAAATCCACCTATCAATTCTTTTTTCTCCACCATGGAAAGCTGTACCGCCTTGCTGCCATATTCCTTCATCAGGAAATTCTCGATACCAGCCTTCTGCTTATCAGTTGGCGGTGTGACATAATAGAGAGTTGCCGAAAGGATATCCTGCTGCTCTCTGGCATACTTCTCATACTCGTCAAATATGTCATGTATCATGTCAAATCCATCGTTGTCACACAGAGTCTTCATGAAATTTACCAGATCCTTGTTCTCAAATCTGTCAAATACTCTGTCAACGACCTTGCGCTTGTCTGCATGGCTGACCACCGGATCTGCCAGCGCATATACCAGCTCTGGGCTGCCATCCACCAGCGCTTTTATCTCCTCCACCATGTCCTGACTGATTCCAAGCTGATAGAGGACAATTCCATAATTAATTGCCTTCTGTGTCACTTGAATCACCTACTTCATTCAAAAACTCGTCATACATGGCAGCTCCTGCTGATGCTGCATCACCTTCACCGCCTACGATCTTGCCGGCTGCTGCCATTGCAAGCTCTGCGATCTGTGACTGCATATCAGAAAGTGCCTTGTTCTGCTTGATCTCTATGGTCTTCTCCGCATCCTTTATCATCTTGACTGACTTTGCATCAGCCTGATCTATGATACGGCTGTACTCATTCTGGGCCTCCACACGGGATTTCTCACGAAGATCCCTGCACTCAGCGTCAACCCCTGCAAGGGTATCCTCATACTGAGCCTTGAGTTTCAATGCTTCAGCCTTCTGATTGTTGGCATCCGATATGGTGCCAGCGATCATATCTTCTCTCTTCTTGATGACATCGTTGATCGGTCCTATCAAGAACTTCTTCAAAAGAAGAAACAGAACTATTAAGTTGATAATGGTGAATGCTATTGTAGAAAATTCTATATCAATCATATAGCCACTCCTATCTTTCTGTTTCTATTATCTGCATTGCAAATGAGATTGCATTACTTCTGTAACTCCAGATTTCTGTATGATATTTCTATTTGAAATACCCAGCTGACCTGAAATCTGATTATTTAAGAAGAATGATTGCAAGAAGTCCGATAACGAAACCGTAGATAGCTGTTGCCTCTGCAAGGGCACAACCGATGATAAGAAGCTTTGTGATCTTACTGTCTGCCTCCGGCTGTCTTGCTACAGCCTCAACTGCCTTTGATGTTGCAAGACCGATACCAAGTCCTGCGCCAAGTCCTACTAATGCTGCTATACCTGCTCCAATTGCTAATAATCCGTTCATATCATTTTCTCCTTCTTATTTTCATTTTGAATTTCAAATAATCTTTACTCCATCGCTTCCTGCATATAAAGCGTAGTCAGGAAAGTAAATACAAATGCCTGCAAGAATCCGTCAAAGAAATCAAAATACAGGCTGAGTGGGATAGGGACAATGAGTGGAACTACTGCCTCTATCAGTTTCATGATGACGAATGCTCCGAGAACATTACCGAAAAGTCGCATACACAGCGAAAGCGGCTTGATGACAAGCTCAAGTACATTGAGCGGTGCAACTATCGCAACCGGCTCTGCAAAGCTCTTGACCCAGCCCTTTGTTCCCTTTCCTCTTATTCCTGCCACCTGCACAAGTATTATACTCATGATGGCAAGTGAGGCTGTCACATTCAGATCCTTTGTCGGTGGTTTAAAGCCAAATACACCCATGATGTTGGCCATGCCGATGTACAGAATAACCGTTATCAGATAAGGAACGTACTTCATTCCTGCCTCTCCGATAACACCTTTGAACAGATTGTTAAAGGTCGTTATTATGGTCTCAAGCACAAGCTGTTTCTTTCCAGGATTCTCTACCTTGAGATTCCTTACAAGTATGATAGATAACAACACAAGTACCGCCATAATGATCCATGTTACCACCACAGATTCTGTTACCGGTATTCCACCAAATATTGGTATTGTAAATACTGTTTTGCATTGGAGTTCATTGGATAACTCTTCTGCCAGATCCGTAAGACATCACTTCCTTTCACACTGTTTATTATATGTCATGATGCTATCATCCATTTATTATGGAAATAGCATTCTTGGCATCTGCCTCAGTCAACCCCACAAGTACATTCTCCGTGTCGATCCAATGAGAATCGAGTTCGTGAGCCTCCCAGTCCATATCCATGTCATCCAATATGACATATCCTTCCACATGATTTGTAGCCACATAATCCTTGACTGCACATGCTCTGGTGTAATCACCATACTTGTTTCTGAGCTCATCCCCTGAAGAAGTCGCCCCATATACTTCCATTCCAGCATCAGCAAGTCCGTCTATCAGTTCCCTTACGTGTGCTTTACTGATATCCTTGTCAATCACCTGTTTTCTCCAGTCGCTGGTCATAACCAACTTAGCCTGTGTGGCATCCACTATCATTTTGAGATTTGCCACATTCTTTGGATTGATAAACTCCCCATGTTTCTCACACAGGAATTTCTCCGAATTCAGTACGCCGTCTACATCAAAAAATACTACATTCATACGGTCATACTCCCCTATTTTTTATTTACAAGCTTTCTCGCTCCTTGCTTGCGTATTTTATCACCATTCAAAACAAATTTAAAGTCATATATTTGCCCTTATAGTCAAATTTTAATCATTTTTTATTTTTGTATTGTTTTTCATAACAAAAACAGTTTTTTGTCACAGTTTTCTCAAGAAACCCGCATAAAACCTAGCGTATCGCCAGTTTATACTTTTTTAATAATTTTAACATTTGTTTTATATTTAAATTTTCTCCACGCTCAGGCTGTCACTGCCCACGAAAAAAGGCTATCTTCATATCGACGCCCAACGCTCGATATGTGATAGCCTTGTTCCCTCTGCCGAAATCCGTCACCCCCATTGTGACAGATCGTTGTAGAAAATGACCCCCTTGTCATCTCTCGATGTAACAGATAATTCTATTATACTTATTTCAAAAACAAATGGAAGAGACGTTTCTACACCACTGCGCACCCTCCCCATGCGCAAAAGTGTACATTTATACACTTTGATATAGACATTTGTATTTCTTCTATATATAATAGATATATCTGTTTGTCTATTGTGCACATTTCAGTGTTTCACTACAGATTTTTACATTTTGTCATTATGTATATGGGGTATGTTTATATGGGAGAATATTACGATATAGGTTACAGACTGAAGGATGTCATGGCTGAAAAAGGGGTTACTATCAGCCAGCTTGCGGACATGACCGGGATATCTGAAGATACGATAAAAGCTATAAGAAGCGGCAAGACCAAAAGTCCGGGAATCCAGCTCATGATTTCCATAGCTGATGCACTTGGCTGCACTATGGACGGATTTCTGCACCGCCAGAGTCTCACTCCGGAGGAACTATATCTTCTCAGCAAATTCAGGACTCTCAACATACATGGTAAGAACATGGTCATGTTGATGGCTGATTCTGAAGATCACATGCAGCGCAAACTTCCTGCAAATTCAGCAGGTATTGGAACGCGTAAGATACCATGTATATCATCCACGCACACACTTGCGTCCAACACAGACTATTCCACACATGCAACAGAATTTATAGATATGCCCAGAGATTATTTTCCATCGGCAGACTACTGTCTTTGCCTTGCGACAAACATGCTGCATCCCATCTATATGAAAGGGGATATTCTGGCAGTCCAAAAGGACTTCCCTAGATTTGGAGATATAGCCGTATTTCTGAACGAAGACGGTGTTGAGATGATCCGCAAGTACACTGAGCGAGATGGCTCACCGTACCTTGAGGCAATCAGCAGGTGTGACAAATCTATGTATCTTACAAGCAATATAATCTGCCTTGGGACTATCCTTGGCATAGTAAGACTTCAGGATACCAGGATGCCGCCTATATCTTAAAATATCCAGTGAAGCGCCAGCAAATTGCCGATATTTACTGATCGCGAATAAAAACACAAATGCCAGAAGAAATCTGATCTCATAAGCATATTACATATGTATCAGTAGTCTCTTCTGGCATTTATTTATTTCTATTACTTCAACCTTATGATCGTCTGCTTATTTCTCAGCTGCGCCTGTGATAAGCCAAGGTGATGGCTGTGTCACGAACATGTTGTCCTTATTTGTCTTGGACACGGATATCTGTATAGCCTCCATATTCTTTATGCCAAGCTTGTCAAATATAAGCTTTGCCTGGGCAAGAATGCCAAGGTCAAGTGTATAAATGACAAACTGCATCTCAGGATTGATCTTCAATAATCTCTCCATATCAGACTCAAGATAATGGTTGGCAACTATAAATGCAAGCCTTGGAACAGGTATGGCAGCAAGTGTCTCCTCGCTCATATCCGGAATTATCTGGACATTATGTACGCCAAATTTGTCTACATTCTCCTCCATGGAACGTCTTGAACCCTCGTCGGGCTCAACTGCTATGATATTACCCTCGCTGGCAACTATGGCAGCCTCTATAACGATACTCTCAGCCTGAAGTGCAAGTATCGTGTCGTGTGTGTCAACGTCCAGCAGACTCATGATCACTGCTCTTATCTCCTTGCCAACATAGTGGACAGTTCCCGCAGAGAAGAAATCATTTGCGATTCCATATCTGACAGACTCCCTGGTCTTCTCATTCATGATAAATATAACTGTAGGTCCTGTTATCTTCCTGTTGAGCACCTTTTCTATCTTCTCGTGCTGTACCTCGCCGCCAGGCTCAGTACCCTCGGCATACCACATGTCATACTCGCCAAATCCCTTCTCCCACAGTGTGTAGAGGAGATCTTCATGACTCTCATCTGCAAATATAAGCACTCTCTTGTGTGTGTCTATCGTTGGCACTACATTCTTCTGCTTTCCGCATATATTCAGCATCTTTATCTTCTCAGGGCTGACCTTCATCATATCTGCAAAATATCCAAGCCAGCTGAGCATATCCTTATTCTCGTACATAACCATTACCCTCCTTGTTGTCCGTCCAATCATTATTATGCCCCACGCACATCGTCCGCGGGCAGTTAGCTATATTATACTATTTTATTTAAAATCTGTATAGTAAAACCGACAAATAGCACAAATTATTACCATCTTAAAACTATAAAAAGGAGCACTGAAATTATAAACTTTCAGTGCCCCTTTGAATCATATATGTTCATTTATCGATATCTTGTTTTATGCCTCAAACTTCTTTACAAGGATACTTGCGTTGTGTCCGCCAAATCCCAGTGAGTTGCTGAGTGCATATGTAATGTCCTTATGAACACCTTCACCCATTGTATAGTTGAGATCCATCTCACCCTCAGTCTCACGGAGGCCAACTGTTGGATGAATGTATGAATCCTCTATGGACTTCACACATGTGATGAATTCAACTGCACCGGCAGCGCCGAACAGATGTCCAATCATGGACTTTGTAGAGTTGATATTCACATTGTAAGCGTCATCTCCCATGGCATACTTGATAGCTCTTGTCTCAAACAGATCGTTGTGGTGTGTACTTGTTCCGTGTGCATTGATATAGTCAACGTCAGCAGGTGAGATTCCTGCCTCCTCCATGGCAAGTTTCATGGCACGGCCTGCACCACTTCCGTCCTCCTTAGGGGATGTGATGTGGTATGCGTCACATGTTGAGCCATATCCTACAACCTCTGCAAGTATCTGCGCACCTCTCGCCTGGGCATGCTCAAGTGACTCTAGTACGACCACTCCTGCACCCTCGGCAATTACAAATCCACATCTGTCCTTGTCAAATGGTATGGATGCTCTCATAGGATCCTCTGCGCTTGAAAGTGCTGTCATTGATATAAATCCTGATACATTCGTCTCGCAGATAGGTGACTCAGCGCCTCCTGCTACCATGACATCAGCCTCTCCTGCCTGTATATATCTGTAAGCCTCTCCTATAGAGTTTGTTCCTGTGGCACAGGCTGTAACTATGTCTGTACATTTGCCCTCAAGTCCAAACTGTATTGCAACATTGCCCGCAGCCATGTTGGATATCATCATAGGAACCATCATTACGCTGACTCTGTTTGCCTTGCCCTCTACTACCTTCTTGTGCTCTTTCTCTATAGTTGCCACACCGCCAAGTCCATTTCCTATACATGTACCGATCCTTGTTCTGTCTTCCTTCTCAAGGTCAAGACCCGCATCTTTGATAGCCTCGCCTGTAGCTGCTATGGCATACTGGCAAAATGGCTCCATACGTCTTGCAGCCTTTGGATCCATATGCTGCTTTGGATCAAAGTTCTTCACCTCAGCGGCAAGCTTGCACTTGTAATCGCTGACATCAAACTTGGTGATCTCTCCGATTCCAACTGTATTCTTCTTTATATTCTCCCAGAACTCTTCTACACTGTTTCCTATAGGTGTAACTGCACCCATTCCTGTTACAACGACTCTCTTCATCTCATACCTCGTATTTTTATATTTGCAGCATAAAAGGACTGCCGGCAGCAGTCCTTTTGTCTATACGCCACCAAGCTCTGCCCGATGACCCGTATGCACTTCATAGTGCCTTCTGCGTCCCAGATATATAAATTTTACCACAATGTAATATATATAACAAGGATAAATAGTATTCAATACTATGTTGGATGTAAACCGCTGAAACTCAAATGCCCCTTGCACAAGACTTCATTCTCCCATCAGTCCTCGCTCAGCCTTAAGCATGAGTATCCTCCTGACACTTTCGTCTATACGTGTCTCAGTGATATCACCGTTTGCCACCGCATTCTCAATAGCGTCAACTGCAGCAGCCAGATCCGCAGGCTGGAGCAGCATATCCATTCCCGCCTTTACTGCCATGACAGCTGAATCGCCAACACCATAATTATCAGTTATGGACTCCATCTCCATGGAATCTGTTATAGCTATTCCATCAAACCCCATATCTCCTCTGAGCATTTCTGTGGCTATCTTGTATGACAGGGTCGCAGGCAATTCATCTATATCCGGAACTATCAGGTGTCCGACCATAACCAGCTCGGCGCCGGCATCTATCCCTGCTCTGAACGTCTGCATCTCGTCCGACATTATCTGCGCCTTTGTTCTGTTCACATATGCACTGCTGTAATGTGAATCCTCCGCCGTATCGCCATGCCCAGGGAAATGTTTGAGAGTACATATCACACCTCCAGCGTCAAATCCTCTGACAGCACTTTCCACCAATTCCGCCGCCTGTCCATAATCATCGCTGTATGCACGGTCTCCTATGACTGTGTTATCCGGATTGGACCACACATCCGCAACAGGGGCAAAATCCAGATTGAATCCAAGCCGCACCATATCCGTTGCTATCGTCTTGGCATTCTCAAACGCAACATCAGTTCCCTGATCCCTGTACTCATACATAGGATCTATGTATGTCGTTCCGAGGGTATCCATAAGTCTGTTGACTCTGCCGCCCTCTTCATCAGTAGCAATAAACAATCCTATCTTGCTGAAACTTTGAGTGTTAGCTATCATGTCCTCTGTCTGTTCCACAGTATCAAAATTGTGTGCAAAGTAAATTATCCCCCCTACAGGGTAATCCTGCAGAGCCTGCTTTGTCGCCTCCCCAGCCACTGTAACATCATCCGTACCTGTCAGTTCCTCAGGTGTGACAAACATCATCTGACATACCTTTTCATGAATACTCATTCCGTCGACGGTTTTATCCACCAGCTCCGCGATCACATCTTCCGTTGATACTGTCGTCGCCTCCGTGGTATTTTCAATATTTTCAGTATTTTCTAATTTTTCAGATCCTGTTTCTGTAAGTCCGTCATCATCTCTATGTAACTTACTGGACTGGGCATAATCGTCCTTACTGCTGTCCAAAAGCATTATCCCAGCTATTCCGGCTATCACGCACACCAGCATCGCCAATATAGCAAATACCTTCTTCATCTTTTCACTCTCCGTATGCTTAACACAAATATAATAATTATATATCTGATATACCATAGACCGAACTTCATGGCAAGTTCCAGTACAACAACAAAATATGATCTGTCATCCATATAAAACACTTCATGGAGCGCCATCCGATCTATCGGATACCTGGAAAATACCGTTCCTTTCCCAGTAAAGCGCTCCATGAAACCTCACGTACATATATATGATTCTCCCACTCATTGCGTTTACGTGATGTCATTCTCAGTGATGTCCTGACACCATGAATACAATATCATCTTTTTAATTATATAATTTTATATACCTATTTCAATGTGTGACAAAATATGTGACATTTTTTATTGTCTATACAGTGGCTATTTTGTCGAAAATAGAGTATTATATAAATAATTTCAATATATGTTTTTATATAGATTTATCTATAAATATTTATTCTAACCGAGGTACTACAATGGAACAAATACGTGAACTTATAAGAAAACATATCGAGAAAAATGGTTATACCATATATTCCCTATCCAATCAGAGCGGAGTCAACAGAACCAATATCCAGAAGGTCCTATCCGGACAGAGAAGACTCACCACCGAAGTATACGACAAACTCATACCATTCCTGTCACTGTCCCCTGCAGAAAAGGAAGAATTTGACAGAGCATTTCTGATAGATCAGATAGGTTACGACAGATATCAGACTCATCTGCAGGTAAAAAATATACTGGAACTTCCAGAGGACATGCTGCATCCTATATCGGATGAGTTGGCTGATTCATTCACCACTAACATAGAGAATATCCCTGATTACACACTACTTCACGACAAATTTCAGATTGCCAATCTCGTATACTCCATAGTTTTTAACTCGATGTCCAAGCACTGCAATCCTTATTTGTATATCTACTCCGATATGGGCAACACATATATGCCAAGACTGTTAAAACAATTTTACAACAGTTGCTTTAGCGATCTTGAGATCGTGCAGCTGCTTGAATTCCGCAAAGTCAAGGAATTGGATGGCAACTACGACAATCTTCACAACCTGAAGATCCTCACCAGCCTACTCCCTTTCTTTTCAACATTTTCAGGGAAATTTGCGGTACATTACTACTACGCCACACACAACGATGCTCATTTGAGCGCAATCGCGTTTCCAAATTACCTTATAACCAATACGCATGTGATCTTTCTGTCACCGGATTTTGATACAGCTTTCTTTGTGTCAAATTCCGAATTTCACGATCATTACATTAATGTATTTGACAGAGCCGTTGGAAGGTCTTTTGTCCTCACCAAGGGAGAACAGACCGCATCCGAGCTGCTGGACAGCCTTATAGATGTATCACCAGCAGTCAACTATCCTATGTGCATCAACGTTCAGCCAACCCTCGAAAAGTACTTCACACCAGAGCTGTTGGACAAATACATGCTTGACACGCCTTACAAAGATATACTGCGTAAAAAACTGTTGCTGCGTATCAGCCAACTCTCCCTTGAAAATCATACAGTCATGTTCACCGAGGAAGGGCTGGAACTCTTCACCAGATACGGCAAGAACGTCAACTTTCCTGACAATCTTGCAAAACGCATTGATATTCCTGACAGAATATCAATCCTTGAACAGATCATCAGCACAAACTGTGATCCAAAGAACTGCACATTTTTGATGTTGGACAAAAGAAAGCTGCGCACATCATTAAACCTCACAATATCTTTTGTCCCTCCTATGACAACCTACCTATTGCTCACAAGACCGGACGGCAGCTCCATGGTCATTCCTCTTCAGGAACATACGATATGCAGTTCCATTATGGATTTTGTGCAAAACATGTCCAGCTACGGTCTTGTTTTGTCTGTTGATGAGACAAATATAATTCTTCAGCGGCACATAGACGAGCTACGCAGCCAAGAATAAAAAAATAACTTTCCCATCGGCACAACAACCGGTAGGAAAGTTATCTTTTATTTAGCCAGGGACTTCTCCCTCACGTATTTTTACAACTGGAACACAACGACAAGCATCATCTTGAACTGTTCCTTGCCATACACTGCATGTGGATGCTTTGCCGGCATCACTATGGACTCTCCCTCATGCAGCTCGTACTTTACACCATCTATCGTGATCTCGCCCACACCGTCAAGGCATGTGACAAATGCATCTCCGCCGGACTCGTGTGTGCTTATCTCCTCATCTTTATCAAATGCAAACAAAGTGATACTCATACATACATTCTGGGCAAGTGTCTTACTTACTACCTGACCTTTCTGATACGATACCTGATCTTTAAGTTTGAGCACCTCTGCCTGATTAATATTTTTCATTATACCCATATTATTACCTCCTAGTTATCCGAGTATTGATTCCTGGATCAATCATTTTATTTTTACTGTTAATATTCTACCACATTTGTCTCCAATATATATGTTGAAAATTCAACATTTAATCTATTTATCATTTTTTTATCTATAATAAGATACATATATTCTACATCACACGCCGCCATATGTATATTTGCCGCCATATCCCACACAATATACTATTCTGCCGATATGTCACCGCTCAAACCGTTACATGTATTTTTTGAAAACGTTCTATTATAAATATAGTTTTATCTTTTGTAAAAAAAAATCATTCAGTTAGTATTAGATAATGAGGGGTACTATGTTTTCTTTTTTAAAGGAGCTCTGATTATATGATAGGTGAACAATTAAGAACACTTCGCACCGCCAACAAAATGACACAAAAAGAGCTTGCCGGAGAGTTATCTGTCGCATTCCAGACGATCAGCAATTGGGAAAATAATTCTATCGATCCGTCTGTGAATATGATTCTGCGCATCGCAGAATACTTTAACTGCTCTACCGATTATCTGCTCAAGGGCGACGAGGCAAGTGTCAGGTACATTGACACAACACTGCTGACCGAATATCAGCATGCCCAACTGTTGGGGATTGCAAAAGAATATTCCAGATTAAACAAAACTAACATCAAGTAATTTGAGACACTTTTAGACAATCACATTTCACTTATTATTTAGGCATAATATAAAACAGGGTATCATCCAAACCGATGATACCCTGTTTTATATTATGTCATTGTGTCATGAGCATTTATAATTATAAGTTCATTTTATAAGCTCATTCCACCATCAACCTTTATGACCTGACCTGTTATGTATGACGCCTTATCCGATGCAAGGAACGCTGCTGTCTCAGCAATATCTGAAACCTCACCAAGTCTCTTGACTGTGATATGGTCAAGCATTGCCTCCTTTGCCTTGTCTGAGAGTGCATCTGTCATGTCTGTCTTGATAAATCCTGGTGCTATGGCATTTGCTGTGATTCCACGGCTTCCAAGCTCCTTTGCAATAGACTTGGTGATGCCGATCACGCCTGCCTTTGACGCAGCATAATTCACCTGACCTGCATTTCCCTCTACTCCGACTACTGATGACATGTTGATGATACGTCCATACTTCTGCTTCATCATGGTTCTATACACATGCTTGATACAGTTGAATGTACCCTTGAGGTTGATATTGATAACATCATCGAAATCAGCCTCCTTCATTCCGAGTACAAGATTGTCTCTTGTGATTCCCGCATTATTCACTAGAATATCTATTCTTCCATATGTAGCGACTGCAAACTTCATGAGTGCCTCTGCCTCAGCGAAATCTGCTACATTTGCCTTGAAAGCCACTGCCTCTCCGCCTGCCGACTTGATCTCCTCAACCAGGCTGTTTGCACGCTCCTCTGATCCGTTGAAGTTTACTACTACCTTTGCGCCATATCCGGCAAATGTCTTTGCTATCTCACGTCCGATACCTCTTCCGGCACCTGTTACCACTGCTACCTTGTCCTTAAGCATTCAGTTCCTCCAATTTTGCTAAATCATCTACAGTTGCAATATTTATACTCTTTACCTCTCTGTTGATCTTCTTCATGAATCCTGTGAGAGTCTTGCCCGGGCCAACCTCGATAAATGTGTCAACGCCGTCTGCGATCATGTTCTCTATGGTCTGCTGCCATCTAACTGATGAGTACACCTGTCTCTTGAGCAGTTCCTTTACCTTAGATGCATCTGTGATCTCCTCTGCATCTGCATTGCAGTAGTATGGGGCAAATCCCTCTGCTATATCTATACCCTGAAGGAAATCATAGAGTTTCTCTCCTGCTGGGACAAGCATCTGTGAATGGAACGGACCGCTTACATTGAGCGGGATAACTCTCTTTGCGCCAGCCTCTGCAAGTGCTGCTGATGCGGCCTTAACTGCCTCTGCCTCACCTGATATAACTATCTGTCCAGGGCAGTTGTAGTTTGCTATCTGCACCTTGCCTGGTGTGTTCTCACAGGTCTCTGCGATCTTGTCAGCGTCCATAGCAATGACCGCTGCCATTCCACCCATTCCGAGAGGTACTTCGTTCTGCATGAGGATACCTCTTCTTCTAACTGTCTTGATACCGTCAGCGAGAGTCATTGCTCCTGCTGCCACAAGTGCGCTGTACTCTCCGAGTGAGAGGCCTGCAAATACATCAGCCTTGAGACCTGCATTCTTCAAGTGCTCATATATGGCAACCTCTGCTGCCACCATAGCTGGCTGTGTGTACTCTGTCTTGTTGATGTCGTCATTCTCCTCGAAACAGATCTTCTTGAGTTCAATATCCAGAACCTCATCTGCCTCGTCAAATACTTTCTTGCTATCCTCAAAATTGTCATAAAAATCCTTTGCCATGCCCACATACTGTGCGCCCTGACCCGGGAATATAACTGCTGTCTTACTCATTTCTTTTTACCGCCTTTAATTTAAGTTTTTTCAGTCATCCCCTATTATAGAACAGGGCTAAACAAATCGCAAGCGGAGATATCCTTGCGTTAATACTCAGGACTGCTCCGCACTTCGTGCTCTCTCAATCCTGCGCGGAACATTTTCCCTGCTGCACGCAAGCGTGCGACAGGGTGGATGCGCTTGGCGGTGTATTAACGCACAAAAAAAGCACATGCTCATCAATCCCCTTAGGTCCTGAAAGCATCTGCCCAACTATGATCCGAATATTTGATTGTCTTTATAATATATAACCTTGGATGGTCAGTCAGGACTCATGTCCTGGCTGGCTACCAAAGTTATGTCATGTCCGATACATGACAACTTTGAATAACAATGTATTCAAAACAGTCCAATCTGTTCAGTTAGCAATATCTCTTTTTGAGAATCGAGTAATCCTGATTACTCCTCAACACCCTTGCTCTTAAGGTAGTTAAGTACATCCTCAAATGTAGCTACGTCATCAAGCTCCTCAGCTGGGATCTCAACATCGAACTCATCCTCAAGTTTCATAACGATCTCATACAGATCAAGTGAATCTACACCAAGATCATCCTTGAAGTTTGTGTCGAGTTTCATCTCATCCTGTGAAACTCCTAACTGCTCCTCGAATATTGCCTTAACCTTATCAAACATGTTCAAATTCCTCCTAAACTATAGTAAATGTTACCAATGTCCTCATGGACGCTTATACTATAACCTACGGTCACATTAAAGTCAACACGAAGATTATTTATCATCTGCCTTGATCGCTGCTGTCTCATATATGAACTTTACAGTGCTCTTTGTTCCATCAATGGCACCACCAAAGCTTGTGTACTTCGCGTCATCTGAGAACAGAGCCTCGATATAATCTATATCATCCTGATAGTTTCCTGCAAACAGTTTTGTGATCTTCTTTATACCATCCTCATTAAACTGTTTCATACCATCGCTGAGTGTCTTTGATCCTGTTACAAGCTCCTCTGCTCCGCTGTCCAGTGTCTTTGATCCTGTGTTGAGCTGAGTTGCTCCATCACTGAGTGACTTTGCTCCAGCTGCTATCTGTCCTGCACTTGAGTTGAGTGTACCTGCTGCTGTCTTGAGCTGTCCACTTCCATCTGACAGAGTTAAACTTCCCTGATAGAGAGTGTTCATATTGGTTGACAGTGACGCTGCTCCATCGCTCAGGCTCTTTGAACCATTCTTCAAAGCCTTTGCGCCAGCAGCGAGATCACCAGTTCCACTTGCCAGAGCCTTCACTCCTGTGTAAGCCTTGTCAACGCCTGCTGAAAGTGTTGCCGCCCCGTCATTTGCAGACTTGAGTCCTGCTGAAAGTTCACCCATCTTGGTGTCAAGTGTTGCAGCTCCATCCTGCAGTGCCTTTATCTGGGCTGCTGTCTTTTCATCTGAGAGTGTAGCTGTGAGAGATGCCCCTATCTGATCTATGGCATTGAGAGCACCCTTTGCCTGTGCAAGTCCGTTGTACTGCGCGATCAGCTGTGCATATGCGCCATCCTGCTGAGCATAGGCATCATATGCTGCCTGACCCATAGGAAGTGCCTGCTCTATCTGTGCCATTGCTGCATCGATTCCTGCCTCACTTGTTATCTTGCCGCCAAGCTGGCTATATACATTTGCCTCTGCCTGAGTTACTACCTGTGTCGGCATTCCTGTCATCATTGTTATCAAAGTATCAACACCTGTCTTAATATCCGATGCACCCTTTGCAAGAGCCTGTGATCCATCGTATGCAGTCTTTATTCCAGATGCGAGTGAACTTGCACCCTTTGACAGGCCTACGCTGCTGGAATCTCCGGCAAATCCAGCCTGAAGTTCCTTAACTCCTGAGTTAAGTGTATCTGCACCTGTCTGGAGTGTACCAATGCTCGTATCCAGTGTCTTTGCTCCACTTGCAAGTGTCTTTGCGCCCTCGTTCAACGCTGCTGAACCATTCTTTATGGATGTGATACCTGAATCCAGGGAATCCATGGCTGCTGAGATCTGTGAAGTACCTGCTGCAAGCTGACCTGTGTAATTCTCCAGTGATGCGGCTCCGTCTGCCAGTGTTGATGCACCTGTCTTGAGTGAATATGTTCCATCCTTGAGTGTCTCAAGACCATTTGTGATCTTGCCTGAGCCTTCCTCAAGCTGATCTGCTGAACTTGCCAGCTTATCTGCGCTGCTTGAAAGCTCGTTCAGATCTGCCTTATCCTTAACCTCATCTATTGCATCCTCTGCATCTGATCCAAGAAGATCGCTGGCAGCAACTGTCATTGTCATTGCAAGCTCAAAGTCTGTGACATCCGCAGAAACTTCCACATAGTCAGGAACATCTATATTGTCTATAGCTGTCTGTATCTTACTGTCATCTATTCCATTCTGCAGGCACTGCTTAAATCCTGGCACAGCATATCCAACCACGATCTGGTTGCTGCCCTCTGAGATGACTTTGCCGTTCTCAACCTGTACATTTGAGAATTTGTCTACAGGAAGGATCATACCTGAGAGCATTACAAATGGTGATATGACATCACTGTTCTTACTGCCAGCCTTAACTGTCTGCTTTGTGTTGTTGGTGTAATCGAATCTGATCGTAACCTTGCCACTCTTGCCTGCAAGCTCTGAAGGCTCTATCTCCTCACCATCGAGCTTGTATGTGATCTTCACATCGACAGGCAGCTCCTCATTTGATTTTCCCTGATAATAAATGTCAGAGCCATTTGCTGCCCATGTAATGGTTCCATCGCCGTTATCCTTATATCCTTCATAACCCTTTACGTTCTCAATATCTGTGAGGTTTGTCTTGTCGTTGAGTCCCTCTGAGCCATCTGCGTTCTTCAGCCATGTGGATACTGTCACATCATTTGCTGTACCATCTGCATCCGCAAGAACGTAAACCGTCTCCTCCTTGTCTGCATTATCTGAATTGTCTGCTGATATCTCAGCTGTGAGGGCATCCTGGAGTGTATCTGATGCACTCTCTGTTGTGGCCTCTGCCTTATCTGAAGATGCACTGTCGTTTGATGTATCACCACATCCGGTCATAAGTGTTGCCATCATTGCTGCTGACAGCGCCACGCAAATATATTTCTTCCACTTGATCATGTTATTACCTCTTTCCATAATAAATATGTGAGAATCCATGTAGCGGATTCCTCGTACTACGTGTTTCTATTCGATAATTAACCAGTCTATGCCTGAACTGTGTCATTGTCCGCATCAGTCGAAGGTCCATCGATAAGGTTCTTTCTGTACCTGAACATTATGACCTTATCAAAGAGCATCAGTGCTGATGGAAGCATCAGGATAACGGCGCACATACTTATGAGTGCTCCACGAGCCATAAGTGTACACAGTGAACTGATCATATCTATGTCTGAGTAAAGTCCTACACCAAATGTTGCAGCAAAGAATGAAAGTGCGCTGACAACTATTGACTGTACTGACTCCTGACATGCAGTTGCAACCGCATCAAACTTTCTGTATCCGCCAAGTCTGTTTCTCTTGTACTTGGTGGTCATCAGTATTGCATAATCGACGGTAGCACCAAGCTGAATGGTTCCGATTACTATTGATGCTATGAAAGGTATCTCTGTTCCTGTAAAGCAAGGAATACCCATGTTGATAAATATCGCAAACTCTATGACGGCAACAAGCACTATTGGAAGTGATATTGAACCGAATACACAGAGGATGATGAGGAATATAGCACCGATCGAAACAGTACTTACCGATGCGAAATCCTTATCTGTTATTGTGATAAGATCCTTTGTACAAGGAGCCTCACCGACGAGCATGTTCTTCTCGTTGTATGAATCTATAGTCTTCTCTATCTCTGTACACTGATTGTTTACCTCATCAGATGCGACCTCATACTCAGAACCAACGAGTATCAGCTGCCAGTCATCACTCTTGAGTGCCTCTGTCACCTCGGAAGGGATGAAGTTTGATGGGATTCCCGCGCCGATGATGCTGTCAAGTCCGAGACAGAACTTTACGCCGTCTATATTCTCAATGTCAGACATCATATTACGTGTGTCCTTGTCGCTCTGATCATTTGTGACAAGTATCATATGTGTTGAATTCATGTTAAATGCCTCAGCCAGCTCAGTATTGGCCTGAACACTCTCAAGGCTATCCGGAAGGGATGAATCCAACTTGTAATAAACCTTTGTGTGGTTGTATCCGTATATTGCAGGGATCAGGATGATCACAAACAATACAAGGAATATTCTGTAATGCTTGGCTATAAACTTGCCAACTCCCTTGAACTCAGGAAGTATAACTTTGTGGGTCGTCTTCTCAATAGCCTTGTCAAATACAAGGATGAGTGATGGAAGTATAGTTACACAGGCGATAACTCCGATAACAACACCCTTTGCCATGACGATACCAAGGTCAAGTCCAAGTGTGAAACTCATGAAACAGAGTGCCACGAAACCGGCAACTGTTGTTATCGAACTTCCCACAACGGATGAGATAGTCTCGGCGATCGCATGTGCCATAGCATCTTTCTTATCCGTATATTCTTTCTGCTGTGCCTTGTAGCTGTGCCACAGGAAGATTGAGTAATCCATTGTAACACCGAGCTGAAGTACCGCAGCCAGCGCCTTCGTTATGTAGGATACCTGCCCCATAAATATATTTGAACCCAGGTTGTATACGATCGCCATACCTATACTTGTAAGGAACAGTACCGGTATCATGACCGAATCCATGGTGATCGCAAGGATTATACTGCTGAGGATAACCGCTATGAGAACATATATTGGAGTCTCCTTCTCGGACAGTTTCTTTGTGTCTACAACAACCGCCGACATACCGGAAAGGAAACACTGCTTATCCGATATCTTTCGTATCTCCTCGATAGCATCCATCGTACCGTCAGCAGAGGTAGTATCATCAAATATGATCGCCATCATGGTGGCATCCTTGTCATCATTGTTAAATGCGTCATACAGGCTGTCAGGGAGCATATCCTTAGGAACTGACAGATCAGCAAAACTGTCGTACCAGATAACCTTTGACACATGGTCTACATTTTCAATCTTTGATTTCAGTGCGGATACGTCTTTATCTTCCATACCCTCTACAACGTACAGTGAAAAAGCTCCTGTACCGAACTGGTCAACCAGTATATCCTGACCTTCCATTGTCTCGATATCCTTAGGAAGATATGACAGAATATCGTAGTTTACCCTGGTCTTGATATAACCGTATGCCGCTGGTATGAGAAGAACTAAGCTGAGGATCAGTATCACGACTCTCGCACTTACTATCTTTTCTCCTAGTTTTAACATAGCCATAACATCTCCTTTTTCTATTCTGTGGTGGATTATACAACCTGAATTTTTTTTAATAAACTACCCAAAATACGAAAACGTTTACATTTTGTTACAAATATGGTAATCTGTAACAAACGTATGAACACATATTCAAAATTGGAACATCCGGACATACATCTGATAAACAGATTTACTTGAAGCTGTCCATATATAGACTAAAAAGGAGGTTTGGAAAGTGCCAAATCCAAACGAAGAAAAGACAGAAGACAAAATTATCAGAAGCTTTAAAAAGCTTGTAAACGAATATTCATTTGAAAAGATCACTGTTACCATGATCGCTGAGGATGTGGGTATATCAAGACCTATCTTCTATAGATATTTCAAAGACAAATACGAACTGATGGATTATATGCTTTACAATGAAGTGACAAAGGAACTTGAAGTCCTTTTGGAGCACAACATGATCCTTGAGGCGATAAAATATTTATTCACCCACATTATCAATGAGGCAAAACTTTACAGAAAGCTTTTTGAGACAACCGGACAGAACAGCTTTGAACAGGTCATGATCGAGCAGTTCACCAACTTCTTCAATGAACATCTGAAGATATTTGACACCGATCAGATTCCAGCCAACCCGATGCTGTCCCCTCTTATTATATGTAAGTATCTTGTCATGGGACTAACCGTAGCCATCAAAGGTTACCTGAACAGTCCGGAGATCACGAACATTAATGTGGATCAGGCTGTGGAGGCGTACTACTTCCTGGTTTCACATTCTATATTTGAACTGACTAAGGAAGATTTCCGTCCAAAACTGTTCCAGCCGTCCGACAGAAACTACATTACGCTGCCGCCTAGGGGCTAATGGCCCAGGACCTGAAAAAACAACCGGGGAAAGAATTAACTTTCTATCCCCGGTTGTTTTATATATATCAGCAATTTAACTTTTTACTGTTCTTGTTGTGGTCATATGTTATGCCCTAACAAGTATCATCGCACTCATCTTTGGAGCTTTGATGGTGAGTACATTGTGCTCCACCATGAAATCCTGTGGCTCCAATGTGTAACCATCCTCATTTGTCAACATAACCCTTCTGAGGATCGAATGATTGTACACACCTATCTGACGAATATGGAGTTTCAGATCGACATCCTCATAATTGGTATTCATAATAACAACAACCTGTTTGTTGTCCGTAAATCTTCCATAGCAGAGTATCTTATGTCCACCGTGGAGATAAAGCACAGAACCTGACTTGAGTGCCTCGTAAGATTTGTGGATCTTTATCATGTCCTTGTGGAACTGGATAAGTTCCTTGTCCTCATGTCCCCATGGATAAGTCCTTCTGTTGTCCGGATCAGTCCATCCACACACACCGGCCTCGTCTCCATAATATATGGTAGGAGCACCCGGCCATGTCATCTGGAACACGACAGCCTGTCTGAATATTCCCTTGTCCACTCCCTGATCAGCTGCGTCAGCTCCCATGGTGTGAAGTCGTCCGACCTTTCTGTTGGTTCTCGTAAGGAATCTGGAATGATCGTGGTTGGACAGCTCGTTCATGGATACATCTATGGATGGTCTCAGGAATCTGGACATATGGTAGTTCATAGCGCCCTTAAACGCATCGTAGTTACCCAGCAGATCTCCTCTGAACTCGTCGCTGTGTTTCTCCACACCGCAGAGGAACCAGGTTATAGGCTCCATAAATGCATCGTAGTTCATGACAGTATCCCACTGATCACCCTTCAGCCAGCTCTTAGGATCTCCGTAATGCTCAGCCAAAATGATCGCATTTGGATTTGCCTCTTTTACATTCTTTCTGAACTCACGCCAGAACTGATGGTTGTACTCAGGTGAGTGTCCAAGATCCGCCGCTACATCGAGTCTCCATCCATCTGCGTTGTATGGAGGCGATACCCACTTTCTGGCTATCTTCATAATGTACTCTACAAGCTTTGGCGAATCCTCATAGTTAAGTTTTGGAAGGGTATCATGTCCCCACCATCCATCATATGTCGTGTTGTACGGCCACGCATTATCATTGTAGAACTTGAAGAATGTGTTATAAGGGCTGTCCTTTGAGATGAATGCGCCCTTCTCATACCCTTCCTGGTTCTCATATATACACTCCCTGTCCATCCATTTGTTGAATGAACCGCAGTGATTGAACACGCCATCTAAGATGACCTTCATGCCACGCTTGTGTATCTCCTCAACCAGCTCTGCAAATAACTGGTTGCTCGCTTCAAGATTCTTTTTATTTGTAACTCTATTGATGTATCTTGATGACTGCTTGTTCTCAAGACATCCGTCCGGAAGGCAATCTCCCTCATCGTCGACGATCTTTCCATAATGAGGATCGACATAGTCGTAATCCTGTATATCATACTTGTGGTTGGACGGTGAGACAAATATAGGATTCAGGTATATTACATCCACGCCCAGATCCTGAAGATAATCAAGCTTATCCATGACTCCCTGCAGATCTCCGCCATAGAAACGTCCCACATCCATGGTGCTTGGTCTCTGTCCCCAGTCCTTGACCTGAACAGAACCGTTACCTATATATGCATACTCGTTGTCGAGTACATCATTGGATGTATCTCCATTGCAGAACCTGTCCACAAATATCTGATAAAATACTGCTCCTTTAGCCCACTCCGGCACCTTAAATCCAGGACAGATCTCAAAATCATACTCTCTGTCATTCTGCTTGGTCGGACCGAGCTTGTCATAAAAGCATGTAACTTTTCCTGAATGTATCTCAAAATGGTATCTTATGAATGGCAGACCTCCAGGTATAGTTGCTGTATAAAAGTCAAATATTCTGTTGGAACTCTCTTTTGTCATCTGTATCTTTTCTTCATTATATATAAGGAATACCTCATCCACATTGTCCGCCGTGGTCCTGAATCTGACCTTAACATCCTGATCCACATCCGGCTCCTGTGGACTTACATAATATTTGCTTCCGTCCGCAAACAATCCGCCTTTATTTAATACGGGCTTAACATTATACACATACTCATGTATCTTCTGCCCATTGGTCTTCTTTTCCACCATACAATAAAATCTCCCTTGCACATACACATACTCTTCTTATATTAATACTTTTCAGGAGAATAGGCAACAAAATAAAAGAGATCTTAGCCACGAATATCCGGCAGAAATCGCAGCAGCCACCTATAACCTGCGAAGTATAACCTTCACCTAAATGCTTACGCAAAGTAAAAGAGACAGTCACCGAACGACTGTCTCTTTTGGAGAAGGTATTTTGTTACTTATGGGGTGTAGCCAAAACTATATAATGTATTGGGGGTTACAATTATTATTATATACAAATCCCGTCAAAAGTCTGCCCAAACATTTTTTTATTTGGCAAATGTCATTGTGCAAAATCACAACTGATTTCCCACACATTACCTAATTTTTACTTTTTATTGTACACATTATCCAAAATACCGACATATTTTTAAAATCCACGTCTTTTCAGATCACTCACCATATCGACATAGAATTCCCGAACGTCAAACGTATCAATATTCTCTCTGTTCAGATCTATGACATCCCCATGGGAGATTCCCCTGTTCCCATCCGGTTTCAGGTATATAAAGTTTGCTCCCCATTTGAATGACTCATATCCAACCAGACCGTCATTCTCACCATCGAAATGCTTTACAAATGCGTTTGTCGTGTTCAGTGGGAATCTGCCGCCAGATGGTTTCTTCATACATGAACCCGTACTCTGGATGTATACTCCCGGTGGATCAGGGAGTTCTCTGTTTAGCTTTGCACACGCTGACGCGGTAAGGTCTGTCACCGCTGCTATGAAATCAGGATTGGTATCCCCCAATTTCTTAAGGGCTGAGTTGTACGCATCTGCAACCATCTGCTGCTGTTTTTCCGGGATCTTTCCCAGAAGATAATCCGCAAATTCGCATCCCCTGTGTGGGGTGTTTATCGTCGTAAGCGATGCCACATATGGCGCCATGCCAAGTTTCGATATGGCATATCTGCTGTCCAGTCCGCCCTTTGAGTGGGCGATTATATTTACTTTTTCACAGCCTGTCTCCTTCACTATCTGCTGTATCCTATCCGCTATTTCCCTGCCCGAGTCCGCCACAGACGCAGCCGACTGATGATTCCCGTAAAATATCCGGGCACCATTTGCCTCAAGAGCAGCAGGTATCCTTCCCCAATAGTTCAGATATCTGAAATCCCTGAAGAACACTCCATGAACCATCAAAATTGGATATTTTGTGGCACACACCTGATCCTGTTTCCTGTTGTTGTCCCTTATGAGCTTCTCATTTTCAAATACCGCCTCGTTGGATGCAAGCTTTATCAGTTTGCCTAGGACTATCAGATGAACCACAGGGATCCATCCACACAGTATTCCGATCACTCTCCATTTTATTCCAAGCTGTCTGGACGATATGTATATTCTGATTATTCCTGTCCAGAATGTGACTGCCAGAACAATAACAGCCGTCAGGATATACAATACCCAGTTCTTCCATGTCCACCCTGACACATCTACAGCGCCCACTATCATAAGTATCAGCACCACCACTGAAAATGCGGTCGCCACCAGAAATGAATACAGATTTTCGCATCCCCTCTGGCATCTCCTTATCCCTTTTGTCTGTATATTTTTAAGACTGAGCAGCGGCATAGCCAACATGACCAGATACAATATGATCAGCACTGTGGTTATCAGCGGCATAAGCGGAATCTGCCATTTGGGGCATCTGGCGATCAGATACACATTTGCAAGCAGCCACGGTACAATTGCATTTATCCCTCTCTTTATGATCTTCATCCCTGTTCTCCTCCCAGTTTCACCGTAGTATGACAAATGCCCGCATTACTGCGGGCATTTATATTATTCTGTCTTTGTATCTCCAGACTCTGTGCTGTCCGTCTGTGCATCAACGGCTGTCTCTGCACTCTGAACATTCTCTGTCTGTACATCTGTGCTCTCAGCATTCTGCTCCTTTACAAAGAGCGCCTCGAACTCAGGTCTTGCAATCCTCTCCTTCTCGAGAAGTATGCCTGCGCACTTATGAAGTATGTCTATGTTCTCCTCAAGGATAGCCTTTGCCTCCTTGTAGCACATATCCACAATCCTCTTTACTTCCTCGTCTATCTCTGCTGCAACTTCCTCACTGTACACTCTTGAGTGTCCAAGGTCTCTTCCAAGGAATACTTCCTCCTGATCGTTGCTCTCATAATTGATAAGACCAAGCTTGTCGGACATACCATACTTTGTGACCATGGCTCTGGCGTACTTACTTGCCTCCTTGATATCCTGTGATGCACCTGTTGTGATGTCATCAAGGATCATCTCCTCTGCTATTCTTCCACCAAGGCTCACTCTGATCTCATCCAGCATCTTGCCCTTTGTCATGAATACATTGTCATTCTCAGGAAGTGGCATTGTATATCCACCGGCTCCCATACCTGTAGGTATGATCGACACGAGATGTACAGGACCAACATGTGGCAGAAGGTGGAACAATATCGCATGTCCCGACTCATGGTATGCCGTGATCCTTCTCTCACTCTCCGGAACAAGACGGCTCTTTTTCTCTCCGCCTATTCCTACCTTTATGAACGATTTATCGACATCTTCCTTAGTTATATATGCTCTGTTGGCCTTTGCTGCCGATATAGCCGACTCATTCATCAGGTTCTCAAGATCTGCTCCGGCAAATCCTGCCGTGGTTCTCGCTATCTCATGAAGATTTACGTCCTCGGCAAGAGGCTTGTTCTTCACATGAACCTTGAGTATCTCTTCTCTTCCCTTTACGTCTGGTCTGTTTACAGGTATCTTTCTGTCAAAACGTCCCGGACGAAGGATCGCCTTGTCCAGAATGTCCACTCTGTTCGTAGCTGCCAAAACGATGATTCCCTCATTTACTCCGAAACCATCCATCTCTACAAGCAGCTGGTTAAGCGTCTGCTCTCTCTCATCGTGACCACCGCCAAGACCTGAACCTCTCTGTCTTGCAACGGCATCTATCTCGTCTATGAATACGATACACGGTGCGTTTTTCTTCGCCTCAGCAAAGAGGTCTCTCACTCTTGAGGCACCGACACCGACAAACATCTCAACGAAATCTGAACCCGATATGCTGAAAAATGGCACTCCAGCCTCTCCTGCTATAGCCTTTGCCATGAGCGTCTTACCTGTTCCCGGAGGGCCAACAAGAAGGACACCCTTTGGTATACGTGCGCCAACCTTCACAAACTTTTGAGGATTCTTCAGGAACGTTACTATCTCCTCGAGATCTTCCTTCTCCTCCTCAAGTCCCGCCACATCTTTGAACGTGACATTCTTTGCACTCTCATCAGCCTTGCGTGCTCTGCTCTTGCCAAAGTTCATCATCTGGCCGCCGCCACCGCCGCCCTGGGCTGATCTCATAAACAGCATCATGATCAGCATGAGTACCACCATGACAAGCACATATGGTATGATGACACTCCATATACTGGTCTTTTCAACATCATCCAGGCTGTATTTTACAACCGGTTTCTTGTCTGAATCGTCCTTCACTGTGGCATTATATGAATCCACCTTAACCTGATACTTGTTGTATATATCGATGACTTCATTTACATCCGCTGCATAGAATGCAAGGGATTTGCCGTTGGTGAACTGAACCTGTATGACTGCTGTCGGGATCTCTGCATTCTGCTTTATCGCAAGTGCTGATATCTTGCCATCGTCAAGATCCTCAGACAGATCTGTATAACTGTAAGTTGTAGTCACATCCGTATCGCTCTGCATCCACCTATTGATGAGTATAAACGCAACAACGAGTATCAGCAGATAGATCAACATTCCATTTCTGAATTTTCTCTTGTTCATATATTCTCCTTATTAACCCATTGATCCACATTGTGAACATGGAATTTATTACTGCTCGATCACTCCTATATATGGAAGATTTCTATATTTCTGGGCGCAGTCAAGACCGTAACCCACAACAAATCTGTCAGGTATCTCAAATCCTGTCATATACAGTTCCACCGGTATAACTCTTCTGTCCGGCTTGTCAAGAAGTGTTATGACATTGAGACTTGCCGGCTTTCTCTCGCCGAGAAGCTTTACAAGGTATGAGAGTGTTCTTCCTGAGTCAAGTATATCCTCAACTACGATGACATCCCTGCCCTCTATGGACTCATCCAGATCCTTGTTGAGCTTGACAATTCCTGATGACTTTGTTCCATCGCCGTAACTGCTCACCGACATGAAATCCATAGTCACAGGGCTCTTCATTCTCTTTGCCAGCTCACACATAAAGAACACACTGCCCTTTAGTATTCCTATCAAATGTATCGTCTTGCCCTCATAAGCCTTATCAATAGCCTCTGCCATCTCGCTGATCCTGGTCTCAACTTCACTGCTGCTAAGCATTACACCAATCTGTTCTTTCAATTCCGTTTCCTCCTGTAAATTCCATCTCCAAGATTCTATGTGTATTATCTGTTACCTTGTAGTTTTCCCCTATCCGAAGTCCTATCGCCCACACGATCTCCGAACCGGCTGCCACCAGAGGAACTGAAGGCCTACTGTCCGCCGGGATCTTTGCATCTGTGAACAATCTGTTCAACTTCTTTCTTGAACCAGAGGAATTCACCACAATATAATCTCCTTTTTCCATGGTTCGCAATTGCAAACACTGTTTTATTCTATCATAATCCAGATACTTCGTACACTCTTTTTTTGAAAGGTCCAGCATTTCCGGACGCTCGTATATTCGCACCGTGAGACATCCGCCTTCTATTTTATATATGCCATCCCCATTCATATCTATTTTTATAGTTTGTTCCGCAATATCTTGTTGAGAATTATTATCATTTTCTCTTTTGCCTGTGAATACGATCCGGTCATACTGTACAAATGCCCTTCCGCCGCCCGGAAGATCTATGCCCGAACCAGTCTCAGCACCATACAGTTTCATGACTTCTGATACATGATTTCTCCCAATGTCCTTAAGACCACCGCACACCATCCCGACAAGCTGTCTGATCACAAGTTCCTGTATCAGCTTATCCTGGACGGTCAGAGCATTCCGATCCACGCTATACTGTCTGTTCACATTTTCCACGCCTGTCCAGCCACACTTTTCCTGATTGGGATCTATGCCCTGACTTCTCAGAAAATCAGCCGTCATATCTGCAGCCAGCCGTTCATGATCCGCAGCCATCTCCGCCATGGCACATATATGCTCCACAGCCCTGTCGTTTATCTCCTCCATGAGCGGCAGGATCCTGTGTCTTATCTTATTTCTGGTGTAATCATCCTCATTATTGGTTGCATCCGTACAGTACGGTATTCCCATCCTGTCAAGATAACTCTCTATGTCAGCCCTGTCACTCGCAAGAAGTGGTCTCACAATATTTTCCCTCACAGGCGCAATCCCCTTGATCCCGCCCATACCGGTTCCTCTCGCCATGTTGAACAGCACCGTCTCAGCAACATCATTTCTGTTGTGTGCCACCGCTATGACACATCCATCCTTCTCATATCTGCTCCTCACACCGGCAAACGCATCATACCTCGCGTGTCTTCCTGCCTCCTCCACAGTGAGCCCCCGCTTTGCCGCCATAGACTGTACATCTATGTTCAGCGAATCACAACTCACCCCGTGATCCCGGCACAGCTTTTCAACATACCTCTGATCTGAATCAGCAGCCGCCCCACGTATCATATGATTTATGTGTACCACATGTAGCTCTATCCCCAGCAGATCCCTGTACTTTGCCAGAACTGTGAGCAAGCTCACGGAATCCGCACCGCCAGACACACCGCACACACAGTGTTTCACACCGTCAAACATATTGTATTTTTTTATATGATCAAGGATATTCCTCTCAAATGTATCTATTCTGTTATCTTCTATGTTCATGTCATCTCTCCATCTTGTGCAAATGCCTTCGGGGTTCATTATAGCACAAAGTATTTGTCTATGCCGCACCACTTTTTTCTGCTCTGCCAAGCACCGCAGCCATCACTGTCACATCATCTCTCGGTGATACGTCATCCTGCCCCAGCATCCTGCCCACGATCTCATCGACCATCTTGCGGCTATCGCCGACGTGTATCTCACTGAGAAGGCGATCCATCATTCCATCTGTATCCATATCAGATATACCGTCACTCACCATGACCACAGCATCACCTGCAGCAAGATTCACATTTGTCACATCGCACTCAGTCTCATCAAGCACCCCAACAGGCAGTGTGGTGCTCGATATGGTCTCAACAGAATTGCCGTTTTCACCTGGATGCAGCACATATGTGAGGGATGCCCCCTGCTTGAAACTCGTCATGGAACCATCATACATATCTATAACTACCATATCAAATGTGGTAAACGTCCGCCCTCTGTTTTTCTTTGCCATACATCTGTTGGCAAATGCGATACTGTATTCCGGGGAAAAACCTGCCTCAAGCATCTCCTCCATGGTGTCTAGCATCATACAGCTCTCACATGATGCAAGGCTGCCGCTGCCCATGCCATCCGACAGCATCATCACAAGCCTGCCATCCTCGTATTCCTTCACCGAAAAGTTGTCCCCGGACACTGGAGATCCGTATTTTCTTATCCTCCTCACATGATACATTCCCCTGTACACAGCACTCTCCTCATATGCCGCCATCCTGTAGTCGTCAAAGAACAGACTTGGGGAATTCATCCCGACTCTTATGTTTCTTCCAAAATATCTGCTGAGGGTGCCTGCCACCTGCCTGGACAGGACCATCCCCTGCCCAGATGTCCTTCCCGCCACATAGAACCGGTTCCTGCCACAATCATCAGCTACCTCGGTGACTCTCACGTCTTCCATGCCAAGTTCCCTTATCTGCCTAAGCAGTTTTTCGTCAGCCACCTCCCTGGCAGCACCTATCCTCTCTATCTGTCTGCGAAATCCATCCACAAGCTCTCCCACTTGGCTAAGGCTTATCCCCGGCTCCTCACTTCCTGCAAATGTATAGTCAAGCCGTCTGAATGTATTTGCCATATCTTCCATCTTGGATGATGTCATCCTGTTGATCTCCGTTGCCGCTGCCTGAAGACACGCAGGATTTACATCATCTGCCGATCTGCCCAGCAGAGAACACGGCATCACTGCGAAAAGCAATAGCGGCATCCCAAGATTTATACCGTACGCCAGAATATCTGTTGTAGTGATGTCTGTCCAGATTTCTGCCCCATAAAATTCCGGTCCCGCGGCTATGACTGCGAGCAGGATTCCAAGTATATAAAAGATACACGACACAAATCTGCGGTGCCCCGAAAGCGCCCTTCCCACAAGCATGACTATCGCAACAAGCATCATCCAGGGGATCCAGCCGATATCTCCATGCTTTACAGTCAAAATACCTCCCGCAGCGGCAGCCAGACCGCAACCATATGATGCACCTGATCTGTACACAACATATATGAGCATGAGCAGTGCGATTATGAGAGATAGATCAATACCTATCCAGACGTTTCCCGGCACAAGCCAAAGGACAATGGACCATATTGCCATGATGCTCACTATACACTGATTCATGTCATAGCCGGCATTCATCGTTTCCTTTCTCCAATCCGCCCCTGAAACTCGGCAGCTTATCGCCAGTATTCCCGGCTGTAATATGTAAAATGAACACACATATAATATTCCTGCCACCAGGCTTCTAGCAAAGCACTCGGCAAATCCATCACGGAAAAACACAGACTCTATGAGAACCGCTGCCACCGCGCATGGCAAAACCGCCGCGTTTCTATCCTGGCTTGTCCTTCCATTTGCGCCGCGCGATCTCCTGATATCTCCTATTTTCATTATGCACAGCACGCATGCCAAAAGCAGCATATATTTTCTGCACACATCCAAAGCCATGTACTCAGAATGTGTCATTATCCCTGTCGTGGCAAACGGTGTTCCAAGCAAGCCAAAGGCTCCAATAACTATTCCGGCAGCAGAACATGTATATAAAAGCAGATACCTGCCACACACGATACAGCATGCAGCATATACAGCCGCGGCAAATGGCGCCATCCGACACACAACAAACGCTCCGCCCGCCGCACACAGGAGCATCACCGCCCCCAGTTTCATTCCCGAATTGATTCTTTCCCTCATACACAGCCTCCTGTTTTATGTTCATAGTGAACAACAGTATAGTCGGCGCATATGCAAAAAAATAGCGAATGCTGAGAGCAGCATACGCTATTTTTTGATGTTATTTTTCTTTTTTATATCTTCTATATATAATTCCTGCACTATTTCTCCTCAGGCTTGATGACTATCTCATCAGGGTAGACAAGTCCAAGCTGTGATCTTGCCACACTCTCAACATAATCATCAGTCTTCATATACTCTTCCTTCTGCTCAAGCTCTTTATGTCTCTGCTTGGCATCATCAAGCTGCTCCTGGAGTTCTGCAGCCTGAACCTGCAGTTCCTGTTTCTGCGTCTCAAGAGACTTTGCCTTGTAAAGAACTACTATCGCAAGCAGTGCAAGGCAGCAGATAACAGTTATCACACCCATTCTGCTGGATATTTTCTTATTATTTTTTGAACTCGTTCTCCCGGTTCTCTTGCTCATCAGGTATCCCCTCTTACTCATAAAATCTCATTGCCGGTTCGATTTTCCTGCTGATTGTTGTAATATTATACAAAAAAACAGCACCCGAACAAACATATTGACATAATTTTACTATTTAAGGCTATTTATGTCAACGTGCTTTTGCCCATCACATTTTCACATTATTCTAATCTTTGTTTTTTCGATACAATATATAGTTCGCTATTTTCGACACAACCCAATTTATTGTGTAAAAAGAAATTAAAAAACCTGAAAAAAAACCTAAAAAAATATATAGTCTTATCCTGCCATCGCAGCATATGTAATTGAGCGCAATTATGGCAACACTTAATACCAACCAAAGTGTAATATCACATATCCAGGTTATCACTCGTCCCGATCTCAGTAATCTCCGCAGCAGCTTAAATAGTATTCCCACCACTCCAAGAACTGCCCCAACCGCCAGACACAGCACATATCCCTCAGCCTGTGTCCGCACAAGCTGACTGATCATTTGAACAGGCTCTTGAGCGACAGAGCACCCTCCTTGTCACCCGAATACACCATGGCATTAAAATTGCCTGTAAGCTCCAATATTCCCTTGTCAATGTCCAGAGTACTCGCCTGCATGTTCTTGCCTGTTATCTTGAGCTTGCCCTGATCCGTCACCAGAAGAACCAGATCTGTGTCTATAGATATCACCTTCGTAACCCCTGTCATGGACATGCTGTTCCTGTTGTCCACGATCAGTTTATGCGGTCCTGACTTATTTGCCGTTTCCCCCATGTTAAGAACCCTTTTCAACCAGTCTTAATAAACTATATGAGGGCATAAAAAAAATATACCGGAATAACTTTCGTATATTCCGGCATATTTTTACACATACTCAAACATATCCTTAGCATCTTCCTTTTTAGTGGAATCCGCGATCATGGTAACTCGAACCTTAACCGTCTTGTTGCCAAATGCTATCTCAATAACATCTCCAACCTTGACCTCCGTTCCGGCCTTCGCCACCTTGTCATTCACCATAACCCTTCCTGCATCACAAGCATCATTGGCTACGGTCCTTCTCTTAATTATTCTGGATACCTTAAGATACTTATCAAGTCTCATCTCAAACCTTAAAGATTAGTTGATTGAATCCTTTAATGCCTTTCCAGCCTTGAACTTAGGAGCCTTTGATGCTGCGATTGTCATTGTCTCGCCAGTTCTTGGGTTTCTTCCCTCTCTAGCTGGTCTCTCTGATACCTCAAATGTACCAAATCCAACTAACTGAATCTTCTCACCTTTCTTTAACTCGTCTGCTACAACATCTGTGAATGCCTTTAATGCTGCCTCAGCGTCCTTCTTTGATAATTCTGTCTTCTCAGCAATTGCTGCAACTAATTCTGTCTTATTCATCAGAAAATTCCTCCTTAATATGTTTAATGACTCTCCACGTACCGCACATTTCAAGACACAGCCTGACTTGAGCAGTTTTGTGCGTTCAACATGTATAGTTATACCTAAAATGGCTATATTTGTCAAGGAAAATAAGGGATTTCAAGGCTGAAACCCCTTGATTTTACTTACTTTTTGCCAAGTCTTCTCCTGCCGCATCAGCCCTCCATCTGTTTGCCCAGAAAAGATGCCGCTATGGCTGCCGCTTTTTGCTCTATATCGCCTATCCTGCGGTCTCCATCCCGGACGATCACAACGACAGCCCCTATGGCGTCTCCCTCTGCTATAATGGTCTGTATGACCTGTCCGTCAAACTCCATTCCATCCGATGTTATGTGTACATATCCCGGCTCTCCCTTTCTAGCCACGATCGCTTTTCTGTTGCTTATGGCATCCTCCAGATCCCTGTGCAGCTCCTTGCCGAGCAGCTCCTTTTTCGGCATGCCCGCCACAGCTATCACCTCATCCCTGTCCGTGATCGCCACAGGCAGTCCGAGGCTCTGAGAAACCGCCTCAACATACTGCTGTGCAAACGCTGCAAGGTCAGCCATAGGAGAATACTTCTTAAGCATTATCTCCCCGTCATTGCCCATGAAGATCTCAAGGGGATCGCCCTCCTTTATCCTTAGAACCTTTCTTATCTCCTTTGGCACCACAAGGCGCCCCAAGTTGTCAATCCTGCGAATAATGCCTGTTGCCTTCATAATCCGTATCAACCCTCCATCACATGTTAAATTATTGCTTTGGAGTTATTATGTGGAATTTTTTCTATAATATTCTTTACATTATATCCGCAAGAGTTCTTTTCAGATTTTCTGCACTGACAGGTTTTGCTATGTGTCCGTTCATTCCGGCGGCAAATGCCTGTTTTCTATCCTCGTCAAATGCATTGGCTGTCATTGCCACTATCGGTATATCTGCAAGGCCCTTATCCTCAAATCTTCTTATCGTTTTTGCAGCCTCGTATCCATCCATATTCGGCATCTGTATATCCATGAGCACAAGGTCATAATATCCCTGTTCCGACTTTTTCAGCATATCCACACACTGGATTCCATCGCATGCCCGATCTGCCATGATTCCCGCGCCGGACAGAATCGCCAGGGCTATCTCCGCATTGAGATCATTGTCCTCAGCGAGAAGTATACGCTTTCCTTCAAGCGAATAGTCATTTGTGGTCTTGACCACCTCATGTCTGTCACCCTCCCCGTCAGACATCTTGTGTTCAAGCACCACTGTAAAAGTTGTTCCGATACCCTGCTTGCTCTGTACGTCTATTGTTCCGCCCATGAGATCCACGATCTTTTTGACTATAGCCATGCCGAGTCCTGTGCCAAACTGTCCACTCTCTGTAGATGTCTGTGCTCTGGTGAAGTCTTCAAATATGTGCTCAAGGAACTCCTCTGACATTCCAATACCTGTGTCCTTGACCATCGTTCTAACCTTCACATATCCATCCCTGTCACAAGGTATCTCCTCTATGCGCACAGCCACTGTATCCCCCGGAAGAGAATACTTGTAGGCATTGTTCACTATGTTCATAAGGATCTCTTTCAACTTCACTATATCGCACTGGATGTTGTTGTGTTTTACATTCACATCCCATGTAAATGTGATGTTCTTCTCCTTCATCTGCCCCTCAAACAGCCAGTACACTGCATCAAGACATTTCTCTATGGACACATCGTGCTCATCAAGTTCTGACCTTCCACTCTCTATACGCGCCATCTCGAGAACATTATTGATGAGGGACAACAGATAATCACTTGATGATTTTATCTTTGAAATATAATCTCTGGCTTTCTCCGTGTTCTCAATATTAGCGCCTAAAAGGTCTGTAAAGCCTATAATGGCATTCATAGGCGTTCTTATATCATGGGACATTGAATTGAGGAATACGGTCTTAGCACTGCTGGCCTTGTTCGCCATGTCAAGTGCCTCCTCAAGCTCCTTCTTGGATTTTTCAAGCATCTCAAGTTTTTCGACCTTTCTTATATCCTCCATACACAGCTCCATATATACGAATATGGCTGACAACGTAAGCCCCGCTAATATATAGGAACCACCGGCTATTACCTGCAGTGCAGAGCATATGAGTGCCGGGATCAGTGCAATGGTCATGATAACAGCTGATCTTTTCTCTCTTCTCGTTATGGAATACACCACCGCACTTATAAGTGTGGCAAGTACATAAGTATATGGAAGTACTATCTGTAGCGTGAACAATGTTCCCCTGTGATACAAGCCCGCCTCATCCACATAGAACAGCCAGTGTGTCCACCAGGATGCTATGCTGAATGTTGTCATCAAAACAAGCGGAACAAGTCCCAAAATCATTATCGGTCTTGATTTTATTAAAAATGAATCCTGGATATTCTCAAAGAAATTGAACCACTCGTATGTGACGAACGTCTCCGCGATCATAAATCCACAGTTGAGAACGAATACTACCATCTGTGGCATTTGCACAAGTCCCGCATCGACCATCCGCACAGGTATATTGATTATTTGGAAAATTATGATTCCCATCACGAACTGTGAAAACCGCTTGATGAGCTGATTGTTTCTCTGAAAGAAACACCTCAGTCCTATATAGAGCATTATGATAAGTATGGTGTACTCACACGCCATAGTCTGCAAACATTGTACCATCGTCGTCCCCCTTAACCAGACACTGTAAAAATGTCAACTCCGACAAATATCCCCTATATACCACTATAAGTATTATCGTCCCCAAGGTCAATGTAATATTTTCTAAAAACCGTTATTGATTTTTTATTTAGTGACTATTGCGACTGGTTATTATCCTTGGTCTCGAATTTGCCTGTTACCGCTGTGATCTCAGCTCTGACAGCACCAAGACATGCAAGTACTTTAGGCGAGAATGTTCCACATTCTCCATCGTATATCATTTCAAAGGCTTTATCTATCGGGAAAGGTCCCTTATATACCCTTGGACTCACAAGTGCATCATACACATCCACCACAGATACGATCTGCGCCCAGATAGGTATCTCATCCCCCACCAGACCATCAGGATATCCCCCTCCGTCATATCTCTCGTGGTGATACCGGCATATATCTCTGCAGTATCTGTAAAAATCACTGTCCTCCTGTTTGAATCGCTCCAAAAGATCGCAGCCAATTGTGGTGTGCGTCTTCATGATCTCAAACTCCTCCGCAGTGAGCCTTCCCGGTTTCAAAAGGATCTTATCAGGTATACCTATCTTGCCTATATCGTGCAGGGCAGATGCCTCCACCATGAGTTCTATATCCTCATCTGTAAATCCACACTCCGGATTAATCTCCTTCCATTTCTCAAGTATGATACGACTGAAACATCTCACACGCTGTATGTGCTCCCCCGACTCAAGACTCCTAAACTCCACAACTGAACTGAGCGCATTTATCAGGAATTCATTGTTTCTCTCAAGTTTACGCTGGAACTCCAGTACCTCCTTGGTCTTGCTCTCGAGAGCCTTCTCCATGTTATTTCTCTGCTCATACAGTTCTATGATGTTCATAGCCCTTCTCATAACCACCCTGCTGGCAAATGGCTTGTAAATGATATCCGCAGCGCCACATTCATATGCTTTCTCATCGCTCTCAGCCGTGGACTCCCCGGTTATCACTATGACCGGTATGCGACTTACACTGCCATTCTCCTTCATGTGCATAAGCACCTCTATGCCTGATTCCACCGGCATCACAAGATCCAGGAGTATCAATGAAAGTTCTTCACCGTATTTTTTTATGAGCAGCTCTGCCTCCGCTCCGTCTGATGCCTCGTACACAGCGAATTCACTCCTGAATATCTCCTTCAGAATATCCCTGTTTATCTCAGCATCATCCACTATAAGAATCTTCTTCATCTTCATCCCCCAAACCTGTTAAAAAAGCACAACACACGCCCCAGACAAATCGTCTGAGCCGTGTGTTGTGCTGTAAATATATGATTCAAATGTAAATTTTTTGTCTACAAAATGGCGTGGCTGACCTGCTGTGCTGTGCTGTGCTGTGCTGTGCTGTGCTGTGCTGTGCTGTGCTGTGCTGTGCTGTGCTGTGCTGTGCAATTATGCTTTGTGTAACACATTCTGTCAACCCCCTTATCCTGTCATCTGCTCCATATTTTCATGAAACATGACACCATTCTACATTATTTTTTTGATTCTGTCATCCTTTTTAGATCTGACTGTCTGAGAACATCCTGTATTGTATGTCTCAGCTTATCCATATCTATCGGTTTCATGATGTGGGCATTCATTCCCGCCTCAATGCTGCTCTTAACATCATCGCTGAACGCGTTTGCACTCATCGCCACAATAGGTACCACCTGCGCATCCTCTCTGTCAGATGATCGTATCTCTTTTGCAGCCTCAAGACCACCCATGACAGGCATCATGATATCCATAAATATGATGTCATACTTCCACACATCCGATCCACGGAACATGTCCACTGCCACCTGACCGTTCTCCGCCTTTTCCACCGAAAAGCCTTCGTTTTCCAACATAAACTCGGCAATCTCCATATTCAGAGAATTATCTTCCACTATCAGCGCACGTTTTCCGCTGATATCCACCGGATCGTCTTCCACTTGCTCATCGCCCTGCGGAACATTTCTATCTATCTCAAATCTCAGCGTCACCTCAAAGGTGGATCCCACATTCTGCTCACTTGTCACATTCACTGTGCCGCCCATTCTGCCTACAAGTTCCTTGACTATCGAAAGCCCCAGACCGGTTCCGGAGTACGTCGTCCTTGAGTCCCTTCCCTCCTGGGAAAATGGTTCAAATGCATGCTGCACAAACTCCCGGCTCATGCCTATTCCCGTATCAGCACATGTAAAACAGAACGTCGCATGGTCATCATCATCCGGCAACTCGCGGCATGCTACAGTCACAGTACCATTCTCCCTGTTGTACTTTATCGCATTGCTCGCAAAGTTGTGGAGGATCTGCTTTAGATGAACAGGACTTCCGATCAGTCTGTTATGTTCAATATTGCTGTTTTCCCAGTCTAGGACATAGGCTATTCCGTGATCTATCGCCTGCATCTCCGCAACTGTGTTTGCCTCCGAAAGCAATTCCAGCAGATCAAACGGTGTGTTTTCCAAAACTATCGTTCCTGACTCCAGCTTGTTCATATCAAGCACGTCATTTACAAGAGAGAGCAGATAACCCGATGCTTCTTTTATCTTGTTGCGGCACTCCCGCTGTTTTTCCATATCGTCCGCATAGTGTTCCGATATCTCCACCATTCCTCTGATCCCGTTAATAGGGGTTCTTATATCATGACTCATCCGGCGCAGGAAATTGGTCTTGGCAGAGCTTGCGCGTCTGGCCTCCTCCACTGCATCGCTGAGCTGTTTCTGATATTCCAGTTCACGTCTCTTCTCAAGATCGACATCGCGGACTATGGCAACTACCGCCGACACACGGTTTCTCATGCGCTTTTCTTCAACCACGATAAGCTGACACCATATCCCCCTGAAATCCTGAAAATAAAAGCTCACTCTGTCATCTATGTCGAGGCTGTCTGGCAGTGAATTGAAATCAAACACCCTCATGAACTCATCCCTGTAATCTGGAGCAACAAAATTGTCCCTTATCCTGCCGATGGCTTCATCCGCCGTAAGGTCACGCTGCAGTACATCCACCATGTAATCCGGGCTCTGCAGTACCTCGTATGTGCCATGAAGAAGGTCTATCTGTGCGACTATGATGCTCGTCTTTGTCGCCGCCTTGTACATATCCGTGTAAACTTTTCTGCTTATGTTTGCCTCGGTATTTCTCCAGCTTATGTACACACCTATCGCAATTGCAAATAATATATTTATACTGTCCAGCCCTACTACCTCGGGATCAGCATAGACAATATCAAACGCCATGACCACCATATAAGCTGCAAGACTTCCCAGTATATTCGCAACCGGTAAAGTGTTGAACAACGCAGCCAGCACCACAAACACCAGACATCCCTTGATGGTCGGATCATGCGGCTGAAGTATGACGTCGTAAAGTATTATAAGAAAGTACCATATCATGTTGAACACAAACGCCAGCGCATAACCAAGCTTTACAGGATTTGATCTGCCCTGCTGTTTTCTGAGTATAACGTGTACCGCCGCGATCACCGTTTCGGCGATCAAAAATGGCAGCACATTCAAGAGTATAAGCCCCGAACTAATACAAGTTGATACCATCATAAATGCGATTATCACATAACTTGCACCACAATATCTGCCGAGTACACTTAGATTATCCTTTGCAAGATACTCTTTATACTCCTCATAAAAGTTGTACTGGGAACCCTTGCCGTATTCCCGTCCCAGCGTGAACCATTTTCTCTTGTAATTCTTTTGTCTGCCAGTATGACCTTTCCCCATCTTTCACCACTTCATTTCTATCCTTACTGACTATTTACCACTCCACACCGAAGACAGCATTTCCTCGAGCTTGTCTATATTTACTGGTTTTGACAGATGTCCATTCATTCCACTTGCCATTGATCTGCGAACATCGTCATCAAATGCATTTGCACTCATGGCAACTATAGGAACAGTCCTGCAGTACTGTCTGTCCATGAGTCTTATCGTTCTCGCAGCCTCCAGGCCGTCCATTATTGGCATCATTATGTCCACGAGGATCAGATCATAGTAGCCGTCAGAGGCTTTCTCGACACACTGAACAGCCTCCTGTCCGTCATGCGCCTCATCGACAATCATACCTCTCTCCTCAAGTATCATCTTTATTATCTCCATGTTGAGTTCATTGTCCTCAACCGCGAGGATCCTGCGTCCTGAGAAGTTGGCACGCTCAGCGGTATTCTTCTCCACAATGTTATCCTTGGAAACTCTCTCAAGTCTTACGGTAAAGCTGAAACAACTTCCTTTGCCAACTTCACTCACAAGCTTTATATCTGAATCCATCATATGTACGAGCCTGTTGCTTATGGCAAGTCCAAGTCCTGTACCCTGTTTTCTAGCATTTGCAGAATCGTCAGCCTGCTCAAATCTCTGGAATATGAGCTGCTGCTTGCTCTCCGGTATTCCTATACCGTTATCCCTGACCTCAAAATACATATCTGAATACTGTTCATCTATAGGCAGCTCCTTGACAGTCAATCCCACGCAGCCTCCCGGCTTGGAATATTTGACAGCATTACTCAGAAGATTCACTAGAACCTGGTTGAGCCTTAGCTCATCTCCGTAGAACCATTCATGCAGTATCGTTATATTCTGCTCAAATGTAATATCCTTCTCATTCATCTTGGCATCCATTATGGATACTATATTCTTCATCATATCCGGGATACAGCATTTGTCTATTACAAGTTTCATCTTGCCACTCTCGATCTTGGACATATCCAGAATATCATTCAGGATGCCCAGTAGATATCCCGATGCGCTGTCTATCTTTCTCAGGCACTCTATGCGCTTATCCTCAGTTTGACCAGGGCGCAATGCCACCTCAGTCATTCCGATTATTCCGTTCATTGGCGTTCTGATCTCATGTGACATTCTCGCAAGGAAGTCCGACTTTGCCTGAGCTGACAGGTCATGACGCTGCATATTGATCCTGTTCTGTATTATGGATAACATCTCCTCGAACATCTTCGACTCGGCATCATCCCTCAATATCTCACCATCCATACCTATAAAGAACAGACTTCCGCTGTACTGACCGTTGTCCATCATATGGTACAGCACTCCGGTCTTTCCATTGATAAACTCACCGTATATCGGATCAGCAGCCTTATCACTGTCTATGGTCAGCATCATCTGGAAACTGTTCTTTGCCACAAACCTTTCATAATCACTGTCTGAACAATGCACGATGCCCTCCCAGCCAGTGCCATCTGATCTCCACTGATAAGTCCTGCTGTTAGACATATACTCCTTGGTGAATCTGGTAGCTATTACATTTGTTATGTGATATTTCTCCTCAAGCTTAAGCGCAAGCATGTCCATGGACACTCTCGCCTCTGTTCCTCTGTCAAACAGATTCAAAGTTATGGACGACAGGCTCATCTGATCCAATCTGTCCACCGAATCGATTCCACAGAGACGTACGCTGCCTGCATCCACTATATCACTGTGTGGTATTTCCTGATATATCTCATCATCACGGTCCTTTTTCTTCGCCACGGCCAGTGCTGTCCTTGCCTGGTCAAATATCTCCTGAACCGTCATCTTCTCATTCTCTGTATATGTGAGTCCAGATCTGAATTCAAGCTCCAGATAATTGTCGTTGGTAAGATTACGCATTTCATCGCGGAGCCTTTCCACAAGCTCTGTGATCTTATCAATGCCAACTCCCGGGAACCACAAAAGCATCTGGTCTGCGCCCGCTCTTATAAACACTGCACTCTCTATATCCAGTGCATTGCTGATATCTATTATGAGAGCAGCAAATTTCTCAACCACTATATCTCCAAACACCAGACCGTATTTTTCATTTATACGTGAGAACTTCTCTATGTCTGTCATGACCATGGTTCCTCTGCATTCAACCCGTCTTGACTCCTGGATTGCTCCCATGCCATAGCCAAGTCTGTAAAACGATGTCAGCACATCGTATATCTGCTCCTTCTGCTGAGCCTCCTCAAGAAGTTTTCTCTGATTTATGTTGTGTATGCAGCCAACTATACTCTCTCTGTTGCCATTCTCGTCATTTATGATAATACCCTTGAGTTCTACCCATTCATACTCGCGGTCGTCACTCGGTCTCAGTCTGAACTCAACATAGAGCCTGCCGTCTGCATTCCTCACAGCATCAAAAAGTCTTCTCTTATCCGAAGGATGAACAGCCTCATTGTCCAAAAATTCTGGATGTTCGTTACAGTCCCAGGTACCATCGTTGCTGCCTGTATTTACAAGCTCCAGTTTCTGCTCTGTCTTGTTGTAGGTAAAGAATATATCCTGTGAGCTTTCAACCGCGATCCTGTACCGCTCCTTCTCCTCTATGATCTGTCCTTCGATCTGTTTCTGAGCATCCGCAAGATTCTCTATCACATCGTGCAGCTCATCTATCTCCACTATGTCAGATATCTTGAATCTGTGTATGCCCTCAACTCCGCCTCGCACACTCTCCATCAATCGGTATACCGGCTTTGTCACATATCTTGACAATATGAGTACCAGGACAGTCGCCATAAACACGCTGACAAGTACAGCTATGCATATAGTGCGGAATATATCATTCCCCATTCCGTACACGGAATCCTCCGTCACAAATCCACACAGGACCCACGACGTATCACTGTACGGAACATTTGAACTGTACAGATCAAGATCTTTTTCAACTGCATATATGTTCTGCTTTCCGACCTTTGCTCCCTTGACCTTTGCTATATCATCCTTCTGCTGTATGAGTGTAAAGCTCTTTGAATCCCTGGACACAGCATCATATAGTGTTCCTTTGCCAGCTATGACATCGTATGTATCATCACCCTTCTTTATGGCAAGTGCATACCCCGCATTCATCCCGCTGTCGAGGTTGCTCACCGTGAGATAGCTCTCAAGATAGCTTATACTTATCTCTATTCCCATCACTCCATATATGGTTCCGCCGTATCTGAGCGGCACGGTGTATGTTATCATCCGGTGACTATCCAGACTGTTGTTCTCAAGGACAAATGGTCTAGACCAATATCCCAGATTCTCCATCTTTACACCGACATGTTCCATGGCAGCCTCATAGGGAATATAGAAAAAGTCATCACACGATCTGCGTCCACTTCCCTCAAATGCAAAATCAGTGGTCCATGCACTGTCAAGAGATATCGACTCATTCTGAGATAATCTTTTACTGCCCCTCTCAAGGAGAAGGTCTGTGTTGGATGCAGTCTTGTTCTGGGGATCGGAATCTCGGATAAAGAATCCTCTGTAATTTGCCTTGTCCTGAAGTTCCTGTTCGTTTGCAAGTATGAGGAACACACCTGATGTGGTATTGTACTGGAGTGAATCTACCATGTCTGGAAATGTCGCATCCAAATACTGTAGCTGAGCATCATCATCCTGTAAGAATTCCTTTATATCTATACCATTATCGTCAAGCACACGTGTGAGGGTACTGTTTAACGTTTCATCCTCTTTGTATATAGATCTCCAGTGCTCAACCATATCATTTTCCAGCACAACCTGTCTGTTCTCAACGGTATGGTTATCCAAGTCTATCACGTTTCCAAACATTTTTGAGCGTATCCCACTGAAGATCATTGCAAATAATGGTACAAGTCCCTGAGCCACGATAACCGCAACTACAGGCACAAGAAATATTACCAGCAGTCTCTTCTTCCTATTCATGATGTACCATCACCCCCCTGTTTTCCACAGTTCACTACTTCCTGTTCTGTCATCAGGCTGCTCTACTGACCTCCGGCAGCCTCCTGAAGTGCGCTGTTAAATCCGTCATACCACTCATCAAATGCCTCATCGGAAGTGTATTTCTCGATCACTGCTTTTCTTGACGCATCGTCTGTCGCTGCTGCAACGGCATCCCTTGCCTCCGATGCCGCGTCTGCCATATTGTAGTTGAGGACATTTCTGGCATCATATCCGTTATCAAAGTTCTTTGTAGTGTAGAACTTGGTACTGTCAAATTCACGCATTACCTGCTTTATGCATGCATATGCCTTATCGTTAACCTCTATGTTGTTCTCATCTATGACCTTGTCAAGTTCATCTATATTGTTTGATTCTTTTAAAACAGGTAAATATCCTGAATCACACACGAATCTCAGATTGTTCTCCTTCTCAGTGAACCACTTGAGGAATTCACATGACGCGTACTCATGCTCCTCGTCAGACTTGGTAACCGCCATTCCGGCACCCTGCTGAACCTTGTAGTTCTCTCCGCCCTCCATGATAGGGGCATCCTGAACAACATACTCTATCGGATATGACGCATCGTCTGTCTCCACCGTATCCGGGAAATAGAATGTAGAAGATGTTGAACCTGTATATGCGATGATATCGCCAGTCTTCACATCGTCAGAACGGAATTTGCCATAGGCTGCAAAATAGCCCTTTACATATGGTACATAGTAATTGTCCCATAATCTCTTTATGAGTTCTTTATCTGTATTGAATGTAACCTTGCCGTTTTCGACCTCAAATATCTCCTTACCCATCTGTTTCATACCAATGACAAAGTAATTTGCCATGGCATCTCTGCCGTAGAAAGCTTTGCCGTCATTTGCAACGTCAGGGGTCTGCGCATCTGTCCAGTCGTAGTACTTCTCCGCAACTGATACCACGCCCTCTATGGTCGCCAGCTCATCGAGGCTGCTGCCCGTTGCTGTTGCAAATTTATCCCAGTCTGTCTTATTTATCATCATTATCTCTGTAGACTTTGCAACCGGAATCAGATACAGTGAGTTATCCTGAGCAAAGTAACCTTCCTGAATATATGAGTCCACATATTTTGAAAGCTCCTCATCAGAAAAATACTGAGTGAGGTCCGTGAGTTTATCATCCTTCTGGACTGCATATGCTGTATCCGCATACGAGGAGAATATATCTGGAAGTTCCTCAGCTCCCACGCTGCCTGCCAGCGACTCACTTACCGCCTGCTCAAGATCTGATACAGAACCATAACTATAACTCTCCACATATATTCCCTCGTCCTTGCCCTTTGTGGCATTGAACTTCTCTACCAACTCATCAAATATGGCCTGCTGCGTTCCATTGTAGTAATGCCATATCTTGATCGAAACCGGGTGATCCGGATCCAGATTAACCTTCTGTGTTCCACCATTTCCGCTGCTGCCACAACCTGAAAGCATTGCGATCGACATAACCGCAGCCATGATCCTGGCGATAGTCCTCTTCTTCATATATTTCTCCTCTCTGTTAAACATCAGCTTTCCTGTCTATGTACATCAGCCCACATTTTTAAGTGCTTTGATTGTTATATCGTACTGCTCTCTTACTTTCTCGAACAGTTCATCTGCCCCATCAAGCTCCCTTCCCCTGAGTTTTTCTGTGAGATCTGAACTTACCGTATAAAGATTCTTAAGTCCGAGGTTCAGGCACACGCCCTTGAGCGTATGTGCTGCACGAAATGCATTCTCAGCATCCTTATCAGTCAGTGCCTCCTTCAGATTGTTGTAGCTGTCATCATCTAAAAACTTAAGCGCAAATCTCTCTATAAGCTTTTCACTTCCAAGTCTTCCAAGCACGTCCTCAAAATCTGCTCCTATCGAATCATAACACTCCTTGATATTCATATCTGTCTCTCCTGTCTTTTCTGTATATCTCATTTTATAAATTTTATACTTCAGCCTTCTTCATCTCGTACCTACACGCAAGCTCCTCAAACGCCTGTCTGGACTCCTTAAAGCACTCTATGAGTCCTGGTGAAAATGTACCGCACTCACCATCAAGTATCATCTGGAATGCCTTATCCTTTGCTATCGCTTTCTTGTACACACGCTCACTCACAAGGGCATCATACACGTCAGCGATAGACACGAGCTGGGCTGATATCGGAATCTGCTCGCCCACAAGTCCATCCGGGTATCCCTTACCATCATATCTCTCATGGTGATGACGGCATATATCATAACTCACCTTCTCATAATCCTCACTCCACGTTCCCGCTATCTGAGTCAATATCTCACAGCCCTTTGTGGTATGTGTCTTCATATATTCAAATTCCTCGCTGGTAAGTCTGCCCGGCTTTAAGAGCACGCTGTCCTTGATGGATATCTTGCCCACATCATGGAGCGCACTGGCGGAAACTATCACCTCTATCTTCTCCGGTGTCAGACCATACTCTGGATATTTATCAGCCGCCTTCTCGGCAAGTATCCTCGTAAATCCCTTAACTCTCTTGATGTGCTCTCCACTCTCTAAATTTCTGTATTCAACAACTGTACCAAGTACATCCACGATCTTCTCATTTGTCTCTCTTATCTTCTCTGCCTGGGTCTGAAGCAGTTTGTTCTTCTCTATCAGGTCCCTGGTCTGAATCTTGACCTTTGCCTCCAGATTATTCTTATACATGAACAGATCTGCCACGTTCTTCACACGCCTTCTCACCGTGACACTGTCGAACGGCTTTCTGACAAAATCCGTAACCCCCATATCAAGACATTTGACCTCAACGTCCCTTGCAGACTCAGCACTTATGACTATGACCGGGATCCTGTCCATGAGCCCTTTATCCCTCATGTACTCAAGAACAGCATATCCATCCACATTTGGCATGATGAGATCCAGGAGCATGGCTGATATACCATCCTCATTCTCCTCCAGTATCTCTATGGTCTTCTCTCCGTCAGACGCCTGTATAATGTCATATTCATCGCCCAGTGCAACCGCCAGAATCTCCCTGTTCAGTTCGATGTCATCAACTATCAAAACTTTTTCTCTCATTTGATCCACTCCTCTGATTCGCTCATCGAATGCTCTTTTGTTATTAAAGTAAAATCTTTGTAATCACCCACATTAATTTTAGAGGTTTTTATGAATAATGTCTATGGAATTAATTGCTATTTATATGGATTTTTGATCCACTTACAGGTAAAATTGTCACAAAGGGACAAATATAATTATCGTTTAGGACATTAAAACCAATAATAAAGGGGGAATATTTTATGGATAATTTTGTAATCCTACAACAGATGGTCGCAATCGACAGAGCCCAGAACCGTGCAGAACTCAGGTCATCCATACAGACTCTGCTCAGAATAATCGGAAGCTACACAAAATCTGAACGTGTTTACATATTTGACCGAGATGAAATCACGGGAGATTTCAGCAATTCCTACGAATGGTGCGCAGATAATATAGAACCATTTATTGACACTCTTCAATCCATACATCCTGAAGACATGCCATACTGGGTAAACGCTTTCGAAAGAGGTGACAGTGTCATTATAGACGATGTTGAAGATATCAAGAATATCATGCCTTCCGAGTACGAATTATTAACTCTTCAGAGCATACATTCAGAAATTGCCTTCCCTATATTCTATAAGAATGAACTCAGAGGCTTTATAGGAGTGGACAACCCACATCTCGAAGAATCCAGCTCGTTTCTCACTCTCCTCGGAGTGGTGGGTGGTCATCTCGGAAACGTCCGTGAATCGCTCAGAATGACCGAACTGCTTGAACAGCGAAATCGTTCTCTGGAAAAAAGTCTTATGGATATCGAGAGAGATCAGAAGTTCCTATCTATACTCAGCACTGACTACATATCAGTGTACTGTGTTGACTTAGCACAAGACACCATCGAGCCGCTCAAACTGGACTCCACGGCAAATGCGGCCAAGATAAACAACCTAAAAGCTGGCAGTACTAGACGTTACTCCACCCTCCTAAAATCATACTATGACATGTTTGTCATTAAGTCTGTCTCACCGGATTTCCTTGAGCAGCTTAGCATTGAACATCTGAAAAGCCATATTACAACAAATGGCAAATTAGAATTCAGATATCAGGTTACCCCTAACTCTGCAGGTCAGGAACATTTTGAGGTGGAGGTTTTTCCATTTGACATGGAATCTAATTCCAAAGTCATCATAGGTTTCAAACACATAGATGAACTTGTCGCTTACGAACAGAATTCCAGAAGGCAGTTGCAGGAGGCTCTCGACGAAGCAACACTCAACAACGAGATCATATCTGCCATAAGCAAGATATACTTCTCTATATACCGTATCGACCTTACACAGGACATGTACGAAGAGGTTTCCAGTGACAATGAGGTTCACCGGCTCACAGGTCGTATGGGAAGAGCCTCTGCCAAGATGAAAGAACTTTGTCACCGTTTTGTTGTTCCGGAATATCAAGACAAGATATTACAATTTTTTGATCTCTCCACCATACAGGAGAGACTTCACACCGAAGAGACCGTGGCAATGGACTATCTCGCCAACGATGGCAACTGGCATTCAGCCCGTTTCATAGTAAAGAAGAGAGATTCCTCCGGAAATGTGACCAACATCCTGTATGCCACCCGTCTTATAAGCGAGCAAAAGCGTCGTGAGCAGAGCTGGATGCTCCTTGCAGAGGAAGCCAACAAAGCAAATGAGGCAAAATCAGAATTTTTGTCAAAAATGGCTCACGACATAAGAACTCCTATGAACGCAATTATGGGATTTGCTGATATTGCAAGGAACTGCCCTGGTATCTCACCGAAAGCAGATGATGCATTAAAGAAAATTACCACATCAGGGAAATACATAGATCAGCTTGTGAGCAACATATTGAATATATCCAGCCTAGAGGACGGCAAGCAGAAACTCAACATCACGGAGACATCAGTGTCCGGAATCAGCAGCACGCTAAGCCAGATATTTGCACAAGAGCTTATGACTAACAATCTGAACATAAATTTCAATTGTCATAATATACTCTATGAATACATAATGGCGGACAATCTGAAACTTAAACAGATATATTCAAATCTATTGTCCAACTCAATAAAGTTTACACCTGCAGGTGGTAACATAACCTTTGATCTATCCGAGGAGCGTATTAACGACTCGAACACTATCCGCTTGATCGCATGTATAAGCGACACTGGTATCGGAATAAAACCTGAATTCCAGAATGATATGTTCAGCAAGTTCACCCGGGAGACCGACACTCGTGTAAACAGCGTAAGGGGCAGTGGCTTAGGGCTTGCCATAGTGAAGGAACTTGTGGATCTGATGAATGGAAATATAGAAGTCAACAGTTCTGTGGGAAAAGGGACATCCATCACTGTAACCGTGGAAGTTCCCTACATTGTCAAAGATGATCATTCGATCAGAGACAAGGATTGTGTCTCGGATATAACATCTGTATGTTCCGGCATGCATCTTCTAGTTGCCGAAGATAACGAACTCAACTATGAAGTAATCTCTGAACTTCTAAGCATGAACGGTATCTCCTGTGAGCACGCAGAAGACGGCGCGATATGTGTAGAAAAATTTAAAACCTCAGTTCCCGGTACCTATGATGGAATCCTTATGGATCTCCAGATGCCTGTGATGGACGGCATTGAAGCCTCATGTGCTATAAGAAAACTCGCCCACGCGGATGCACAGCGCATTCCTATAATAGCAATCACCGCAAATACTTTTGCAAAAGATATCGAGAGGTGCCGCCTGGCGGGAATGAACGAGCACCTGTCCAAGCCTCTGAACATAAGAAGACTTATAAGCATTCTTTCAAAATTCAGATAAGCCAACGGACTAGACCCCAAAAAGGGGGCGTATTCACGGATACCCCCCCTTTTTCTTATATATCACTTAAGTCAAATGTGATTATCAATCTGTACATTTCATCTTCTCTGCCGTTCAGCTCATGTTCAATATGATTTCGTATATCCTCCTCCCTGCCCTGCAGGTCTTCCGGTATGACCATATCAAACAGCAGTTTTCTGCACTCCTTACAGCGGAGCATTCGGAAATCATGCATGGTAAGCCGTTCATCATATTCCTTTATCAAAGTCTGCACTTCATCGCGGACTCTGTTTATCTCATCGTCATCTGTTATGACCGGATCGTAGTGGATCACCAGATGCGCATTGAATTTCTCAAGACATTCACGCTCCATATTGTCTATGATCTCATGGCACAGCATCGTATCCACGTCGCGATCCATCTCAACATGGATGGTTGCATAACATCTTCCGGGACCATAGTCATGCACCATGAGGTCATGACAGCCAAGCACCATCTGATGTGACAGCACATACTCCGTTATCTCATGCCTGAGGTCAGGGCTTGCACCCTCACCCAGCAGGGTTGATATAGCCTGTTTTAGCAGGTCAAATCCGCTGTACAATATGAACAACGCCACCACAAGCCCCATCACACCGTCTATCTTCCAGCTCGTAAAATGCTCCACAAGCGTAGCTGCCAGAACCGCAGCCGTGGTGATGACATCATTTCTGCTATCCGCTGCTGTAGCGATGAGAGTACCGGACTTTATCCTGCGCCCCATCACCGTATTGTATATCATCATCCCGAGTTTCACGAATATTGAAAATATCAACACAGCCACCAGAACACCTGAATACTCTATATTCTCCGGATGGATAAGTTTCTGAACTGAGCTTTTCCCAAGCTCCACTCCAACCACCAATATCATCACTGCAACAGTCAGGCTGGCAAGATATTCGTATCTTGCATGACCGTATGGATGTTCTCTGTCGGCAGGTCTTTCCGCCATGCGAAATCCAAGCAGTGTGACAAATGAACTTCCGGCATCTGACAGGTTGTTCACCCCATCGGCAAATATCGCCATGGAGCCAGCCATCTGTCCGACTATAAGCTTACTGCCCGCAAGTATAAAGTTGCATATGATACCCAACAGTCCGGACAACTTGCCTATGCGGGCTCGCTGCCCCTGATCTGTGTAGTCTTTATTTTCCATCCGATATTTTACCTCCGTTTTCCGGCACATGCTTTCTCGGCATATATACAGACATCGGACTCTTTCTGAGATTTCTCAGAAATGCCACATAACACAATCCGCCTATCGCACTGGTCAGAACCTCAGTCACCGGATATGTCATCCAGAACCATGTAAGACCAAGCTTTGCAAATATATATCCGAGCGGAACAAACAACACAACCGTCCTCACAACCGTGAGTATGCTGCTCTTTACCGCACTGCCCACAGCCTGAAAGAACACAGGGAATATAAGGGAGGTTACCATCGGGATGAAACTTACGCCAATAAACCTGAACCCTACCGTTCCGATCTCTATAACCTTTGTATCTCGGGTAAACACGCTGAGCATCTGTGACGGTATCAACTCAAAGCACAGAGTTCCAACCGCCATGAGTACCATTCCGTATATCAGAGATGTGGAAAGTGTAGTCCTGCATCTTCTTATATTTCCCGCAGCATAGTTGAAACTGAGCACCGGAACTATACATGTCTGAAGTGCTCCAAGCGGGATGAAGAAGAATGTCTGCCATTTGTAGTAGAGTCCCAGAGCCGTCACCGCCTGGTCTGAAAATCCCGACAGTATCATGTTGAGTCCAAATATATAAAATGTATATGCGGACTGCATGAGAATATTCGGAAGTCCAAGCTTATATATCTTTGCAAGGAATCCCGGATATGCAGAAAGTTCCGGGGAACGCCTGAATCCTCTCTTCATGACTATAAGTGCGGCAACGATCTGCCCCACCACCGTAGCTATGGCTGCACCCGGAACCCCGAGTCTCGGCATGCCAAATAGTCCAAATATCAGTATGGCATCCAGTATTATATTTGTTATGGCTCCGGCTATCTGCGCGATCATAGGTGTCTTCATATCACCATTTGCCTGAAGGACTTTCGTCCATATGCTCTCAGCAAAAAGTCCCACACTGAACACACATACGATCCTTCCATAGGATATGACATCCTGTATGACTGCCTCTGATGACGTGTTCATGGCAGCGTAATATGGCATAAATATGTAACATGCCACTGCAAATATGATCCAAAGCACCATCGCAAGGGGAGTACCTACGCCTGCCATACGATCTGCCTTATTCTTATCCCCAAGTCCCAGATAGTATGCGATACCCGTATTGATTCCCACTCCCGAGCCTACCGCAAGGGCTATCATGAGCAGCTGCAAAGGATATACAATGGAGAGCGCTGTAAGCCCGCTCTCCGAACATTTGCCCACAAAAAGGCTGTCTATTATATTGTAAAGTGCCTGTATAAGCTGCGCCAGCATGACCGGCGGAGCTATCTTAAAAAGTATTCTGCTTATCTTTTCTTTTCCAAAGAAGTCACTGTCCTGCATTGCCTTGCCACTCTCACTTCTTGTTCATTATAGCATCTATAGACTTTATGCACGCACTTCTGATTCCTGATTCCTCAAGTGATGCCACACCACAGATGGTCGTACCTGAAGGCGAGCACACATTGTCCTTGAGCACTCCTGGATGCTCCCCTGTCTCCAGCTGAAGTTTAGCCGATCCCAGTATCATCTGTGATATCAGCCTGTAAGCTGTCTGTCTGGGAACTCCATACTTTACTGCAGCATCAGCATATCCCTCTATAAACAGATCCACAAATGCCGGACCGCAGCCCGTCACTGCGCCTCCTATGCCCATGAGGTTTGACGGCAGTTCCTCGACTATGCCCACAGCTGCAAACAGTTCCTTTATCTGTGCGCGCTCCTCCTCTCCAAGAGAGTTCTGAGCCTCGAACAGCATGACTCCCTCATACACCATTGCCGGAGTGTTCGGCATGACAAACTGAACTCTCACTGAGCTGTCAAAATACTCACTGTACTTCTTGAAATCCCAGCCTGCAGCCACCGACACAAGTGCCTTTCCGTGAAGTTTTTCTCCTATCTCCACCAGAACATCATTTATCTGATAAGGTTTACACGCCATGATAACTGTGTCTACAGCATCCACAAGCTCCGAAAGTGATCTACACGGATTAAATCCGTATTTCTCCGCGTTGCCGAGCAGTTTATCGTAATGTGGTGCATATGCATATACATCATCCGCTGCTATCTTGCCGGAATTCACAAATCCTGCACAGAGCGCCTGTGCCATATTTCCCATGCCTATAAACCCTAATCTCTTCATAATCTGTCCTCCTTGCTAGTTTGCTGTATAATTTTCCATGCGGCGAAGTTTCTTTGCACGTTTCTCCTGATAGAGAAGTTTATCCGCTGTGGCAAGAGCCTGGAATACATCCAGATCAGAACTGCACTCCACCGCGCACACACCCGTGCTCATCTCTATCCTGTACGGCTTGCTGATACTGTTGTTCAGCATCTCCGTCTCAGCCCATATACGGTTGTTGAGTCTGTCTATATCCCTTGCACTTTGGATTATGCAGAACACGACGAACTCATCACCGCCAAATCTCGACACAATGGCTGTATCATCGCACGCCTGTCTGAGGATCGATGACATTGACTTTAGTGCAAAATCACCGTCATCATGTCCGTATGTATCATTTATCTTCTTAAGTCCATCCATATCGGCATACATGAACAGCCCCTTGTTGCCGGGAACCGCATTCTCCATGCATTTCTGAACAGCCTCCATGAACCCCCACCTGTTGAGAAGTCCTGTGAGCTGATCCGTCTTGGATATAACCTGAAGTGCATCATTGTTCTAAATGAGTTTTGCCATAGTCTCCTCAAGTCTGGTCTGAACCTTATCCTGCTGTCTGAGCAGCGACATAGACTTAATAGCTGTGGATATATGCACACTAACAGGATCGATATTGCGGAAAGTTTCAAGTCCCGCCTCACACAGCAGCACGCCAAATATATCCTCACCTGAAAACAGTGGAGACAATACCATGGTAACGCGCCTGTCACCCGGGATCTTGTCTAAGCTAAACAATTCATTGGTAGCGACATCCTGCTGATCCTTGTCTATCTTATATGCCTCGCTATCCCTGTAATACGCTTTAAACTTGATCTTCTGTGGAAGATTAAAGTCAGTAAACCTTGTGTGATGTATCGGCTCCTCATAGAGAAATAGGTATGCCGATGCGATGTCCACATATGTCAGATTTTTGAGTGCTCTATCATAAGGTATACGCTCGCCGGAATCCATACGGAACATATCCGCAGTCATGTTGTTCATGAATCTGGACATTCTTCCGACTCCCGCATTGTTGCTGTATATCATCTTCCAATTCTGCAGCGACATCTTCCTGAGAAGATCAACAAATACCTGCATGAGCTCCAGTCTCTGTTCCTGATCCAATCTGTCACACAAAACTACCTGCAGAGCAGAAAGAACATTTGACACCTGTTCAAGGGTAGTGTATCTGAACGTGGAACGCACCAAAAGCTTTGAGAAACTTCTCTCCATCTCTGCAGAATGCAGCCGCACATCACCGCTTGTGCCCAGTTCTGCCATGGTATCGAGAAAATCAACCACATTCCTCTTTACGCCATCTGCCTCATCGCCGTCTATATAATCATTGAACAGATAGTCACACACCTCTTTGTGGGTATTCTCCATGTGTTCGGCATCCAATATTCCGTCCATCTTTGTCAGATCGATGATGGACGCGATATTTATCCCGGCACATCCACAGGATTCTCTAAGTATAAGCCTTGTATCAACATACAGATCAATGTTCTGCTCTCTATTATAGAACTTCTCAGCCTGTATGATAGCCTTGTACGCCAGCTCCGCAGCATTTGCCTCAACTGTTGAGAGTGGCGGATTGAGTCCCGGAGCAAATTCCGAATTATCAAATCCAAGAACAGCTACGTCCTCTCCCGGCCTGATGCCTCTCTTTTCAAATGCCCTGTATCCGCCAAATGCCATTCGGTCATTTGCAAATATAACAGCATCCAGTTCCGGATGAGCGTCAACGAATTCGCCGATAAGACCCTCACTGCTCTCCTCAAAATTACCGTATACCACATAATCGTCATTATATGGTATACCTTCCATAGCCAAAGCCTCCCTATATGCCTCAAGTCTTTCCTGGGCATCTACATTGGTTAGCGGTCCGCTCACATAACCGACCTTTCTGGCATGGTGATCACGTATTATGTGCGTTATACCCTGAATGAACGCACATTTGTTGTCAAATATTATCGATGGATATCCCGTTGTCCTCGTATACATAGTGACAATAGGTATATCGCCAAATTGCCGAAGGAACTTTATCCTGACATCCTCCGTCACCCTTGCTCCTATCGTACCCATCATCACGTAGAGCACATCAATATTGCTGTTCCTGACATACTCAAACAATGTGTTGTACTGATATCCATATTTTCTGTCCTTCTGAAATTCATCTGTATTGTCCAGATATCTTCCAGGGACTATGAACAGATTGGCATCTATCGCTCTTGCGCCAAGCTCTGCTCCCTGAACCGCCGGACTGGTGAACACCGCATCAATGTCGTCCACTAAAAGTCCGATATTCAGTCTCCTGTTCAATTTTGTCTCCATATTCCAAGCTCCCCCAAGCTTAAAAATAGTTTTGCGCGATAACCTCGACGCTGTCATGTGTGCTACTGCAGCACGCCCTTTATAGTGGCTGCCACATCCTTATCACCTATAAGTGATATGTTGTTGATACAGATCAGATCATCCGCCTGCTTTTCCTTCACAAAGTCAATGACATTGACGTCTGAATATCTGTAATCCAGTATATATATGGTGGAATAGTGATCCACAAGGAACGGTATGAACGCATTGCCATATGATTCCTTCATAACCACACAGGTTGAACCGTCTGTGACATTTGGATTTTCTATCACAGCCATAGGTGTATCTCCACCCACAAATGTCGAATACAGGGTACCCTTATCCCAGCCTTTGACATCCATTATGACGTTCCACTTCTGCTCAGAGCCGTCATCATTCCAATAGGTCATATCATTTGTTCCTATAGGCTCATATGCATATATGGTATCAGGATTCTTCTTCATATCTGAATTCTGCAGCGTGTTGTAGAAACTTCCAAGGAATCCCTCAAACGTATCCTTCTTTCTCTTGTCTAAAGGTATCTCTGTTATACCCTTGACCTTACAGAACTCCTCATACGCATAGAAGGCACCATCTGCCGTCCAGTGGTGATCCGTTCTAAAGTAAATATATTCGTTGTTGTGTGCTTTGAGTGTATCGAATATATCAACAGTCTTCACACCCTGCATCATGCTGTAGTAATATTCGATCGCCTGTTTCTGATCTGATCCTCCAAGTTTTGTAAGATCATCATCCGACAGGAGAACTCCCGAATTGTTCGGGACTAGTATATCGTATACATTTGCCACACCGGAAAGCTTTGCCGCCGCATTGTTCAGCGCATCTATATATTCAGTGGCAGAATCCTGCACAAAATAGTAAAGACTGTACGCTGCGCCATCCTTAACATAGAGGTTGTCCTGGAGCTGTTTCTGGAATGCAGCATCCATCGCCTTGGAATCCGGCGGATCCACTGTCTGTACTGTAGTCTTTCCAGAACTGTCTCCCTTGTTTGTCTTTGAGCCAGTCTTGCTGGCTGGAAGTCCTATCTCAGGATCCTCCGTGGTCGCCTCAGTCGTGACCGCCGTGGTAGACGCCTGCTGTTTCTTTACGGCATTCTCATCAACCTCAGGGATCTCATCACCCTTTGTGTTGCCCCCGACCACCTGGGTTCCAGTCTCTATTCCGTACAGAGACTTAAGCCCCTGATCTGCTGACACAAGCTTATCCCTCATAGGATATGTGTCAGAATACCACAGAGATACCGACTCAAAATACGATCCGTCAAGAAATGACGTTATCGTAAATGACGGGAACTTTGCCAGCTCCCTTTTCTCTGTGATGGACTTCTTAGGTCTGACAAAGAACAGCAGTCCTATAAATGCCCCCACAGCCATCACAGCCGCAAATGCCAGAACACCTATGGTCCTGAATTTACGGATCTGCATTTTCTGACTTCTGGAAAACCTCTTCACATACCGTCTTCTGTCACGATTTACATTTCTTTTTGAATTTCTTCTTGAATTATTTCCTGAATTTCTTCTATTCATATCAACTCAAATCCACTTTCATCATTAATGCTCTCTTCCCGCCTGACTCATATCAGAACTGGAAGTAGAGGAACGGATTGTAACTTGCCCCAACCAGTGCCAGCACTGATACAATGAGCAGCACCGCCGGCGTTATCATCTCAAGCACATTGTGAACCGTAAACATGATCGGATTGACCTTGCCGACCTCTATCATAGTCTTTCTGAGTCTCTTGCCCAGGTTGGTACATGCCACACCCGCAAGTATCAGGAAGAATATGTTCTTGAGGAACACGGTTCCGAGTGCCATATTTGCAAATCCTGAAGTACCCACTCCGAACATTCCTGCAAGCACAGTGCCAAGCTCCGGAAGGCTCTCGAACTTAAATATCGTCCAGCCAAACAGTATGACAAGGAGCGTATATATGTGTGATGCCACCGGTCCAAGCCTGCCTCCGAGATAAAACTTTTCAAGGAGAAGGAACGCAAGGTAATAAAGTCCCCAGAATATATAATTCCAGCTTGCGCCATGCCACATTCCAGTTAGGAACCACACTATAGCCATATTTCTTATGTACTTCGCTGTGCTGCATCTGTTGCCGCCAAGCGGTATATACACGTAATCTCTGAAGAATGAACTGAGTGATATGTGCCATCTTCTCCAGAAATTGTTCACCGAGTTTGCCATGTATGGGTAATTGAAATTCTCATCATAATGGAAACCTACCATACGTCCCATTCCTATAGCCATGTCAGAATATGCTGAGAAATCAAGATAGATCTGCATCATATACGCTATCATTCCAAGCCACATTCCAAGCGTCGTCTGCGCCTTGAGATTTGCAACGCCTGCCGGAAGGAGCGTGTCCGCAATGCTTGCACATGAGTTGGCAAGTATAGCCTTCTTGGCAAGTCCCACTGTGAAACGTCTCACGCCCATATATATGTCATTCTCTGTTATCTTTCTGTTGTCTATCTCATCAGCTATAGTCTCATATCTCACGATAGGTCCCGCTATACACTGGTGGAAAAGGCTTGAATACAGGAGAAGTTTCCAGTATTCCCTCTGAGGTCTGACCTGATTTCTGTACACATCCACCACATAGGATATGAGCTGGAACGTGTAGAATGATATTCCTATTGGAAGTACTATCTCAGGCACAGCCTTTGGCACGCCGAATATCAGTTTAAAATTGCCGATAAAGAAACCGAGGTATTTGAATATTGCAAGACATCCAAGCATTATGACTATATCGCACACCAGATAGAACTTCTCACTTCTCTTGGTGTATCCGGCTCTAGCCTCATCAATCTTTAGTGCAAATATCCAGCTCACAAGCGTCTCACCAGCCAGAAGGAGCAGGTACCTCGGACCACCCCAGGCATAGAATACCAGTGAAAATATGAGCAGAACCTTGTTGCGTTTCTCCTTTGGAACCACAAAATACACTATAAGATTCGCAGTCAAAAATACAAATAAAAATAATAAACTTGAAAAAACCATACTTATTCTCTCCAAAAAGCTTTATAGAAAGCACTTAATCGGCAGTATTATACTTCACGGCAGATTTTATCTCAACATAAAAAACCATAATTATCCCGGCATTTGTCGATACTCTACAGGTCTACCGCCTGAACTTTCCTGTCCTTCGCAACACCATTCACAAGGAAACTAACCCTGCCGTTGCCTATGGTTATATCGCCCTCATCGGCACCGATATCCATACCGATACTGTTCGTGACCTGGGTATTGATATCCGAATTGGAAAACAACACCTTTGCCGTGTGTGTGCCATTGCCCATAGCATAGGCATCTCTGCCCTGCGCTACGACTTTGACATACGCATATTTTATCTCTATATCAGTGTCACCATTTCTGCTGCCTATTCCGTAACACTCATTTGCTCTGACATTCATCACAACATTTATATTCTGCATCCAGACTTTACACCTGCTGCCACCAAGAGTTCCCACAACTGCCGTTGAGATGGATGCCCCGGAAATCTTTCCTGAGATATTCTCTATCTGGATATCTGCGTTTCCATTGTAGGAACCGATGGATACACTCTTTGCGATTCCGTTGTATATCTCTATATCACAGTTTTCTATGCGGAGACTGCAGTCGCTGTTCATGCAGCCTATCACTACACCCTCCTGACCACGCTGGTCTATCTCAAATCTTCCGTGTTTTATGTATATGTTGCCGCCAAGTCCGGATCCTATACCTATGCCCCTCATTCCTGTGGCTGTTATGGATAGAGTTCCATCCTGATTGAAATAAAGGTCTCCATGTCTGGAGGACAGATCATTTCCTATGCAGTAGTATTTGCCTCCAGCCTGAGTTATCCTCAGATCTCCATCTCCGGCGATCTCTAATCTGGATGATTCAGGAACCTGGATTCCTCCGGTCCTCAGCTCATTGTCACCTATCAGCACTATCCTGACATCACAGTTCTCCCCCAACTTTATGCAAGGGATTCCTTTTTCACCGCCCAGACTTATACTGTCTATACGGAACTCACCCTTAAATCCATCGCCCACGCTGACCAGCATGTTGGACTTGAAACCAGGCGTTCCTGTCATATTTATATGTCTGTACTCGTCCCCGATCTTTCTGAAGTCGAGGGCAGTATATTTGTTGAACGCAAGCTGCACCATGGATATGTCATCCTCATCCGTGATGACATATGGTTTCTTGCCGTACTTTGTCACCTCTGTCTGGTTGTACTGGACTATCTCGGTTATGACCCTCTTGTCTATCTCATGTATAGCCTGTGGTGATGGTTTCGCCGTGTAGTAACCCTGTATAAGATCAGCTCCAAGGCGGATCACCTCCTTCAGCTCCATATCCAGTTCAACACCCTCGGCAAGTGTAACTATATCATTGTCGTGTGCAAATTCTATGATATCCTTTACAAAATGCTGTTTCTGTGGATCCTCATGTATATTTGTCATAAGCATCCTGTCTATCTTCACATATCTAGGCATGTATCGCAGAAGGTTATTTACATTGGAATAACCCGAGCCATAATCATCTATGGCGGTCTCAACATTCATTCCAAGGTACTTGTCCTTTATTTCACCGAGCATCTGATCACTCAGCTCAGCCTCCTCTGTGAATTCCACAACTATCTGATCGCCCAGCTTTCTGAGCAGCTCCTCTATCAGATTCTCATCGTTCTCCGAAAGTCGGCATCCCGGAATACTGTTCATGAATATCTTTTTGCCGTTTAACTCGTCTTTCTTCTCCTCAACGAGACTGAGCACATTGACAAATGTGGCTCTCTCCACATCGCTGAGCCTTCCCATTCTCTCGGCACTCTGGATTATATCGAGAGGTGACACATCCACATTCCCCGCAGTTCTCATCAGAACCTCATAGGCATATATCTGTCCGGTTCTGGCATTTACTATCGGCTGGAAATGATACTTCAGCAGATTATTGTCAAGTATCTCCGCCACGATGCGGTCTCTCTCCAGATCCTCCTCCGTGAGTTCAGGATTTCTGGAACTTTCAATATACTCCTTCATCTTGATATTGTTCTTGTTGTTTATCAGATCGTTGATGTATTTGTCCAGATCCTCCGCACCGGTGATGACCTCATCATCAACCGCATAACATATATCTATACCAAAATTCTCTCCGTTAGCGTCATTGAACTTCTTTGTCTCTGTCTCTATGTGATGTATGATCTCATCTGCATGCCGCCCACTCTCATCTTCCATCTTGAACGCAACCACAAACTCGTCATTACACATTCTCATGCACACATCAGTTTTGCTTATAGAAGACATTATGATATCTGCCAGGATCTGGATCGCATCATCTCCTGTCTGTCTGCCAAATCTTGAGTTGATCTGACCCAGGCCCTTCATATCTATAGCAATGAGCATTATGCGCTGCCCTTTCATCATGGCATCCTCGCACATAGCCCTGCATCTCTGCGTGAATCCATTGTAGTTATATACACCCGTAAGATCATCTCTAGTCTGCGATGCATTAAGTCTGTCTATAAGTTTCTGCAGATTTGCCTGTCTGTAGAATGCCTCCATACCCTGCATAATCTGCTTTAAAAGATTGCTGTAAGATGCGTTATATGTGTTGAACGAACTTCCGCTGCTCATTGCAGCATATCCGAAACATCTATCGTTAAAATTGAGAGGCGTAAAAATATAAGCCTCCGGCTCCTCCCTGTCGCCGTCCAGCTCAGGCAAAAGCTTTGACACATCAAAACAATCATCAAAATCTATGGCATTGTCCTTATCTGCATGCCCACGCTTTATGATCCTGTATACATTCTTGGTATAACCGATTCTGAGGGCATTTGTACCCATCATGACCTCCGGAGCATTCCAGTACTCGTTCATACAGATGCTGAACTTTCTGAAATTGCCATCAGGATGTACATATTGAAATACTGTATTGAAAAATCCTCTGTAGTCTGTCTGTGAAAGCAGATCCTCCATGAGATGATCGTAATATGTTCCATTGCTGCCCGGCTGAGAATCTATATCCCACACTCTGACATCTGCGCAGTCCCAGTCCCCATCCCGGTGTGCCGCGCCTTCCGATCCCATACACTGAGCGCAGCCGCAGCTCTTACCCCAGTGTATACGTGATCTGCACACATACTTTTCTGGGATTCTGCCGGAAATTTTTGCATCCACCCAATCCGCCACATATATTCCGTCCTGTGTGGCTGGTATATCTACCGATGTGAGAGGTATCATCCTTTCGTCATTTGCATCCGATGAGTCATAGCCCACGACAGCAATATCCCCAGGAACTTTTATGCCCTTCTTTTCAAGTTCAGCAGCCAGTCCCAATGCCATCTGATCGCTGGCGCACACAACCGCATCCGGGAGTTCGTCTCTGCTGTCCAAAAGAGAATTTGCCACATCACGCCCCGAATCATACCAATTGTTGCCATAATATATATCGGATTCTCTGCACTCTCTGCCATGTTTTGCCATGCTGTCAAAAAATCCTTTTTTCTTAAGGTCTGAATTGATATTGTTCTCCCATCCATTCAGCAGAACTATATCATCATAACCATGCACATCTATCAAATGATCGGTCAGCTCACATATATTCTCACGGTGACTTATATTTACAGACTCATATCCATCCGCATAGTCGTCCATGACGAGAACCGGTCCATTATATTCCTGTTTTAATCTCCACAGGAGACCTTCCGCAGTTCCCGGTATCCTAATCCTATCTGTAAATACTATGATCGCGTCATAATCCTTAAACTCCACCAGATTGAATATATTTGAATCGCCAATCTCACGGCTGCTCGTATCCTGGCATTTGAGATACATCGAGAACACGCACACATCGTATCCCAACTGAGCCGATCTCTCAAATAACCCCGAAAGAAATCTGCTCTGAGTATACTCGTCCGCCTGCGCTGTGAGCACGCCTATCCTTTTCCTTCTCATAACAACATACGCCCTTTACCCTTTGTTATTTAACTTACCCCCTGGGCTGTAATGCCCATAATTAATTAGATTTTATCACGTTATGGCAAAAGTGTATATATTTCAATGTAAAAAAAGCACATTCAGAGGCTGTAATACGCCTCCAAATGTGCTTTTATAGTTTTATTTCATCTTAGAATTCGTTCTCTACACACTCAAGTGCTGCTGCGATTACCTTGTCCATATCATAATACTTGTACTGTCCAAGTCTTCCGCCAAATATGACATCCTTACGTGTCTTTGCAAGCTCTTTGTACTTCTCATAGAGAGCATTGTTCTTGTCATTGTTGACAGGATAATATGGCTCTACACCCGGTTTCCACTCAGCTGAATACTCACGGCTGATAACCGTCTTAGGCTGCTTGCCAAACTCAAAATGCTTGTGCTCGATGATTCTTGTGTATGGAACATCTCTGTGTGTGTAGTTGACAACCGCATTTCCCTGATAGTTTTCCTCATCAAGAACTTCTGTCTCGAATCTTACTGAACGATACTCAAGCGGACCATACTGGAATCCAAAGAACTCATCGATCATACCTGTGTATACTGTCTTGTCTGCAATATCCGGATTCTCTTTGATGAAATCAAAGTAATCTGTATCAGTCTTGACGTCTGCTCCCTCAAGCATCTTCTCAATGATCTGAGTATATCCACCCATTGGGATTCCCTGGAAACGATCATTGAAATAGTTGTTGTCATATATGAATCTCAGAGGCAGCCTCTTGATGATGAATGCAGGAAGTTCTGTACATGGTCTTCCCCACTGTTTCTCTGTATATCCCTTTACAAGTTTCTCGTATACATCTGTACCTGCAAGTTTGAGTGCCTGCTCCTCAAGGTTCTTTGGCTCTCCGATATTCAGATCTGCGATCTGTTTCTCTATGATAGCCTTGGCCTCTGAAGGTTTCTTGATTCCCCACATCTTGCTGAATGTGTTCATGTTGAACGGCAGATTGTAAAGCTCATCCTTATATGATGCCACAGGTGAATTGATGTAGTTGTTAAACTCAGCGAACTGATTTACATACTCCCATATCTTCTTATCTGAAGTGTGGAATATATGAGCACCGTACTTGTGTACATTTATGCCCTCTATCTGCTCTGTGTAAATATTTCCTGCTATGTGTGAACGCTTGTCGATCACAAGGCAGCTCTTGCCTCTCTTATTTGCCTCATATGCAAATACCGCACCGAAAAGTCCGGCACCAACTATGAGGTAATCATACTTTGCCATATCTCTTTGTCCTCCTTATCCCTGTTCGTATATACTCTAAATGTGAAGATACTCATTCCAGAACTTTTCTGTTGTCATCTCTTTGAATGAATCCCTGTATGCCTGCTCCACCTTTACATGTGTCTTCTTGTACTTTGAAAGTACCTTTCTGTATCTCTTTATAAGTGCAAAGCACTTCTTTCTGTTGATCGTTCTGATGGCACCTGTCATGTTGTTCTTGTTGACTGCGACCAGTGTCTTCTTCATGTAGTTCTTGCCAGGAACAAAGAACCAGTCATATGCAATGATATATGGTGTCCTTCTGAGAAGGAAATTAGGAAGAAGATGTCCATTTATAGTCATTATATACCAGAGTTTCTGAAGTCTGTTAAGGCTCTCATACTCGTATGGATCTGTTGGGAGTTCTCCTGAATATCCAAGCTCTGAGAGTGGTACAAGTTTCTCATTCTTTGCATTGTGCTCCTTGAGACTCTTCTCACCGTCAAGATTCTTGAGGTAGTCAGGACCCTTGAGATAGTCGTCTATTGAATCTATAAGCAGCTCTGCATTGTTGTATGCGAATCTTGTTATATCCTTCCAGAACATTGTCTTGATTCTTCCAAGGAAGTCCTCATCCTGACATATTCCACTCGCAGCCTGTATAACAAAACTGTTTCTGTGTACCTGGTAAAGCTCCATTGCAGCATTGAACTTTCCTGCAAATCCAACATGCCAGATACAGATACCGTTCAGAGCAATGAATCCCGGCTTGTTTCTGAGTGAGAACTCTACATCATCTCCTCTTACGAATACCGGAAGAGGAAGTCCTCTCTCCTCGATGTGCTCAACAGGTATACAGCAATACCACCATCCTGCGTATGCATCCTCCACATCAAAGCTGTAGTTCTCATTTGCAACCAGGTTCTCTATAACTCTCATGTCCATGGCCTTCTTAATTGGACCATATGAACCGTCATTCTTGTGTACATATCCGACATCCTCATACTGTTTCTCACGGATATCATAGTCGAACATCGCACCACTTAAGAAACACTTCTTGTACTCATCCTTGAGGAGCCTCAGCAGATAATATGTTCTGAACAAACTCTCTGGCATTACCATTACATCATCATCCATGAGAAGTACGTGTGTAGGCTTATCCTTTCTCTTGAGAGCCTCTATCATGCCTCGCGTAAATCCGCCGGCACCACCCACATTATTGTTCATGTATACCTTCAGATCCTCGCTGTCGAGTTCCTCTGGGTTGAGTTCTCTGTCATTGTCGATTACGTGTACGAAGAGATGTCCCTTGAGATCACTTCCCTCACACAGAACATTCTTCTTGATAAGTTCAATATTTCTCTTGATATATTCCTGCTTTTTGAATGTAGTTGTAGCAAGGGATATGTTGATATCTCTTATCCTGTCTTCCTCTATATCTGCGGAGTAATATCCACCGTATATCTCTGTGTCCTCAAGTATATCCATTCTGAAACCTACAAGTGCTTTGTCCGTATCAGGGATGTTGATGACTACATCGCTCACTTCGTCGCACTCTACAACCTGAGCACTGAGCGGATTATATGTGACCGCTACTGATGCAGCATATATCGCATACAGTGACAGATCAACTTTACCCTTCATTCTGAGATGAAGTTTAAAATTCTGTACACCTGTATACTCTGTCCACTTCTTTACCTGTATACAGTTGTAATAACTCATAAAATTGACTTTGTTATACTTCTGTACAATGTGACACTTCTTGTCAGAGTCATAAGTGAAAGGTGTTCTATAATCCTTTCCTATAGCGCTGAACTCAGGATAATCTACTATATTCATATCCAGATCCATCTGAAGCATAACATTCTGCAACTTTACATTTTGTAACATTACTCCTATCCTCCTATGTCTTGTGAATCGTGTTTACTCTTCTACTTTGTCTTCCTTCTTTGTATCCTCAGCCTTCTCATCCACAGATACATTCTTCTTGTTATCTGTGTTCGTGGTCTTCTTAGCCTCTTCTGACTTCTTGACTTCCTCGGCTTTTTTCACAGCCTCAGCTGCCGCTTTCTTGGCTGCCTCAGCTTTCTTTTCAGCATCTGCCGCTGCCTTTTTAGCCGCTGCCGCCTTCTTAGCAGCATCCGCCGCTACCTTCTTTGCTATCTCTGCTTTCTTTGCGGCATCCGCCGCAGTCTCCTTAACCGGCTTAGCCACAGCATTTGGATCTGCCACAGCATTGCCATTTATTCCTGCCAGAAGTATAGGAACCGGTGATTCCATCTCCTTCTGAAAAGCATCACATACTTTATTCACATCACCGACCATAATGACATGACCATGATCAAGCCACATTACCTTGTTGCACTGTTTCTTTACCGCTGCAAGGCTGTGCGATACATAGAGAAGTGTAGTTCCAGCTTCAAGCATAGCTGCCATCTTGGCTGCACACTTCTTTCTGAACCTCATATCTCCCACCGCAAGGATCTCATCAGCTATGAGTATGTCTGGATTTACCGCAGTGGCTACAGAAAACGCAAGTCTCGTCTTCATACCTGATGAAAAGTTCTTTACCGGAGAATCCAGGAAATCCTGAAGTTCCGAGAACTCGACGATCTCATCGAATTTTGATTCTATAAAAGCTTTGGAATATCCAAGCAATGTTCCATTTAAAAATATATTTTCTCTTGCTGTGAGCTGTGGATCTATACCGGCACCAAGCTCTATGAGTGCGGCAACTGTTCCAGAAACAGAAACTGTTCCACTTGAAGGTTTCAATATTCTACTCACAACCTTGAGGAGAGTGGACTTACCTGCACCATTTGTTCCGATGAATCCCCACGCCTCGCCTTTCTTTATCTCCAGATTAATGTCCTTAAGCGCAATAAACTCCTGGAACATCAACTGTCTGGTAACCAGTCTGATAAAATACTCTTTCAGGTTATCTATCTTAAGATTGTTCTTGTTGAATCTTATTGTTACATCTTTAAGTTCAATGATAGTTTCACCCTGTTCTACCGTGGACGTCTGTTGAGCCTTGGATGTAAATATCTCACTTGCATCCATCTCTCCGCCATTCTTAGCAGCTGTATCCATCATCTAACCTCCTAAATATACAGAATAAACTTGTCCTGGTTTTTCTTGAAGAAGAACACTCCCAGTCCAAAGAATAAAAATGCATAGAATATTCCAAGACAAACTGTACCTGTACCCGGAAGTTGTCCTGTATGTGCTATAGCTCTAAACTGTTTAATATATACATATATTGGATTGAAATAATTTACAAGAGTCTGGAGCCAGTCCGGAAGCATCTGTATCGGATAGAATATAGCCGAACAATACATCCACATTGTCGTTATGGCGTTCCAGATATACCTTGTATCTCTGAAAAATACATGGAGCTGTGCAAGGAAAAATCCCAGTCCGCAGGCAAATATATAAGCCTGAAGGAATATAAATGGGAAAAGCAGCATAGTCCAATAAAATGGTGATCTTGTAAATATGATCACTATAAGGAAAGCTCCCAATGAGAACATACTGTCTACAAGTGAACTGGTGATCTTCGCCAGAGGGAACATAAATTTCGATACATAAGTCTTCCTGAGAAGTGATGAATTGTCTGTTATGCTTCCCAGTGCCTTTCCACATGCACCTATGACCATCTCATAGATGATACGTCCCGAGAACAGATATACCGGGAAATGTGGTATCTGTCTCTTGAACATCTTGGAGAATACAACTACCATTACGATCATGATCAGCAATGGGTTCAAAATACTCCACACATATCCAAGAAAACTACGTCTGTACTTTAACTTTAAATCTCTTGTAACAAGCTGTTTCAAAAGGTCTTTATAATTAAAAACTTCTAAGAAACTACCGCTCTTAAACTTCATTAAATTAGTCCTCCAAATCAGTCTTTCGTCATAACCTCTATTATGCCCATCAGTCGAATGTCCTATTATGCCTTACCTTGTTGTAAAGCTTTGAACCAAGCATTTTGTTGTATCCTTCCAGTCCGACATGCGCAGCATTGAGGAGTTTCAGTATTCTGTAGTGTTTCATCGACATGTCGACCACATGTCTGTTTCTCTTGGCTATATAAGCCATCAGTTCATCCACGCGGGCAACTCCGCGTTTCCTGTCCGGGTCACACAACATAGATGTGACCATAAAGCTGAGCAGAAGAAGGTGTATTTTCTTGTCGCAGTACTCCAGTGCCCACTCATCCTGGATCTTGCCCCTGTCTTTGAGCATCTTCACTATAACCAGTTTCGTATGATCTATTCTCTTTAACTGATTCTCCGCCGACACGCTCTGCGATACATCACCGATCCTGTATTCATACACAAAGAGATCAAGCGGCATGACCGACTGTGCCTGACAGCATGGATATGTCGCATACTCATGGTCTTCGTAGAATACATTTTCTGCCAATTTAACGCCTTTTTCTCTGTAAAATTCTGTTCTGTATGTTATTCCATGAAAAGTGAGGCTCCTGTCAAACTTTTTCCAGTCGGACATAACCTCCTCCATCGTATATTTTTTGCCAAACTCATCAGGAAAGCATCTCCAATTCTTGATCTCTCCTGTTGTTATATTGATCGTGTGGTGACATGTAAGCACCACGTCAGCATCCGCATCCTCAAGGGCAGCAATATACTGTGGGATACTATCTGTGAGAAACCAGTCGTCCGCATCCAATGCCTTCATATATCGACCTCTCGCCGACTGAGCACCAACATTGATGGCGGAACCATGACCTCCATTCTCTTTGTTGATCAGAGTAAAACTATCCGGATATTTCGAAATATACTCGTCACAAATGGTCTCACTTCCATCTGTGGAACCATCGTTGACGACGATCACATCAATCTTATCCATAAGGTCTGGAACTACAAGTGAATCCAGGCACTTATTAAGATACGCCTTACTGTTATAAGACGGAATTATCACACTTAATATTTTGTCACTCATCTCTATTTTACCTTTTACCTTTTACCATCCAGGTTGGGATTTCTGCCCAATCTGTTCTCATTCATTCCTTTAACTATCAGTCTGAATGCTGTAAACCATGTTATACCACTGTCAAACAAACGTCGCTTTCTTATACTGTAATATGCCGCATATACAAATGCCGGCACATATCCCATGATATATCTCGTGGTATTTCCACGGTTAACAAAAAATTCTTCATTGTAGCCTTTAAACCATGTGGACTTCGTCTGTGCCACATCCGCTATCACAAAAGGAACATAATAAATATTGAGTCCTTTTTTGCGGCAATCCGTGAGGAATTTGAATTCCTCCTCCGCTCCGTTCCCTGAACCGGCGCCCATTCTCTCATCAAAATATACATCATTTGCAGTCAGACTCTCCCGTCTGAATGAGATCTGCCACGAAGCCACATGCATAAGCTCGAAATAATTGAGTTTTTTGGGTATTTTATTCTGTCCTGTCTGCCTGTTTCCTATGTCAAATATAATAACATCCGCATCAGCATAATCCTCATACGCTTTGAGAATTTCTGTTTCACAATCAGATACGAACACCTCATCATCATCACATAGCAGACAAATATCTGCAGAAGATTTGCGAATTGCATAATTCCTGCTCTTGGTAAGACCTGTGTCATTTACCGAAAACACTCTTATCTTTTTGCCATGCCTGTCAAATTCATGATAATCATCCCGCCCACATTGATTTACGACCAATGTGGGCGAGCTGATATGCGACCTTGTTATTATGTCTGTGCGTGTTTCTGAACCTATATCATCTATATCATTGATGTCCAGATCCATACACGAAAGTAAAATCTCAAATTTCATAAATCAAACACCTGTCAAAACTTATATCTATGAATCGAAGTGTTCCCAGTCAAACAGTACCCCGAGTGGGAAGTTACGGTCATTTACAAGTCTTTCATATACTTTTCCGCAATCAGCAGGAGATGCATACTCAGATATCATATCCTTGGTCTTAAGTCTTCCGTCAGACATAAATCCAAGAAGAGTGATATAGTCTCTCTTCGCTGTCCAATTGCCCGGAGCAGAATTATATGGCATTCTAGTCATGTCGTGTGCGCCAATGATGTTCGTACCATTCTTCATTACACCATAGAGGTCAAAACCATGTATGTCATCTCTGTTACAGCCGTTGACAACTACTCTTCCTCTCTTTGACACATAATTCAGACAAGTCTTAAAACCATCCTCGTTTCCAGACACCTCAAGTACCACATTCGCCCCGCTTACACAGTTGGTTTTCATAGTATACTCTTTTATCTCTTTGATAAGCTCTCTCTTGAGTTCCTTCTGCCTCTGTTCCTTCTCCTCAGCCGAAAGCTTATTGATTTCTTTTTCAGATAAGACATCTGTCAATCTCTTGGAGATAACAACCAGATCTGCGCCATATTCCTTGGCCTTCTCGTTTCTAATCGGGCGAGTTGATGTACCTATGGCTATTGTTGGGAATGCGCCTGCCGCCCTTGCCAGCTGAACTCCAAAAAGTCCAAGCATGCCAAGACCTACCACTACAACCGATTCACCGATTTCCAGCCTGGCTCTTCTAAGTGCCAAAAGTGGGAAACTTGCTACTCTCGTAAACACAGCCTCCTGGAAGGATACATTATCAGGAATTTTTACCACCTTTGAAGTTTTCTGTACACAATAGCTTGCATGTCCACCATACTCTGCAAACACCCGATCTCCTACTGCAAATTCTGTTACACTTGAACCTATGGCGGTTACAATTCCGGCTGATGAATATCCTGGCACTGCCGGGAACTTACGCGCCGTGTTCTTCGAGCCAGATACCTGAGCCTTCTCTGTTCCTGCAGATATCAGTGTATAATAAACCTTTATCTGTACTTCATAAGCGCCTGGCTGTCTAACCTCAAATTCATGGAGGCTCGCCTTACATGGCGCATCAAATACAACTCTATATCCCTTCATAATAATCTCCTATTATAATCTCATAATATTGGTGAGTACAAATTAGATTAGTTTTATTCAATAAATGCCTCCATGAACATAGGCTTGTTCTCATTTGAGACGAATCTCTTTACATTCTTATCAAACTCAGCCTTGTTCTTTGCTGAGAGATACTCAAATCCAAGTGACTCTACCCAGCCCTTTGCAATGGCATTGTGTGCCTGAGTGATACCTGGAGTGTCAAAATGTCTGAGGAATCCGGCACCACCATCATTGTTCAGAAGTATCCTGATGTTACCTGACATAGGCTTGTTCCAGATTGAGTTCATATCATAGAAGAAACTCAGATCTCCTATGAACAGGAAACAAAGTGTATCCTTGTCACTTGCACAAACCTGTCCCATAAATGTGGAGGCTGAACCATCTATACCATTTGTTCCCATGTTACAGTACACATCAACGCTCGGATCAAGATCGTAAAAGTGTGCTCTGTTAAATGATGTTCCTACTCCAAGGTGAAGTAATGAATTCTTAGGCATAACTGACATGGTCTTACCTATTGTATAGAATGAATTAAAGCTCTCAACTGTCTTGTAGTCTACCTGTGGGTAGTCATTAAGATTCTTTCTCCATACATTATAGTAATTCTTATCATTCTTACTGCCATCTGCTCTGTCAGCACAATACTTGAAGAAGTAATCTGTAGGCATCTCATATACATGTGTAAGTGTTCTGTACAGATCGGCTACCTTTCCATCCGGATCGATACGCCAGAATTCAAACTTTCTAGGCACACCTCTCATCTTGCCCTGAAGTGGACAGTTGAGGACTCTCTTGCCGCCAAAGTACAGTACAAGGTCTGGCATAAGATTCTGGATAAAGAAATTGTTGCCAGTCTTTCTGAGAAGGTTAAATGGATTGAGTGAATATTCATTCTCAAGGTTGGAGAGATGATCTGTCACAACACAACAGTTATAACTGCTGCAGAATCTGTCAAAGTTCTTCTTCTCCTCAGGATCCATAGGCATATTCTGTCCTGCGATCACAAGTATCCTCTTTGCCTTCTTCAACTTCTGTATAGTACTATCCCAAACCTGTGCAGGGCTTGCGATCTCAACTCTGTCTATATGTCTGTATTTGCTGAGCTGAAGTGTCTCTGCTGGTGGGAACTTGTTCTCAAGGAAGTTCATAGGAACATTGATATGAACAGGGCCTGCTCCGTGATGTGTCATCTCAAGCAGTGCCTCGGATATCATTCTACGTGTTGCCCACTGGATCATTCCATCCCAGCCGATAGGAAGATCTGCTGACGCCTTCACTACGGATGCAAGTGCTCCCATATGATCTATCTTCTGTGCCTCCATCTGTCCTGCAAAGTATGGATAACGATCTCCTGATATAACCGCAATAGGTACCTGCATATGATATGCCTCTGTGATACCAGGCAGATAGTTGGAGACAGCTGTACCTGATGTACAGGTTATAGCCACAGGCTCTTTAAGTCTTGTTGCAAGGCCAAGGGCATAGTAAGCCGCACTTCTCTCGTCTGTTACATTATGTGTTATAAAACAATCGTTTGCCTCGAAAATTCTCGTCAGTGATACATCTCTTGCACCTGATGAAACCACGATATGTCTGATTCCATAGTCTCTTATCATACTTGCGACCATGATACATCTCTGAATATCCGGATTAAGCTTGCTGACATCTACAGGTATCTGTGGAAGTTCTGATTCCGGTCCAAGTTTCTTTGGATGCTTTAAAGCATTCTTTAACCACTCCATAGATTCTCCTCTCTTTACATCTAAAATTTTGTCTACTGCTGCATAGTCTACGTCCATCGTGCCATTCTTCTGCATGTCGATAAACTTGTCTGCCATCTCAGCAGGAGTCTCAACCATTCTGTCTAAAAGTCCAAGTCCTCCGAGAAGGAATGGGAAACGTGATGCTCCTCTTCCCTTGTTCTTGAGAACAATAAAATTCTTCTTATATATAATAGAAAAGCATGAGCCATGGAAACTGTCTGTGAGTACCTCTGTTGCATACTTATAGCAGTACAGCCAGTCTTTTATTGTTGGGTCATCCAGGGCTGTGATGTTGTCCTCAGCTGTGATGCCCATTCCGCCAAGCATCTCATTTACATCATGAGGCGAATTATATCTTGACTGATCGAATATTACAACTATTCTTTTTCCGGATTCAGCGGATACTCTCTTTAATGTGTCTCCGATCTCTCTGTTCGGGTCAAGTATATATGCAAATATGAATGGAGTTTTATTCTCTGTTATAGTTGCCTGAGCCACAAGATCATCGTACTTCTTTACAGGGCAAAGGAATACAGGGTCATATACAAGATCTACGTCAAGTCCAAAATCATCCTTACAGATCCTCTGTGAGAAATCGTCTCTTACTGATATAGCATTAAATCTCCTGAGGTTTCTGTTGACTCTCATTCTCTCATCCTCAGGTCCGGTATACTGATCTCTTCCAAATGAGCTGCCGTAAGCTACTTTATTCGTATTATAATCTACAAAATCCAGGAAATATGACTGACCATATGGTCTTGACAGGTTGTAGTACCACATCTGGTCTGAACCTATAAGAAATGACTCACACAGATCGTTCAATTTGTACATATCCCCAAGTCCATATAAAGGAGTTACATCGTACTGCTCCCTTGCAAACTTGAGTGGATGTGAATTGGCAAGAGCATCTATATCTACCTCTCTGCCAAGCGGGTTACGAATCATGACACATGAAAGTTTCATTGATTCCAGAACCTTTGAAAGTGCGTAATATGTTGCTATACTTCCATAATTGTGTCCATACCACAATCCATAAACTCCAACATCGTACTGTTTCTTTTTCTTGAATATGCCCATGAGCTTTCCTCCAAATTACATATTAACGTATATTTATTGCTAATCTTATTCAATATATCACTTATATAATCCAAAGTCAACAAACGGTATAATGCCCCTAAATTCCCTTTTACAGAGCCATTTGTCACCATTTTTCTGACTTTTAATAACCGTATAAAACGCCGGTACACACTCTATATATTCAGCATGCACCGGCGTAATTTAATATATTCTATTTGTTTTATTTCTTTTATATTTAGTCGTTATATCCGTTAGGATTCATTGACTGCCACTTCCATGAATCAGCACACATCTCATCGATTCCGTACTGTGCCTCCCAGCCAAGCTCCTTCTTCGCAAGAGATGCATCTGAGTAACATGTTGCGATATCTCCAGGACGTCTCTCTTTGATAACATATGGAACATCATGTCCACATGCCTTGCTGAATGCCTTGATAACATCGAGAACGCTGTAGCCTTTTCCTGTTCCGAGGTTGTATACCTTAACGCCAGGATTCTCCTTGATCTTGTTGATAGCCTTTACATGTCCAACTGCAAGGTCAACTACGTGGATGTAATCTCTGACACCTGTTCCGTCAGGTGTATCGTAATCATTTCCGAATACTCCAACGCTCTGAAGCTTTCCGATGGCAACCTGTGCGACATATGGAAGAAGGTTGTTAGGGATTCCCTTTGGATCCTCACCGATAAGTCCGCTCTTATGTGCTCCGATAGGGTTGAAATAACGGAGAAGGATCACATTCCACTCAGGATCTGCTGTGTGAATGTCTGTGAGTATCTGCTCGATCATCCACTTTGTCCAGCCATATGGATTTGTAGGTGTTCCCTTTGGACACTCCTCTGTGATAGGGATAAATGCTGGATTGCCATATACTGTTGCTGATGATGAGAAGATGATGTTCTTGCATCCGTTCTTCCTCATTACCTCACACAGGTTAAGTGTTCCTGTGATGTTGTTCTGATAGTACTCAAGTGGCTTTACAACCGACTCACCAACTGCCTTGAGACCTGCAAAATGTATTACACAGTCTGGTTTCTCATCTGCAAATATCTTGTCCATAGCATCCTTGTCAAGTATATCTGCCTTGTAGAATGTGAGATCCTTTCCTGTGATCTCCTTGATCCTGTCAACTGCCTTCTCACTTGCATTGTAGAGATTGTCGAGAATTACTACCTCATAGCCTGCATTCAGCAGCTCTACACATGTATGACTTCCTATATAACCTGCACCGCCTGTTACCAAAATCTTCATTTTATTTTCCTCCTTTATGATGCCGCATCCGGTCTTTAGAGGTTCCCCGGGTGCTTTATAATCCGCAGATGATCATCACCTGCTTATAAACATTTTTATTGACGTTTTCTCCAACACTATACCACTACATCATGTTATGTACAATGAAATGTGATATTAATAAATATTAGATATCCATCAGATTATTTTTCATTTACATAATCCACAAACTTGAGGAATGCAGCCTTTCCAGCATCGTCTCTCTTGTAGACGCCTGCGCACTCAAGGATCTTGGCAAATACATCACCGATCTCATCCTGAAGTATCTTGTGTACGTTGTCTGCGTTTATGTCGTACTTTCCTATGAAAGTCTGTACCCAATCGTAATGCTTTGCGATATTTTCATGAGCCTTGATGTCTCCGCCTGCCACGAGAACCTCTGCCAGTTCTTCCATCTCGCCCTTGAGTCTTGCAGGAAGTACCGCAAGTCCCATTACCTCGATAAGTCCTATGTTCTCCTTTTTGATGTTGTGGTACTGCTCCCATGGATGGTAAAGTCCAAGTGGATGCTCCTCTGTGGTGATGTTGTTACGAAGGACTAAGTCCATCTCGTACTTGCCGTCTCTCATTCTCGCGATAGGTGTGATCGTGTTGTGCGGCTCGCCATCTGTCTCAGCAAATATGTACGCATCCTCATCTGTGTAACCTCTCCATGCACCGAGGATCTTGTCTGCAAGATCTATGATCCTGTCCGGATCCTCTCCGTCAAGTCTTATGACTGACATTGGCCATTTCACGATTCCAGCCTCGACATCCTCATATCCGGCAAATGTAATCTTTGTCTCAACAGGTGCCTTTGTCATTGCAAATGTATAACGTCCGCCCTGGAAGTGGTCGTGTGTGAGAATCGAACCACCTACTATAGGAAGGTCTGCATTTGATCCCAGGAAGTAATGAGGGAACTGACCCACAAACGAGAAGAGTTTCTGGAATGTCGCCTTCTCTATCTTCATTGGGATGTGCTGTCCGTTGAACACGATACAGTGCTCATTGTAGTATACATATGGAGAATACTGGAATCCCCACTTGCTGCCATTTACCTCTATAGGGATGATCCTGTGGTTCTCTCTTGCAGGATGGTTGATCCTTCCCGCATATCCCTCATTCTCCATACACAGCTGACACTTTGGATACGATGACTGTGACATAGTCTTGGCAAGGGCGATCATCTTTGGATCCTTCTCAGGCTTTGAGAGGTTGATGGTGATGTCTATATCACCGTACTCTGTAGGCTTAACCCACTTGATATCCCTTGCAACTCTGTATGTTCTGATGTAATCTGTCGCTCTGCTGAGCTTATAATAAAAGTCCGTTGCCTCCTCTGGAGACTTTGCATACTTCTCTCTGAATGTCTTTATGATCTGGCTTGGCTTTGGAACCAGAGCATTCATGATCTTGGTGTCAAACAGATCTCTGAGAACAACTGAATCCTCTGCGATAAGCCCATTCTCAACCGCATAATCAAGAATACCCTTGAGACACTCCTCAAGTTTCTCAGGTGTATCTATAGCCGGCACCTCACCCGGCTCCTCGTAGCTGTCCTTCTTCAACATCTCAAGGATGGTGTTGGTCGTATATATTCTGTCCTCTTCCTCTATCAGCTCATTTGCAATTCCGTACTCAACAAGCTGCTTGATGTTTGTATCTATCATGGTTGTAACCCTTCTTTCTACATATCCTTATATTCTTCTCGCACAGATATTTGCGAAACCCATAAACCTGTATTATGTTTGAAGTAATTTAACATTACCAAATCAGGGGAATACGAGGCCGCCGGTCCTTAGGTGGCGCCATAAGGCGACGCCTTAGTACCGCTGCAGGCTGAGTTAAGTGGAAACGCCCCCTGATTGGTATGTTAAATTGCCTCAAACACTATACACTGTCATGTTTCGCAAATATCTATTCAACTACTTTTATTCCACCGTAAGGTCTCACCTTGAGAACGTGGCATGCGCCCTCGCCAAAGATCGACTCAATGTTCTTCTTATACTCATCGACGGCTGAATTCTTGACAAATGCCTGGATTGTTCCGGCAAATCCACCGCCATGTACTCTGCACACGCCGTTCTCGCCGATAAACTTCTCTGAAAAACCAAGTGCTATCGAAACGTTCTGTGTGAGAGGATCCTTTGCGCTGTATATATTCTGAAGAAGTTTGAATGATGAATCTCCACTTCTCTTTATAACATCCAGGAAGTGATCAAATTCGCCATTCTCAAGTGCTGTCACACCCTCTGCAACTCTATCCTGCTCTGTGTAGAAATGAAGTGCTCTGAGAACCGCTCTGTCATTTACCTTTCCGCTCGCTCTCATCTCACCGACCTTGCTTATGAACTTATCCTCTGAAACTCTGCTTAAAAGTTCCTCACCGAAGTAATTTGCAACCTGTTTCATCTCTGCAGGTATCGCTGCATAATCGTCTGTGAGGTCTGCATGTGAACCCTTTGTATCAACGATACACAGGCTGTACTGATGAGCCTCAAAATCTACTGGAACCTGCTTGATTACAGGATTTGCCTTGTCAAAGAAATCAATATATATAAGTCCGCCGACCGCACATGCCATCTGATCCATGAGTCCGCATGGCTTTCCGAAATATACGTTCTCTGCATACTGTCCGATCTTGGCAACATCAACCGATGAAACCTTCATGTCATTGTAGAGACCTGAAAGAATAGTTCCTATAAGGCTCTCAAACGCTGCCGATGATGACATTCCCGCTCCCATGAGCACGTCGCTTGTGACAAATGCTGTAAATCCGCCTACCTTAAATCCATCGTCTCTGATTCCCGCAACAACGCCCTTGATGAGCGCTGTAGTTGTACCCTCAAGTGCCGGATCCTGCTCAATGTCATTTACATTGATAACTTCCTTTGGCATGTCGTCTGACACGAGTTCGATCACTCCATCCTCTCTAGGTGCAACAACTGCTATTGCGTCAAGGTTGATCGATGTCGCAAGAACATGTCCGTTCTGGTGGTCTGTGTGGTTTCCGCATACCTCACTTCTTCCCGGAGCACTGTAGATAGCAACCTCCTGATCTCCAAATAACTCGACAAACTTGTCAAGCGCCTTTACATATCTCTCTCTGTTGTATGGGATCATTGCCTTGTCGAGGTAGATCTGAGCAAGTTTCTCATCAAACTCTCCACCTGATATTATCTTCTTTAACTCTTCGATCTTCTTCATTTTCTGTAACTCCACCTTTCTCCATTTTCTTATTTTCGTTGTTTTACCTTAATGTCCGTTCTTTTGTTGTCCATATTGCGCGCTATTTCTGCGCTACACCGTTGCGCTACTTACTTTCTGAAAACAATTCTATAACACAATATGAATTTTGAACATGGCATAGCGTTGCAAATATATGTCCATTTGTTAGATAGTTTTAATTTTGCAAAACATATTATTGTATGGATAATCTGTTTGAATGTATGTTATACTTTTATATATTATAATGAAAGGATGTGTTAATATGCCTGCATTACAAAAACGTTCAGATCTTATAAATTTGGAACAGTACGAAAATCTTCCAGAGGATTCCCAAATAGAAGTCTTTGATGGTCTCATATATAATATGGCAAGTCCATCAGAAGACCACCAAACCATATCCATGGAATTATCAACAACAATAAACAATTATATCCGTAGCAAAAAAGGTGGATGCAAGATTTTTCATGCACCTTTTGATGTTATTCTGTCAAACGATCCACTCACGGTTGTTCAGCCCGATATTATGATTGTCTGCGATAAGGATAAGTTGGATGGTAAAAGATGTAACGGCGCACCCGATTTTATTATAGAGATCGTTTCACCCGGAAATCCTGCTGATGATTATATACGGAAATTATATTATTATCAGAATGCCGGGGTCAAAGAATACTGGATTGTAGACCCTAGGAGAAAAACAGTCACTGTTAATTATTTTGAGAAGAATCTTTTAAATATACAATACTCATTTGACTCTATAATCAAAGTTAATATATATGAAGATTTGTATATAGACTTTTCCGAAATCTCCTCAAGATTATCAGATTAATTTTTGAAATCAATTTATAAAAAACTGCGGAGTTTGTAAAATGGAAGATAAGATCGTAATGGAATTTCCCCAGGAGAATGACACAGACCTCTACCTGAATGTGTTCGGACATTCGATAACCGAGCCTCTGCACAAGGCAGGTCCGGCGGTCAAGACATTCTACCTTATACATTTTGTTCTTGAGGGGGAGGGCGACTTCTATGTAAAAGGCGCCCACTATCATTTGAAAAAAGGGCAGGGGTTCCTCATCGAACCGGACACCCCTGCCACATATATATCGGACGAACACCATCCATGGCGTTATGTATGGTTTGGATTTTCGGGCAGATGCGCCCACGACACACTGAGCAGTATCGGGCTTACTCAGAACCAGCCTATATTCACCTGTGAGGACGGCGACAAGCTGAAGAAATACGTGTTCGACATGCTTGCCCACAACACTTCCGACCACGCCGACCACTACAGGCTCATGGGCATGCTCTACCTTGCCCTGTCCGTCATCGCAAACGCGCAGAAGGACAAGCTGGAGACTCCATCCGGAAACGCCTACGTGAATCACGCCATATCATACATCCAGAATCACTACAGTATGCCGATGAAGATAGAGGAACTATCCGACTATGTAGGCATTAACAGAAGCTATTTTTCCGATCTGTTCAAACAGTACACCGGAATGAGTCCTGTGAAGTATCTGCAAAATTTCCGCATAACAAAAGCCCAGCATATGCTTACCATATCTGAGCTTTCTGTAGAAAGTATAGCATTTTCATGTGGCTACCAGTCCGCCGAGGCATTCCACAAAATATTCCGAAAAACAACCGGCATGTCTCCCAACGCCTACCGTCAGGAAAAGCGCCAGCGAACTCTCACAAACCAGGAAACCATGAACAACCACAGACCTGCTTATATCGAGACAGACGACGAACTGTAAAAAAGCCATCTGAGCATAGACATAATTCATATCTATATGTTTGTAATCACGTTCAACTACCCTCATTTCGACTTGTTTCTACATGCATGCGGCTCTGCCCGCGATAAGGACGGTGCGGTCTCCGCCTTGCATCGAAACGTCGAAACTCGGTCGTTTTCACTATCGATTCACAAACATATAGATATTGAATTTATAAGTCTTAATGCTCAGATGGCTTTTTATTATCTTATAAAATTAGTCTGGTTTCCTCTCTCTGTGTCAGGAAGTGCCACTCCTGCTGCCTTGCCGGCATCAAAACATTTGATCATCCACGCAAGGTTCCTCGCAAGATTTCTCATGGTCTGCATGCCCTCTGCGTCCTGCTCTGCCTCACCCGGCACGCGTCCGTGTACAAGATTCCAGTATGTAGAGCCAGCCACCGGCATCTGTGATATGCCAAAGTATTTGTTCAGTACATCAAATGTTGCCGATGTTCCGCCACGTCTTGCAACTGCCACTGATGCGCCTGGCTTATACTCAAATGCTTTCTTGCCACTATAAAACGCCCTGTCCAGGAATGATAATATTCTTCCGCTTGGATGAGCATAATATACAGGCGATCCAAATACGAATCCATCAGCCTCTTTTGCCTTTGACACAAATTCATTCACCGTATCATCATCAAATATACAGCAGCCCTTTGCACCGCATTGGCCGCAACCTATACAGTCTCTTATCGGAGACGCTCCGATCTGGAATATCTCATAGTCTATTCCCTCTTTCTTGAGCTGCTCACCTACCTCGTAAAGCGCACGGTATGTATTGCCCTGGGGCTTTGCACTTCCATTCAACATTAAAACCTTCATATTCAGTTCCTCCAATCATTTTTCATTACCAGATCAATATGTAACTGTCAGTCAATTATCAGCATCTCTTTTTTCTTTTATGTATTTGATCAGAAATACTATTGCAAGTATGAGTAAAACACTGACACAGAATATCGTTACACCTAAAGAATACACCGACTTTTTTATTAGCTTAGCTACAACAAACACTATAGCCAGAAATATAAAACATAATGCTTTATACAGGTTATTATTCATGTCCTTTATCCCTCCATGTTAATCGCCACTGCCACCACACACATAGCAGTTACTTCTATATTATATACACTTAATGATATAATTTTTCCACTATTTTTTCACTATTTCATCTTGCCATTCTGCCTGTATTTTTATAATTATATGCATGGACTCACCCCGTATCAGTATTTTATAATTCAATTAACAAATAGCAACTACACAGCGTTTTACATACAAAACATTCACAGGAGGTATTGTTATGATCATTCCACATCACTACGAAAATCTGCATATTCTTCACGAGAACACCATGCCGCTGAGGAATTACTATATTCCTGCTGAGAAGGCATACAGCACGCCCCTTGATGCAAGGGATCACTCGAACAGGATTCAGTTTCTGAACGGTACATGGAAGTTCCGTTATTACAACAGCATTTACAAGCTTCAGGACGAGTTCTACAAAGGATACGACATATCTGGTTTCGATGATATTCCAGTGCCGTCCGTATGGCAGATGCACGGATACGACTATCACCAGTACACAAATGTCAGGTATCCATTTGCATTTGATCCGCCTTATGTGCCAAAGGACAACCCATGTGGTGCATATGTGACGGAGTTCGACTACGACAGAAATGAGTCTGCACCACTTGCGCACTTGAACTTTGAGGGTGTAGATTCCTGTTTCTATGTATGGCTCAACGGCAGGTATGTGGGCTACAGCCAAGTGTCTCATTCCACCAGCGAATTTGACATAACCGAATTTCTCAGAAATGGCTCTAACAGGCTTTGCGTGCTGGTTCTCAAATGGTGCGATGGAAGCTATCTGGAAGATCAGGACAAGTTCCGCATGAGTGGTATTTTCAGGGATGTATATATACTGAAACGTCCAGAAAATGCCGTGTACGACTATTTCATAAAGACCAGTTGCGACGATATAAAAGATCCAACTAAGGCAGAGGTGAACATAGACTTCACAGCATTTACAGGATATTCCTGCGATGAAGACCAGCTTTCATCAAAACCAAAAGCAAGTGTTGATAAAGAGGCTGATTCCGATATTAATATAGAAGTTGATATTCTGGACACAGAAGGCCGCATCTGCTCATCAGGCTGTGTAAAATGTGAAATGTGCGCCCAAGGCGATGCCAACACCGCCACAGAAGAGGTCAAAACCGCGGCAACCTCCCGCAATATTACTTTATCGATCGACTCTCCTGTGTTGTGGAACGCAGAGAGACCATACCTTTACACCGTCATCATCAAATGTGCCGGTGAGGTCATCACCGACAGGATCGGTATCAGGGAGATAACCATAGAGAATAAGGTCGTGTACATCAACGGCATGCCGATCAAGTTCCACGGCGTGAACAGACACGACTCTGACCCTGTAACCGGATTTACCATCAGCAAAGAGCAGATCATCAAGGATATGTCGCTGATGAAACAGCACAATGTCAACGCCATAAGGACAAGCCACTATCCAAATGTTCCTTATTTCTATGAGCTCTGTGACGAATATGGATTCTACGTGATAGACGAGGCTGATATAGAGGCACACGGTCCGAGCGAACTCTTTTACTCCGATAATAGCTGGGAGAATAAGGCTGCACGGTGGAATGAACCGATCGCAAATAATCCTGAATTCTGTGAATCCATCCTCGACCGTATCAGACGCTGCGTCATCAGGGACAAGAACCGCGCCAGCGTGGTCATTTGGTCCATGGGAAATGAGAGTGCATACGGCGTGACATTTGAGAAGGCTCTGGCATGGGTCAAGTCCTATGACAAATCCCGTCTTACTCACTACGAGAGTGCCCAGTATACCGACGGCAAGAGAAAATATAACTACAGCGATCTGGATCTCTACAGCAGAATGTACCCATCAATATCCGAGATGGCTGAATATATAGATGGAGACGGAGACAAACCTTACATCCTGTGCGAATACTGCCACGCCATGGGCAACGGTCCCGGAGATCTGGAGGACTACTTCCAGTTCTTTGACAGCCATGAGACCACATGTGGTGGATTTGTGTGGGAGTGGTGCGATCACGCCATATACAATGGCAAGGCGGCAAATGGCAATGACATGTACGCATACGGAGGCGACAGTGGGGAAGTCATACACGATGGCAACTTCTGCATGGACGGTCTGGTCTATCCGGATCGCAGACCTCACACAGGACTGCTTGAGTTCAAGAATATCAACCGCCCGGTCAGGATCACCAATTTCGATGCCGCAAATGGTACTTTGACCCTGCACAATTATCTTGATTTTACTGACGTCAGGGATTTCCTCACTATGAGCTATGAGATCACTTGTGATGGACAAGTGGTTGCATCCGAGGATATCGACGTTCCTTCTGTAACGCCTCACCGTGACGGAACCGTAAGAATTGAGCAGGATATTTTAGAAACTGGTATTATGCCGAATATACATGTTGCTGACACAGAATATCTGAATGCAGCAGATGAGGACTTTCCTCACAGGATGTTTCTCCGCGTAATATATAAGGCGAACTGCGACAGTGCATTTGTCAAGAAAGGGGATGTACTGGGTTTTGATGAGATTGAGCTTGAGCCTTCGACAGGCAAGCCGGATATCTCTGATATATCTGATATCCAAAACTTAAAAGATCAGGGTTGCTCGCAGCTCCACATATCAGAGACCGATACAGAGTTTATTGTAAAGGGATCCGATTTCGAGTATTTATTTGACAGGAATACAGGGAACTTCAAAAGTATCATATCGAGTGGTCAGGAACTCCTGGCAGCACCATGTGACAAGACCATCTGGCGCGCACCAACAGACAATGACAGAAACATCAAGAATGAGTGGTTCAGGGCGCACTACGATATGATATCTGAGAGGACTTACGAGACAAGCTGTACTATAAAAGACGGATGCGCAGTTATATCCTGCTGCTCCAGTCTCTCCGCCCCTACAGTCCAGCCGGTTCTGAAGATAAATGCTGAGTGGAAAGTAACACCTGAAGGAACTATAAAATCACAGTTGCATGTGAATAAAAATCGCGAATTCCCTATGCTCCCAAGATTTGGAGTGAGAATGATCCTGAATAAAGAGCTGCGAAATGTCAGCTATATAGGAATGGGACCATACGAGAGCTATGTTGACAAGCATCACGCAAGCTGGCACGGAATGTTCACCGCAGATATAATGGATATGCATGAGGACTATATCATGCCGCAGGAGAATGGAAGTCACTACGACTGCAGTTATGTCCAAATCAGCACCCCTAGAGCCAACGACAGCTCTGACAGGAATAGCTCAGGCAGGAACAACAGCATAACCGTGACATCTGCTGTGCTATTTTCCATGAACGCCTCGCCATACACAGCAGAGGAACTCACCGCGGCTGCTCACAACTACGAGCTGCCAGAGAGCGACAAGTCTGTTCTGTGCATAGACTACCGCCAGAACGGAATCGGCTCCAACAGCTGCGGACCTGAGCTTGATAAAAAGTATAGATTTGACGAGGATGAGTGGGAATTTGGATTTACAGTCAATGTGAGATAGTATCTGTATTATCTGAAACATAATGTATTTCATTCTAATATGGATACAATAGCATTACTAATTCTGCGTTTTCACACGGCTCTTATCAGTTTTTTTGGTCTTTCTCGCCATCAGGTAGAGCGGATTCTCCATCGCCATGACTTCATGTATAGGTATCGGTGCGAACAGCTTTCTCTTGAGCCTTGTTCTGCACCATACCACTGAATATACAGCAAGTATGACAAATATAATTCCATCTATCATGAATATCCTGCTCCTTACAGCCGGATCTCCATCTATGTGCCATATCATGAACACATTTCCGAGGATTCCTATGATAGGGATCACAGGACCAAACGGAACCTTGAATGTTCTCGGCACCTTCGGCATCTTCTTTCTAAATATCAATACATTTATATTCGCTATGACATATGAAACCATCCAGAATACCATAGCCACAAGTATCATAAATGAAAGCGAATCGCTAGTGGAAAGACCTGTGGCGTTTACTATTATCATGATGATTCCTATCATGAGTATTCCCACATAATATGCACCTCTCTTGTTCCTCTTCAGGAAAAACTCCGGCATAAGGTTGATCTTCGCCATTCCAGCACACATATATGACAGAAAACTGATCGCCGAATTAACCGTGCTTACAACAGCAAATATCGAGACAAGTATCATCCAAATGGCCCCTGCTATGCCAAGTATAGCTGTTCCATATAGAATGTGTGGTGACTCACTTGCCGCAAGGTCACTCCACACAGTATAATGCCCCATACCAAACACAACTATGATCTGCATCACACAGATGATTATAAGACTGAGTACCATTCCAAGAGGAATATTTCTTCTGGCATTTTTTACGTCTTTTGCAATAGGAATGACAAATTCACTTCCTATGAACAGGAAGAATGCAAGTCCCAGCATAGAGAAACAGTCTGAAAATGATGTAGCTGTGTTCATTTTCTGGTGTATCTCCTCACCGGTTCCAATTCCAAGCACTCCGATAAGTCCCATGAGGATCAGAGATATGATAAGACCGTATGCCACCACATTCTGTATCTTGGCAAAGACGTCTACACCGAGCAGATTTGCTATTATCAAGACCACAAGCAGTATTATGCAGAACACACTTGACGGAACTCCTGTGTGAAATACTGAGTTGATCGCATTTCCAAACATGGCGCACTCAACAGATCCCGCAACAGACTGACAGACTATGTATCCGCCAACCATCGTAACTATCGTTATAAACGGTCCCATGCCCGCAAGCGTATACTGCGCAAGGCCACCTGTGAGATTCGGCATCACCGCGTTCAGTTCAGCCAGAGAAAACGCTGTACATATATTGATGGCACAGGCAAGGATCATCGGCACGATAAATCCCGTTCCAATAGCTCCTGCCCCCTGTCCCAAAGACATAAGGCAGCTCGTTGCAACTATCAATCCGACTGCAGTGGATATGACACTCGGCAGTCCCAGTTTCTTTTCATTCATATCATCATCTCCTGTCCTATAGCATTGTCCCTGCCTACTTCAGGGCATCCCCGCCCTCCTCACCGGTTCTCACTCTTATGATATTTGTGACCGGTGATATGATGATCTTTCCATCTCCGATATGTCCTGTGTAGAGTTCTTTCTTGATAAGCTCTACTATCTCATCCACTCTCTCGTCCTCGATGAGAATCATGATCATCTGCTTTGGCAGAAGCTCCATCACCTTGTTCTCCTCGACCTCAAATTCCAAAGTTCCTTTCTCGACTCCACAGCCTATAACCTGGGTAACTGTTATTCCGCTGACACCCACCTTGCTGAGCGCAGCCTTGAGATCCTGTATCTTATTCATTGCCGTTATGACTTCTATCTTTGAAAATCCCATACGAATCATCCTCCTTCAATAATTTATACCATCTGAGGTGTCTCCCACAGATTCAGTTTCTTGCCAATACCCTTCTCAAGTGCGTTTCTGTACACCATGGTTCCCCATGCGATATCCTCGACAGGCATTCCGCCTACTGAGTAGACAACTATCTCATCCTCTGAGCGATGAACAGGTATGTTGCCGAGAAGCACATCTCCCAGATCATCTATCTGCTCAGTCTTCATTCTGCCCTGGGCGATCAGATCCTCAACTCTGACAGCCGGGATAGGGATGGTATTGTATGCATCCGGTTTCATCTCCTCTTCCCACGCCTCATACAGCTTGATGTTGTCTGTCACTGTACGAGCCCTGTTGATGATGAAATCATCGTCAAATCTGAGTGCTGCCGTGCTCTCTATAACTGCACCCGGCTTGATCCATTCCTCTGCTATGTATGGGTAAAGTTCCGGATCACCGGTTGGAGATGATGTTGACACGGACACGATATCACTGTCTCTCACTGCCTCTTCAACAGAATCCACAGCATACACATCAACTTCCGGATACTCATTCTTCACATATTCTATAATTTTATCAAGGCTCGCCTTGCCTCTGCCTTTTACCTTAACAGTCTTAATCGACGGCCTCACAGCCATGGCTGCTGCCAGAGCTGTCTTGCTCATAACACCAGGTCCAACGATACCTATGCTCTCTGCATTCTCCTTTGCAAAATACTTGAAACCGACACCTGGAACGGCGCCCGTTCTGTATGCTGACAGTATATTTGCGGACATAAATGCCAGTGGCGCTCCGGTATCCTTATCGTTCAATATCAATGTTAGTATAGATCTTGGGAGTCCTTTCTTCCTGTTCTTGGCATTTGAGCCATACCACTTCATGCCAGCCATATCGAACTTGCCGCCGAGATATGCCGGCATAGCCATAAATCTTCTGTCTGGTCCGTCCACCGGCATCTCAGGAAATGGAGACGACTCAGGGAACATGACCATACAACCGTGACTGTTTCCATTTGCTCCACCCATTCGGTAATCACCGATCTTCATGAGCTTGAACATTTCTTCCATTACCTCTACGCAGCCCGCCATGTCCTTGACTCCCGCCGCTACCATATCATCTTCATTTAAATATAATAAATCAATCTCTGGGTAACTCATATTCGTCTCCTCCTGTTATTTTATTATCATTTTATAAATCAGTATAAATACAAAAAAGGCGCCTTGACCTCACGGTCAAGACGCCTTCGTCTTTCTTTGGATATAAGATTACTATATTCTATATTATTAAACTTGTATAAATCGGAACTAATTATCCGATTCCAAAAACTTTGTCTCACAAATGTTCTTCGTGTATGTATGCTGCTTTAGGAGTTTCAGATACTGCGTAGGTGTGACTCCGCAATATGCCTTGAAATCCTTGATAAACTGGGGCTGATCGTAGTATCCAAGATAGACTGCCGCATCCGTCATCTTATCTGGCGCCCCATAATTGAGGAACTCCAATGCCCGCTGAAACTGTATGATCTTGCAGAATACCTTTGGTGAAAATCCCATCTCCTCGATGAACACCTTGTTGATGTATCTCTCCGAGTATCCCGTGCGCTCACCCATCTCCGCTATGCGGACCTTGCCATCGCTCTCATATACCATACGCTTTACGGACCACACCAGTTCCTCTTTCTCTGCGGAGGTCTTCCGCTGGTTCATCACCATCGTATATCTCTGCAAAAAAACTCTTATCCTCTGATAAAAATCCTTCTGCTGTTCCATAAGTGGAATGAGTTCATCGTCGAGAACTATGTCCTGAAGTGGAACACGTCTTCCTACCAGCTCCTTCATCTTCACGCTGATAATGTCCGGCTGCATTCCCGGCATGAACCTCACGCCGAACACCTCTCTCTTTCCCTTCCAGTCGTGAGTCTGGAATCTCAGCACAGTTCCGCAGGCATACGCCTCAAGACCATGCTCCGTGTACTCGAAGAACAGATCTATACAGGCATCCGGCACCGCATCCAGTGACTGCGGCTCATCCACCTCAAATGTATAGAAGTGTGATATGCCCTGCTGAAGATACACTTCCTGTTTGAAATTTTTTGAGTCTAGCACAAAATACGGCTGCGTCGGACGCAGTCTGTCCTTCTTCCAAATCATAGCCTCTCCTTTTTAATGGCACTGTCTACAATACAAATTTTATTGCGCAAGGTTGGCTTAATATACAGTATCAAGGGAATTTGAGCCCGCCGGTCCTTAGGTGGCGCCTAAAGCGGCACCTTAGTACCGCTGCAGGGCGAAATAAGTGAAAACGACCCTGGATACTGTATATTAAGCCATCCGCAGCGTAGTAAAACATAAATAACAGTACCATTAAATCTTCGCTTTAAATCTGTCGTAGCGCAGCGGATGTATATCCACCGTTGTATTCCCTGTTGTTATGAGCTCGGCAAGCTGTTCTCCGACCGCCGGAGCGATTCCAAATCCGTGTCCTGTAAATCCACAGGCAAGCACAAGTCCCGGAACCTCACTCACATTTCCAAGCACCGGCACACCGTCTGCACATTTGTCCATCCAGCCTGCCCAGGTTCTGACGATCTTGGCATTTGCCAGATCAGGGAAATACTTCATGATTCCTCGGCAGATACACGGTGCAGTTTTACTATAACATATCGGGGTTCCGTTGTCCTTAGTGAATCCCTCAAGTCCTGACGATCCTCCAAATACAAATGAGCCGTGTTTCGTCTGATGACCATAGAAATCTGCCTCGGCTGTTCCAAGCATCTGGTCAAACATAGGTGGTTCTGCCTCAGTTACAAGAGCCTCCAGCATGGCAAGCTGCATCGGTATATCTATGCCGACTGTTCCCGCGATCTTTCGTGATTCATATCCTGCTGCAAGCACGACGGTCTCACCCTCATATACGTCGCCGGACTCACAGATGACCTGACGCAACTTTCCCTTTATCTTTCGAAGCTCCACAACTTTTTCACCGGAGACAAAATGCACCCCCAGCTTTCTGGCTGTCTTGTAGTATCCAAGTGTAGTTGTGAGAGGATTGGCATGACCGTCTGTCGGACACCAGCTCGCACATGTGACCTCATCTGACAGATAAGGATTGATACGCCTTACCTCATCGCCATCTATCATTCTCACATCCAGACCTACCTTCACGGCTCTCTCTGTAAGTCCTTCCAGGATCTGTCTGTGTTTCTCTGTCTTTCCAAGTCTCAGGTTTCCATCCTGATGATATTCACAGTCGACCTCCAACTCCTCAGAAAGTGTAGGCCAGAAATTCTTTATTCCATACATTACAAGGGGCAGCTCTCTTGGATCTCGTCCTGACTGACGGACACCGCCTCCATTTCGGCTCGATCCACCATTTCCAAAATGATCTGAGCCCTCAAGGCATATGACGCTGACTCCTCTCTTTGCGAGATAGTAACTGATCGAGCATCCGATGATTCCTCCGCCGATAACTACGACTTCTGCTGTGTTTCCCATACTACTCGCCCTCCTTCTCTTCATTTGCAAATATACGCATCTCTATAGGACGCATAGGCGCTCTGGATGTAGCCGGCTCAAGCTCTGCCGGTGATACTCCAAGCTCTCTTGCAACGATTCCTTTGACCAGCTTGGCACATGTCTGTCCCTGGCACAGTCCCATCCCTGTTCGCAGGTATCTTCTAATCTCTGTCATAGTCCACATTCCCTCGTGGACTGCTCTCCTGATCTCACCCTTTGTGATCTCCTCACAACGGCAGATCAGCATATCGTCATCCGGTCCTGGAACAAATGGGCCTATATCTCTGGATCTATCATTTACTGAATTCATACGTTACACCTCCTTGAAGAATCTTGCCTTCATCGCATACTCTTTTGGAACCCTCATAGTAAGAAGATTTGTCTTGTCGTATGCCTTCATGCTCTTGACCTGAACGACCTCTGCATCACATACCTTCTGTCCATTTCTTCCAAGTGCGTCGCCCTTTGCTCCGACCTCCGGAAGTGGAAGAAACTCATAAGGAAGTGTCACGGTGGCTGTGCCATCCCCGCAATCCTCATCCACAAGGAATATGGCCTGACCTGAGCAGCTTGCCACACACATACCGCAGTTGATACAATCTGAATCCGGAACTGCTATAGGAAGTGATGTTATATTTGCCCCTATAGATATACATTTCTTCGGACATGCATCCTGACAAGGGTTACATGGTATGTTCTGCGTACACTCGATGACCGGATGGATTCCCTTTCTGTGGGTAACTCCCGGGAATCTCTCTATCTCATCATCTGCTATATATCCGTTCTTCAGAAGGCTTGTGGATATATCAATACCCTCCTCAGTCTTCTCGATCGCTTTTCCTCTGTTCTTTGGTGCAAACATTCCCTGACGGAGACCATCAAGAGCCTCATCGAGTTTCTTCAGTTCGCTGTCCATCTCCTCTTTCTCCACATATCCGAGGTATTCTGAGGCTGCTATTCCCGCCATACGTCCCTCGATCATGGCTGAGGAAGCCTCCTCGATTCCTGACACATCTCCTGCAACAAATATTCCCGGTATGGATGTCCTTCCATATTCATCACAGATAGGAACCTGACCGCCTCTCTTTGGGTTATCCTCCATCTCACAGCCAACCATCTTGAGGAGTTGAGACATAGGCGAAAGACCAACTGCAAGGCATATCGTGTCAACGTCAAAATGCTTTTCCGTGCCCGGTATGAATTTGAAACTGCTGTCTACCTCTGCGATGGTAACTCCATTTACACACTCATCGCCCTCCGCCTTCACTATCGTGTGTGACAGATAGAACGGAACTCCGGTTCTGGCTACCTTCGCCGCATGGACTCCGTAGCCGCCGATCCTAGGTGCGGCATCTACCAGCGCAACGACCTCACATCCGCACTGTATAAGCTGGAATGCAACAACCAGTCCTACATTTCCTGAACCAAGCATGAGTACCTTCTTGCCTGGAAGTACTCCGTGGAGGTTCATCATAGTCTGGGCTGCACCTGCGCCCATGACACCAGGGAGCGTCCAGCCAGGGAATGTGACCATGTTCTCCGCAGCACCTGTCGCTATGATGACCGCATCGCCCTTGTAGTGATGAATCTCTTCACCGATCTTGACCACAACCTCCTTGTCCTGATAAAGACCGATGACTGTGGCATTCAGCACTACCTCAACGCCTGCCGCATCCGCCTCATCCAGAAGCTGCTGACCTATCACATATCCTCTGACCTTTGCCCTGTGCTCCTTAGAGCCGAAAAATTTATGTATCTGTTTAAACAGCTGTCCTCCAGGTTTTTCATTTTCATCAAATACTACAGCTGAAAGTCCTCTCTTTGCCGCCTCTATCGCTGCCGACAGACCAGATGGACCAGCTCCTACGATAACCAAATCATATCTCTTCATATCTGTATCCTCCTACTCGTATATCTACTGCTTGTCAAATGGTTTGTCGCTGACACCGTACTGTGTGCGGATGTCCATGCCCTCTTTTAAAGGCGTTATACATGTTCTTACATTTGGAACTCCGTCCACTATCATGACGCAGTCCGTACATCTTCCTATGGCACAGAAGATTCCACGCGGCTTGTGCTCCTTCTTCGTATATCTGTGAACCATAACTCCATCGGCCTTGAGTGCTGCTGCTATAGGTTCGCCCTCACAGCCTTTCATCTCTTTGCCATCCAGGGTAAATGTGACTTCTCTGCCCTTCTCCTGGACTCCCAATATCGGGTGTTCCTTTATCCTCTCTGCCATATCCAATCATCCTTTCTTATACGCAAAAAGGCGTCCGGACAATGATATTTCGTCATCGTCCAGACGCCTTTGTCTGTTCTCTATGTGACAAATTTTATCACATAATAATTTTTACGATTGTAAAAATCGGAACTACTATTCAAATATCTTTCTGAGCATGTCAGCCGCAAGCTCTTTTGTAACCTTAACCGGAGATAAACCAGCAAGCGGCTCAGCCTCAACTCTGCCGGCAAGCAGATCTATATCGGCGGATCCACTGACAAATTCATCCACCTTCTTTACTCCAACTACACCGTAGGCAAAATGCTTATAAGCCTCAGCGGTCCTTTCTCCTATCTCAGCAGAAGTTTCGCCGCCGTCAAATACTGCGCCGAGTATCTCTCCTATCTCCTTTACCTTATCAGGGAGAACGCCGCTGACCACATCAAGTACCACAGGAAGTGAATACGCACAACATGCACCGTGAGGTATGTGATACATTCCGCCTATCACATGGGCTATGGAGTGTCCCACATGCGCACTGGAATTGCCAAGCATCCATCCGCCCAGGGATGCAGCTATGTGCATCTTTGTTCTGGCCTCCATGTCTTCGCCGTCGGCCACTGCCCTCGGAAGGAACTTGACCACATTCTCCATGATCGCTTTGTTTATCATATCTGTCATAGGATCTGCAAGTACCGATGTGTAGCCCTCTGCCGCATGGGAGAACACATCAAGGCCTGTCATGATGGTGAGTCCCTTCGGCATTCCCTTTGAGAATTCAGGGTCTATGACTGCAAACTCACTCATGCCATTTGCCGCAAGGATTGCAGCCTTTATGTCATTTGCCGTGTCCGAAATGATGAGTCCATTTGACAGCTCCGAACCTGTACCTGATGTTGTTGGGACACTCATAAGCCCCAGCGACTTCTTCATCTCATTTGCGGGGTTGGCATACTCAAGAATATGTCCACCGTTCACTCTGAGGATATTTATGCCTTTTGCAGTATCTATGGCACTTCCACCGCCTATACCGATGACACAGTCGCAGCCGCTATCCATGCAGAGCGCACCGCCCTCGTCTACTATCTCAGCAGGAGGATCAGGGAGTACCTTGTCAAATTCCACATATTCTATGCCCGCAGCCTTCAGGCTGTCTGTCACCTTATCTATGATGCCTGCAGCCTTGACACCTGCATCATACACGACAAATGCCTTTCCATATCCAGACTCCTTGAGCGCCTGTCCCATGCTTTTGTGACATCCTGCTCCTGCCATTATCTTTACATTCTGCATACATGTGTAACCTACCATATTCTGTTCCTCCAATCTGTGTTCTGTAATTTACATAAAACCATCTATGTACTTAAATTTAACTTGATGGAATTATATCAACAGCGATCGGAGCAAAATTGTATTTTTAGGCACATCTGTATCTTCTGCAATCTATAACATACTGAATCGTTCCCGCCAATATGAGTACCAGACCTGCGATCAAATATATGATCGTCATATGGTTTGTCGTTCCGTATATGTCCAGTGCACCTTTCACCAAACTTCCAACCGTGAGGGCTGCTATGCCTGAATTGTATAGGTTTGAGGACCATTTGCCCGGGATCACGAATCCTGCTGACTCAATTATCAGATTCACCAGAAATCCGCCAAGCAGAGGTATCAGAAACGCACACACCATGTAGAGAGATGTCACCCCATGGCTGAAATGCTCATAGACAAAGGCAAATATCAGGCAAAATGCCGAGAGCACCATATAGATTGCCGCTCTTTTTTCTCTAATATCCGATATACACAATGTCGCTCACGCTCCTCTCTTTTATACTCCTGCCTGAAGTGGTCGGATTGTTGACCACCTCTCCGTTAAAATACATTGTAGATGAACCGCCGCCATCCAGATTGTAGGCGGTGACAACTCCAAGTGACTGCATGAACTCCGCCATCTCATAGAGTGAAAGTCCCTCACTCTCGCTGGTTCTTCCATCTGACACCACAAACAGATAGTGTCCGTCCTCCGTCACACCAAGTGCCGTCCTCGGGTTGCTCGCCATGGCTTTGCCGACCTCTTCATTTTCAGATACAGCTATCTCACCATCTTCCACAAGTCCAGGACCAAATGACAACACCTGCCATGCACCTTTGTCCAAGAGTTCCTGCGCTGTGACCTCTGACTCTTCTATGACCTCAAATGAGCCATCCTCATATATGACGATATCCTGCCTGTCCTCCGCCGCCGTGTCTCTGTACAAAACTCCATTTCGTATCACATAGCCGGATTCCTGCGCACCGTAAAAATCACCATTTACCGCCAGTATGGCATTTACACCCTCTGCTATATCAGATGTCTTTTCTGTTATATTTCTGCCATATGAGCTGTCCGCAAATGCCGTCTTCAGGTCTGACACAGATGTGATCTGAACATCCGCTACATATATGGTCGTGTCATATTTGCGGTACTCTGTAAGGGTTATCGATATATTCCCATCACTGTAAGAATTGGCTGTTGTTTCTGTGCCATCTACATCCATTTCTGCAGACATTGCACTATCTATATCCGCATCGTCTGTTTCCGTATCTCCTGCACTGTCCGTATCTGCAGCGCCTGCCACTACATCTGTATCATCCGACTCTGCGCTGCCAGACTCCTCCGCACTACTTACAGAGTTTCCAGTCTGCGGTACTACTGTGTACACCCGCCTGATCGCAAATGTATCGAGCAACAGATAAGCGGTAAACCCTATAAGACACAGAGAAAAACATATCGCCCACAAATGTCGTCTAATAAACATTTGACCACACTCCTTTCTTTGTCTTTTTAAATATTCCGTTACGCTGTACCAGATAACTGAATATGAAAAAGAATAGTTCTGTTACAAGTTTTGCCACAAGCCTGTTCATTCCAAGGATCTCAACTAACAGGCTCAAAACCAGGGTGTTTCCTACAAGTATACTTATCGCCAACAATGCGTATTGCACTGCGGGATGTGATATAAGCCTTTTTCTGCCAGCATTTGTATCAGCTTTTATTGAATTTCCTTCTTTGTCTGTTTCATTATCCGAGACAAACACATATCTCCTGTTTATGTTGTAGTTCACCGTAGCACTCACAAGTCTGGCGAATACATTTGAAATTACAAGTGAGACCTCAGCACCGATCCCAGCGGTGAGAAGGACCATAACTGAGTACAACAGATAATCGATCACAAAGCTGACAAGTGATGACGCAGAAAATTTCAATATCTCTTTATAGATCCTTATCGAATCCTTCACTGTGTCAAAATGAGAACTTTTGTTGTCGTCCAGATATATCGTCTTGATCGGCACCTCGCGTATAGGGATATCTGCCTTGGGACATTCAAGAAGTACATTCATTTCATACTCATAGCGATCCCCCTTAACTTCCAGCATCCACGGGAGCAGCCTGCATGAACACGCTCTAAGACCGGTCTGGGTATCGTGAACCTTCACCCCCGATGCAAGTCTGTACACAAATCTTGTGACTGTATTCCCAAACTTGCTCCTCAGAGGAACATTCTCAGCCAAAGCACGACTGCCAAGAATGAGAGAATCGGGATGCATGCACGCTTCCGCGCACACCTTGAGCGCATCCTGTATTGTATGCTGTCCATCCGCATCCAGTGTCACCACCACATCGTCCGCCTCGCACATCGACGCAATCCTTGCAAATCCAGTCTTAAGAGCTGCACCTTTACCTTTATTCTCAGGGTTATGCAATACCGTTGCCATATATTCAGCCTGCTTGAAATACTGCTGACAGTCATCACTGCTGCCATCATCAACTACAATGACCTGAAATCCCTCAGCCACCGCATCTTCTATAATCTCAAGCATCCTTCCATCCGGCTCATATGCCGGGATAAGAGCATATTTTTTATCCATAGCCAGGACTCCTTTCTTCGTTCTTTTGAACAAAGTATAGAATGTCCAGCTTAAATGAACCTAAATTGGTAACCCATTGCATAAAAATACCCAGATGTATATTCGATGTCACATCAAATACATCTGGGTACCATAAACTTCTATATTCTAGTTAAATATTTTTCCGCTTAATTTTCCATTTTTTCTTTGTCATCAGAAGATGCATTGTATCCGCCTGTTTCTCTCACCATATTATAGATAGGCTCAAGCTCCTTTATAGGATACTCAAGTGCCTCAGCGGTCTGTTCAAGGGTGTAGCCTTTCTTAACCTTGCTGCCAACAAGTTTAGTCAGAAGGCTCTGCTCACCAATCTGGATACCACGTTCCTCGCCGTCCTGAACTCCTTCCTCATATGATTCTTTTTTCTCCATTCTTATATGTTTTTCCTGATCATATTCAAATATATTCATTCGCAAAACCTCCGCCCTAGAGCCTATGCTTTGAACGGATTTTAACACCACGCCAGGGCTTTGTCTATACTTTGAACAAAACTTACCAAATCGGATTGTCTACCCGTTTTCACTCGTTCAAAAAGTCTCACACTCCACCTTGACAGCCCAGTTAGACTGTGCTAACCTATGTGTGTGACTATTTTACCAAGTTTTGGTCACAGATGGTTTTTATAAAGAATACTTAGAGAAACCTTTATATGACAACTTACAAAAAGGAGGATCCACCATGCCTACAGGTTTTACCAATGACGAACAACTAAAAATTAAAGAGGATCTTTTTCAAGCAGGAATCAAACTCATAAGAAAATACGGAGTTCAACGGACTACCGTTGACAAACTCACAAAAGAATGCGGCATCGCCAAAGGAAGCTTCTACCTGTTCTATTCTTCAAAGGAGGAATACCTGGCAGCTTTGTCACAATATACAGGACAGAAGTGTCAGGAGATGCTGCTAAGGAAACTTGCAGGAAGAAAGCAAATGACCACCAGGGAATTCTTTGAATTCTTCAGGGAGTACATATACAGCGATTATGACCTCATGGGCAGCATGACCATCGACGATTTTCTTTGGTTAAAAGCACACATGTCAGAACAGCATTTTTTTGATCCTGCAAGACTGACACTCGTAATGCAGGGCTTTATGGATCTTATATCCGACAAGAAGGATGATGTAAATCCTGGAGTTGTGACAAATCTGGTCAAATCCATTTACGCCATGAGAGAACACAGGGATACATTTGTCGCAGAGGCACTTGACGACAGCATAGAGCTTATCCTGCAGACTCTTGCAGAATACATATCCGGAAACAGAAAGTAATATGCACCAAGCATCTGAAACATATATTAAGGGGGATAAAATAATGGAGAAATACGATATCACGAAGCCTTTTGTTTTGCCGGTTGGAATGTACAAGCTGAACGACAATCCGTCCATAAGTTTCCAGTTAAACCGACTCGTCAATTTTGATCTGGGAGATCTGGACGAGATCCGAAAAGTTGGCAGTCAGATAAAAGATGTAAAATCATGGAAAAAGATCATGCTGGAAACCGCGGAAAGTGAATACGCCGCAGGGCACCTTAAAAGTGCCATGGGATATTATCGAATGGCTGAATTCTACATGGAATATGACGATCCCGATGCTCTGAAATCATGGACCAAAGCAAGGGAATTATTTTTTGAATATTATGAGGATTTTTTCAAAGGCAAGCACCCTATCGTTGAAAAGCTGTCTGTTCCATATGATAGCTATGCTATGCCTGTTCTGAAAATGAATCCCGATGTGGAATCAAAGGGAATCATAGTAGCTCACGGGGGATTTGATTCAAGCTACGAAGAGTTCTTTCCCCAGATGATGTATCTAAGACAGCTCGGCTATACCGTTTATTTGTTTGAAGGACCGGGACAGGGTGAATGCATAAGACTTCATAACGCCCCACTCATCATAGAATGGGAAAAAACCGTGAAGGCTTTGACCGAATACTTTGATCTCAATGATGTCACACTCATCGGCGAATCCCTGGGTGGTTTCTATGCTCCGAGAGCTTCCGCATTTGACAGCAGAGTATCACGCTGCGTAAGCATAGCACAATCTCCTTCCCTTAAGCAGAATTTCACAAACCACGGCTTTACATCCGGGCTCATAGTGGCAATGCTTGATGTGATCCTATACGGATTTGGCTGGCTGATAAATCTTCTATACAAACTGAAAAAGGGAAAAGGCATGATGTTCTTCAAGACGTATTTCCACAGATTCGGAACCAACAACGCCTACAAACTTGCAAATATTCTCTGGAAGATCGATCTCAGACCTATTGCAGACAAGCTCACCAAAGATTACCTGATAATCGGAGGCAGTAAGGACACCATGGCAAGCCGTTTCTCAATCGGCAAGCAGATGTATCTCCTTAAAAATGCAAAATCCATAACCGCCCGCGAGATCACAGAAAAAGAGCATGGCGCAGACCACTGCAACTGTGGAAATCAACAGGTGGCTATGGATATGATAGATCTATGGATTGAAAGTCTTAAAAGGCGTGACGAAACCCTGAAAAGAATAAAATAACGAATTTTACTCCACGGTGGCGTTCATCTTCATCCGGCGCATCTTCTCCGGATCCTTGCCCGGATTTTGAACGCCACCAACCACATCGTACTCTATTCCAGATGACACATCGACTACGTCAGGATGCACCTGTTCTATCGCACGCCGCACATTGTCCGGCGTAAGGCCCCCGGCAAGCACAAACAATCTTCCATCTCTGTCGATATCCGCCAGACTGTTCCAGTCAAATGTCTTGCCACTGCCAGGTTCTCCTGCATCAAACACGTACCCCGCAACATTTGAAAGACTTTGATAATGTGGGTACATATCCATATCTTTCACGTTGAAAGCCTTCCACACAGGCAAATGTGCACTCTCAATAAGTTCATCGCTGACCTGACCATGAATCTGGATCACATCAAAACCAAGTTCTGCGATCTCCTCCATCTGTTCCGTCACCGGGGACACCACCACCGCAACTTTTTTCACATCTTTCCTCAGTTCTTCAAGTAACTTGCGCGCGGTCTCCACACTGACATTTCTCTTTGAATTCGGGAAAAACATAACCATTCCAATATAATCAGGACACACCTCATTTACCGCTGTTATATCGACAGGGGTTGTAATTCCACACATTTTTATCTTCATTTTTATCTCTCCTAGTTATTAAACTCCAACCCCGAGAGGTCAAGTTTATATATTGTATCAACCATTTTTTCGTTTTCTAAAAACATCATCATATATATTGGCAAATATATTTTTTTGCCACTGACCTCGACATTTCCCTCCGAAAAAATATAGGCATATTCTATTCCGTAATTTTCATCAGACAAGACATTACACAGTGCAGAATGCCGTTTGTAATCCTTACCCGATTTTATTTCCAGCGGAATCACATTTCCATCCAGTTCTATTACAAAGTCCAGCTCCCCCTGCTTTTTGCTGTTAAAATAATATTCTTTATGACCTTTGCTGAGTAATTCCTGGGAAACCACATTTTCAAATAGCGCACCATTGTTTATAGATTTTTCTTTGTTTAGTATAGCCATTTTCACCTGATCCGAATACCGACTTGTAAGCAAACCTACATCGGAGAAAAATAGTTTAAATAGATTCCTATTCTCACTTATCACAAGCGGAAGTTTCGGCTCACTTATATTATAGACCGGTATCGCAACTCCCGCATCCTTCAGCCATAGAAAATCATTTGCAACCCTATCATAACTGAGTCCCTTACCTATACTATTGATCTGGAACCGTTTATTTTTTTGGTCAAGCTGTCCCGGCATAGCATCATATATCTCCTGCAGTTTCAGCTTATATCTTGTCTCATACTTTGTAAAATCACTCTTATATAATCTAACTATCTTTTCATGTACTTCTGCCACCTTCGCCAGATCATTTGTCTCCACATAGGTATTGACTGCCTCTGGCATTCCACCCACGATAAGATACAGATTAAAAACATCAAGCATTTTTTCATGTACAAATGTGTCAACTGATGATCTCTGCGTAAAGCATTCCCTCAGTGTGTCTATCACATTCTGATTCACACCAACAGAAACCATAAATTCACGCAGATCCATCGGGTACATATCATATACGCGCAGATATCCAACCGGTGCAGATCTGAGGTCATTCAACTCTACACCCAAAAGCGAACCACTCATAATGTACCTGTAGCTCCCATCTTCTACCAGAAACTTCACCCTTGTCACTATATCTTTAAACTCCTGTACCTCATCCAGAAATATGATCGTACGACCTTTCTCAAGAGGCTGCTTAGTCACCAGACTAAGTCTCATAAGCAGATCCCTTGCATCTCTGGCTCCGTCAAACAATGTGACAAGCTCTGGCTGGTCAATAAAATTCAGTTCCACATATGGAAATCCACTTTCCCTAAGACACTCTTTTATAAGATATGTCTTACCGATCTGTCTTGCTCCCGTTATGAGCAAAGCATCTCTGCCGCTCTGAATCCATGAATCTATATATTTCTTTGCCGATCTTTCCAGCATAAAATCACCTCGCATACTGCATTTTCAACTTTTCTATCCCTAGAATATCATTTTTTTGCAACTTTTCCAACCTTTTCACGGTAATTTTTGCAACTTTTCCAACCTTTTTTCGGCAGTTTTTGCAACTTTGCGAGCTTTTGTAACCATTTTCTTTTACTATGCAGTTATTCCAATCTGGAATATATCATCAACTGGATGTCATTGTCTGATGCTGACCTTCCAGAAAAATCTGCATAGGTTTCACACACACTCATACCCAAATCCATAAATAAATCTGATACTTCACCCAATGTATATAGTCTGATCGGATTTCCCTCTTTCATCTCAGGTTGTGAAAGTGCCTCTCCGTATGGATAATCTATCTGTCCATATATCAGAGTTTTATTTTCACGGTCCCACTCAAACTCAGACAGGGTAAGGCACCGCTTTCCGGCATCCCACAATTTACACGGAAAATGAGTCACTGCATAACCTCCATTCATTATATCCATGAAATGTTTTCCACCTTTTTTTAGCGCTCTTGCAACAACCGCAAATATTTTCTTATTCTCTTCGTCATCTTCAAGATAACCTATAGCCCCATCCGCCATATTGAGCACAACATCAAATTCATTTTCAAATGTCAGCTCGCGGATATCCTTACAGATAAAATATGCATCCAGATGTTCTTTTCCAGCCTGCTCATTGGCGTATTCTACATAATCCTTTGTGATGTCTATCCCCACCACATCGTATCCTCGTCTGGCTAGTTCAAGGGAATGTCTCCCAAATCCGCAGGCAAGGTCAAGGATCCTCTCCGTTCCCTTCAGATCAAGTTTATCTATTATGAAATCTACCTGTCTTTTAGTCTCCTCCACCCATGACATATTCTGGATGTCCAGCGTCCAGATCTTCTTGTACCAGTCTTTTTCCATCTGTTTCATATAAGGTCCTCCTTATGAAAATATTGAGCATGCGCATGTAAAGGCGCTTTCGCGCGGCGCATGCGAACTTCATAAGGAATCTCCCGCCTTATGGCGGGTCCTCCTTATGAAAATATTTGTCCGGGTAGTTTCTTTTTCTCTTTATATGGAAACTGCCTGTCGAATTCTTCCACAGCCTTTTCGTCCACGAAATATCCTTCTGGCGGGGCATACTCACCTGTGATTCCATCAAGGTATCCGGGTATCAGCTCCTTGCAGAGGAAAAAAGATGCATCCTCCCCCTCAGCAAGTCCATGATAGCGAATGCCAAACTCACTTGCTGGTCTGAATCCGCTTTTGCCATAGAAATCAATATTCCCCTCAAATCATAGTGCTCCGCAGCCAAATTCTGCAGCTTTTTGCAGCGAATAGTCCAGCAGGATCTTGCCATATCCCTTACGTTTAAGTTTATTTTTTATACATATAGGCCCCATTGTCATAATTAGGATGTCTCCTCCGTCATTCGCTGTTATTTTCGCTTTCATAAACATGTTCTGCCCGATAAGCTCGCCATTTAGCAACATTACAAAATCCAGTTCCGGGACAAATGCATTGTCATTTCTCAGTTGATTTAGCACGTAGTGTTCCAGACAGCCGGGACGATACACATTCCAGAAACTATCCCTAACCAGGTTCTCAACTTCCCGGTATTCACTCTTTTTCTCCAGCCGTATAACCAGATCATCATTATGACTGACTTGCGTAATATTTATGTGTTTTTCCATTCTATTTACCTCCTTCTACCGATCATCAAAATCAAACCTATAAGTTTTTTGCAAATTCACTTATTGCCTGTCCAAACTGCTTCTTTACCTTTTTACGTTCAGCCGCCCCATCATAAATGCTGTAATACAGGAACATGATCGAATAGAACTGTGCCGCTTTTTTCTTCGCACCTTTGATTCCCATGCTCTTGAACAGATCCTTTACATAACCGACAGGTCCAGCCACAAGATACTGCTGGTACAGCGCCTGCATCTCCGCACTGCGGAACTGTTCTATTGTGAGCAGCTTTCTGAATGAAGAGGCAAAATCATCCTCAGTCCAGTACTCGAACATGGATCTGCTGTACTGCACAAAATCATCCAGTGATACAGATTCATACTTCTCCGGCATGCTCTCTATGTCATCCTCCGGCATATCGTGGCTTTCCGCCTGATCACTGTCGCCCTGCTCCATCCTCGCGACAATATGATCGAATATATCCCGCTTATTTTTATAATGCCGGTACAGTGCCCCCTTAGTGATGCCAAGATCCCCTGCTATCTGGCTCACCGACACCGCCTCATAACCATCTCTGGCAAACCTATGAAGCGCCGTTATCAGTATCTCTTCCTTAGTATTTCTTGTATCAGTATTTCCCGTATCAGCAATTTTCATATCTCTCACGACTTTTATATCTTCCATACGATCCCTGCCCTTTCACACCAATATTAAATTCGCATCACAAATAAACGACCGTTTACCTTCATATTAGTAAACGATCGTTTATTTGTCAACCATTATATGCATATATACCCATCACAGGTTTTGTTCAGGAACTCATAATCATGTGTGACAACAAGTATGATATGTCCGTCTGCCGCCAATTTTCTGAGCAATTCTCCTACCTGGCACATATGGCGGTAGTCAAGTCCACTGGTGGGCTCATCGAATATGAGAAGTCTCTTTCCACCCATGACCGCCTGACAGACTGCAAGTCTCTGTCTCTGGCCTCCTGACAATGTCATCGGATGATTTTCGGCAAATTCTGCAAGGTCAAATCCGGCAAGCAATTCGCTTATCTGCTCATCCGTCGCATCCTCATCGGCCAACAGGCATTCGTTCTTCACACTGTCCGAAAACAGCTGATGGTTTACATCCTGCATGACCATGCCAAACAGTTTTGTTCTCGCCCTCTTCCCAAGTTTTCTGCCCTTGAATGTTATCTCTCCGGATTTTTCTGGGAGCAAGCCGCACAGCACATTACAGAAAGTAGACTTTCCTGCGCCATTCCGTCCAATTATTCCTATGATATCCCCGGCATTTGCGGCAAATGATATCCCGGCAAATATATCTTTCTTCTTTCTTCGGCACGAAAGATCCTGCACGATCAGATCAGCATCTCCCCCACTATACTCCCTATGCACGTAGCTTTTTTCGTTTTTACTGCCATTTTGTATATTCCGGAAATTAACATTTCTGTCCACTTTCGAGAATTCAGGAATCTCGATATTTTCCATATGTATGCTTCGAAGTCCCATGGATGTTCTCTCATCATCTGACAACTTTATGAATTCTTCCCCTGTGAACTCACGCTCTATCCTGCCAGATTTCATGTACAATACACGGTCTGCCATAGGCATGAGCCACGCAAGTCTGTGTTCTGCAACAACTACCGTATGGCCTTCCCGCTTTATCACATCAAGTCTCCTGCTGAGCTTTTCTATTCCCACAGCGTCCAGATTTGCCGATGGCTCATCAAGCACATACACCTCCGGATCCATTGCATACACGGACGCAAATGCCAACAGCTGCTTTTCCCCTCCCGACATGGCAAACACATTCCTGTCTGCCAGATTATCTATATCGAGTTCCCTGACAGTTTCCGACACGCGCTTTCTTATTGTCTCCGGATCATCACCACTGTTCTCCAGTCCAAATGCCATCTCCGCACTGGAGTTTGTGTGGAAAAACTGGGTTTTGGGATTCTGGAATACCGAACCTACCAGCTCAGCCATCTCGTACATCTCCGTACCGGCGACATCTTTTCCTGATACTATCACGTTTCCCGACACCTCTGCATCCTTCACAAAGTGAGGGATCAGACCGTTTATGAGCTTTGTCATGGTGGTCTTGCCGCATCCGCTGTCACCGCAGATGAGTACAAATTCTCCATCTTTTATATTCAGATTGATATCAGACAGAATATTCTGCCCCTGTATACGAACGTTCACATTCTCCAGTTTTATCATAATGTCCTTTCCCAGTCTGTGATGAAATGATACGCTGTGGGATATTGCATGGCATTGCCTGCTACGCACATCTCCTTCACCTCGTCTTGCTCCTATCTGCATTCGCTTACGTTTTCGCAGACTGCAATTTTATTTTCTCCATAAGCTAATATTATTATTCACATCACATTTTCGCCAACACTATGGCAACGCCCGCCGTCACCAGAGCCATGAGCACCCAGTCAATACAGCTCATACGGATCTGGATGGCACTGCTCTTTGGACATGGATTTTCTATGCCTCTTGCCACCGCCGCCGCAGCTATCTCATCTGAGGTATTTACCGCCGACATCATGAGAGGCACAACTGTACACTCAAGCCTGCTGGCAAACGGTATGTTCTGCAGCTTCATAGCTGCCCTTATATGTATAAATTCTTCACGTATGGCAGGGAAGTATCTGAATGTGGTGGACATTGCTATGATAAACCCCTGTGGAAGATGCATTTTTCTCATGGCTGCTATCATTTCCTGCATGGACGATGTTCTGATTATGCGCAATCCAGCCAATATACACGGCATCATGCGGACTGTGTAGTTTATGATGACGGGGAATACCATATTTACCCACGCCGGACACAGTGGAAATACAAATCTTAGAAACAGTCTGAAAGATACCAGAAGTGCGGCTCCCTTAACCGCAGCCATATATTGTCCGTATAGCAGCAGAAGCAGGAGAAACATGCCCGAAAGCACGCTCCCCTGCTCTGTACTCTTCTCGCAGAACATTCCGATATTTGCCGCCACCAGCAGCCAAAGCCCGGCTCTGGGATCAAGATTCTTTATCAATGCTCTGCTGCCCATCATATTACTCCTGCCTTCTTGAAATGCTTGCGGAACAGCCCCTTTGCTATCACCGCGCCGATAAGGCCTCCTATGATCGGAGATATGCAAAGCGCAATGAGCATAGGTGTTGAGATAAGTCCCGACAATGAATCAACATACTCAGCAGACATTCCGTTCTGTCTGATCTGATCCAGAAAACTGTCTCTGTACACCCAGATCGCCAGAGGTGATCCAAGCATTCCATAACAAAATATGACAAACGATATAGCCATGTGTATAAAGCTGTTATCGTATTTTGTCACCGCCCTGTATACCTCAGACAGTACACATGCCACAGCAAATGTGATAAGCAACAGCACTGTAAACTGTCCTGTCACAAAGTAAAGCAGTGCCGTGATGGCTCCCATGATGAGTATTGCACCTGGCTTTCTCACCTTGGACTCCATCAGCATAAACGGTATTCCCGTCACGATTCCGGCAACACCCGGGAGCAGCAGCCAAAGCACTGGAACAAAGCCAGTGATCATAGCCGCAAGATTGAGCACAAAATATATTGCAGAGAAAATACCTATAGTAATGAGATCCCTGCCTGAAAGTTTTTTGGTGTTTTCCATTATATCTATACCTCCTTTTTTATCTTTAATACACTATAGAAGTTTGCGATTCACATAAATAAGTACCGCTGCAGACTGAGTTAAGCGAGCGCGACCCCTGATAGGTATGTTAAAATTCTTATACACTTCAAAGCCTTTATGTATCGCAAACTTCTATATCTTCCATCCCTCTGATCTCCTTCTTATGTCTACAAAGTCTTTGTACCTTCCAGGTACATTTGCCAGTTCTCTGTGGGTTCCCCTCTGAACTATCTGTCCATCGTCCACCACAAGTATCTGATCCGCCTGCTCTATCGTTGCAAGCCTGTGGGCTATCGTCACTATTGTCTTGCCCTTTGTCAGCTCAGATATTGCTGCCTGTATCAAATGCTCATTTTCTGGATCCACGCTGGCTGTAGCCTCGTCCAGTATGATGATCGGGGCATCTTTGAGTATTGCCCTCGCTATTGAGATTCGCTGTTTTTCTCCTCCCGACAAGCTGCCTCCGCCCTCACCTATCACTGTGTCGTATCCGTCCGGCAGCGCCATTATGAAATCATGACAGCATGCCTTTTTCGCCGCGGCTATCATCTCATCTTCTGTGGCATCGGGCTTTCCAAAGCAGATGTTATTTCTTATCGTGTCATTAAACAGGTATACATTCTGGAACACCATAGACATATTTGACAACAGGCTGTCACATGTGAACTCCTTCACGTCATGACCACCGACTTTAACACTTCCATCGTCCGCATCATAGAATCTGGCTATCAGGTTGCAAATGGTAGATTTGCCGCTTCCTGACGGTCCAACCACAGCTGTCACCGTATTCTGAGGTATCTTAAAACTTACATCGTGCAGCACCTGTCTCCGGTCTGCACCCTCACCATACGAGAAGTTCACATGGTCGAATTCTATGTCATAGCTGTGTATATCAATGTCCTTTCCGTCTGAGTCTATGAACGACTCCCCAGTCAGCGCATCCAGATGGTCAAATGCATCATCTATGATCGCAAGCACATGGGCGCTGTCCGATATCGGCTCCAGTGATCCAAATACATGGAAAGACAGAAGTACCATAAGTATCACCTCAGTGAACCCGATCTGGCCTGATGCACCAAGATAAAAAGCACTGATGGCAATACATACGCTCGCCGTTTTAAGTGCCAGCAGATGCAGTGCATTGAATGGAATGTATCCCCACTCGATCTTGAGATTTATATCACGACTATCCCTGCACGCTCTACTCATGGCATCCATCGAAGCACCGGCCCTGCCAAATGATTTGACCACAGCAAGACCCCTGGCGTACTCCAGCGTAGCTCCGGTCAGATCCTTATTTGCCTCCGCAAGAACCGGCGCATTCATTGTACTGTACTTGGAGATAACGAGAAGAAATACAAATGACACAGCGGCGCCTGCCACCGAGATTGCTCCCGCTCTCCAGTTGATATATGTAAGCCACAAAAGTATACATACAAAGTTCAGATAACCACCCACAAAATTGTCTATCATACGGATTCCCATTCCCTCCAGGGTATGGAGTCCTGTGGTTATCGAGTTCAGTATCGTACTTGTATTCATATTCTGAAAATATCCAAGAGAAACCCTCTTCATGGCGTCTCCAACAGCCAGTCTGTCCCTGGCTATCAGCTCATAGCTTATAGCCTCCTGGAATCTGGCTCTCAGGTAGTCAAACAGGAATCTCAGGAAGATGAACACGAGGAGTATTCCTATACTCCTTCCGACCCATGACGTACTTATGATCTCATTTGAACCGCTATTTTCCACGATCTTTCCTATTATGTATGCAGCCCATATCACCGGCATAGCGGCAAACCAACCCGAGAAGAACGAGAACACAAATCCTATATACAGATTCTTTTTGAATGTACCGCACCAGTTTATGATCCTCTTTACTGTTCCGAACATGCTGTCTCGCCTCCTTTCTGACCTCCGACAGCCCAATGTCTTGCGCCCACATGAGCCTGCCACATTCTCGCATAGAGTGGACAGTTTTCAAGTAGTTCCTCCTGCTTTCCCTCTGCCTCTATGTGTCCATTCTTAAGCACCACTATCTGATCTGCATCTGCTATAGTAGACAGTCTGTGTGCAATAACAAGAAGTGTCTTATCCTTCGTTAGTGCCTCTATGCTCCTCTGCAATTTATCCTCATTTTCCGGATCGGTAAATGCAGTCGCCTCATCGAGAATGACGATCGGCGCATTCTTGAGCATGATCCTGGCGATGGCAATCCTCTGTTTCTCACCGCCCGACAGTCGTTTGCCCGCCTCGCCTGCAGGTGTGTCATAACCCATCGGCAGCTTATCTATGAACTCTTCACAGCACGCCTTTCTCGCCGCCTCCTTCACCTGCTCATCCGTAGCAGACGGATTTCCAAGTCGTATATTCTCCAAAATGGAACACCTGAACAGGAAATTGTCCTGTGTGACAAAACTCACCATTCCGGATAACTGTTCCAGCGGCATATCCTTTACATTTACACCGCCTATGGTTATCTCTCCATCCGTGACATCCCAGAATCTCGATATAAGCTTGGCAACCGTAGATTTGCCCCCACCGCTAGGGCCAACAAGTGCCGTATAACTTCCGGCAGGCATGGCGAGATCTATGCCGTGAAGTACCTCATCCTTTTTGTCACCTGTATATGAGAAGTGGACATTTGACAGTCGGATGTCGGAGCCATTTACTGCTGCATTCTGTTTTGGCTCAGGCAGTTCTCTCATGTTAAGCAGCCCCTGAACACTCTCAATGTTATACTTCATCTCCCTTATGCCCTCTATGAACACCTCTATCTTGGCAAATGATGTCACCATAGACATGGACAGCATGACAGCCAGCAAAAGCTGAGATACTGTTATCTGTCCGTGAATAGTCAGATATAATCCCACAGGAAACGTTCCGAGAAGTGTTGATGGGAACAATGCAAATGTCATCTTCATCGTAAGCCATGTAGATGACAGCCATTTCACAACAAATTTCTTGTAGTCAAGAATGGCCTTCGCATACTTTTCATACGAAGTTCCGGCTCTTCCAAATGCCTTGATGACTTCTATACCTTCTATGTACTCAACTATAGTGCTGTTCATGTACGCATTTGACTCATCATACTGGGCGAAACTCTTGCCGCTTATCACCATGGTAAGTATCATGAACACCATTGAGAGCGGAACTGTTACCAGTGATGCCAGCACGATACGCCAGTCAAGGGCAAACAGAGCAGCAATGCTTATGATCGGAAGGAGCAAATGTCCGCTTCCCTCCGGGATCATATGCGCCAGAGGCGGTTCCATACCTTCGATCTTTTCCACCATAATACTTTTGATCTCACCTATACTGTGCCCTTCCACATCACCAAGTGGTGCGTGAAGAAATCTATCGGTGAGCCTCAGTCTCAGCCCTTCCAGAATATGGTACGCCGCTATATGAGACGTCCATGTGGACGCTGAGAAGCAGACTATCTTCACCACGTAGAAAAGTAGTGCCAGGAGGCACCATCTGACAATATCCACAGTTGGAACATTGTCCATATTTCTTATGTACAGGTCTGCGCCCCTGTATATGCAATAATACGGAACAAGACCACCCACAACGCTGATGATGGACAGCACGATGGAGATCGTCATTCTCCGACCACTGCCATCCGTGTAGCTGATAAGTGTCTTCAGCCAGTTTTCCTTTTTCTGTTCTGCCATATCCTTTTCACCATCTTTCCTGTTTTCTTCCAATTACATTCACTGCTTTTTTATCCTGTATTCCGCAGGTGACACTCCCATGATACTTTTAAATGCTGTGGAGAATTTCCCTGGATTCTCATACCCCACTGCAGCCGCAACATTCTGGATCTCTATTCTCTCATCCTGTATCAACATGCTCGCCGCAACATTTATCCTGTACCTCTTCTGATAAGAATAGATGGAATCTCCATACACTTCCCTGAAACATTTCTTCATTGTGGTTGCCGGCATGTCATACATAGCCGATAACTCATCTATGGTGAACCTGTTTTTGAGATCACTCGTTATCCTTTCATGTATAGCTTTTATCTTCTCCATCTGCGTCCTGTAGTAATATGGCTTTATCTCCCTGCTGCTCTCCGCAGTCATGGTATCAAGATAAAGCAACATCTCAACAACCTTGATCTGATAATACTCATTTGACTCAGCTATCTCAGGTCTTATAAGATTTCTCTGATATAAACTTGATATAATACTGGCAAGACCCTCGTCATTTCTTATGACATACGGTTTATCCTGACTACAATAACGCTGGCGAAGTTCCGCAATATCCACAGAAAATCCATGAAACATCCCATCCAGTGTATGCTGTGTCTCCTCTACATCCATGAACACACTCACACCATGATAATGTCTGAGCGGATAATATGAGGTACCCTTGTGGTTCTCTCTGTTATCCAGTCTCAGCTCGTTCTCCTGCATGATGCTGAACACCCCGGGCAGTACTTCCATCTCTATCCTGCCCTCCCGGCAGTGATCCATACAGAATACCTTTTTGTCATTTCTGAGCTCAAACTCCGAAGCACACTTCTCCATGTGCATATCTGAGAAACATATCATCACTCCGGGCATGACCTGGTATACCGTCATGACACCCTCACCTGTGGCATCAGATAACATGAGCACTGAACAGTTCTCATTTCTCACTATGGTCTTCACATTACTTCCGAGCTGTGCAATATCATTTACTTTCACTATATATAGTCTCCTTTACGTTAGTTCCAACTAACCTTTTCGTATAATATCACGGTGAGACGCTCATATCCATACCAAAACAGACATGGGTAATCCATTTAGGCAGAAAACCTTTTGTATTTCAAATGCAAAAAAAGTCGATTTTTAAAAGTTTTTGCACTTGAGTGCATAAACCTTACGAACCCTGGGAAAATATTACATTGTGGACATCGGGCTTAGAAACTATCTGCTCGGTTTCAGAGATCGCGACAATGGTCACGCTATAGAAAATGTTGTTTACTTTGAACTGTTGCGCAGGGGATACGATGTTTCTATCGGTAAAATAGATAACTCCGAGGTTGATTTTATAGCGACAAAGGCAGATGACAAAATCTATGTTCAGGTCACAGAATCAATGACAAGTGAAGATGTTCGTAAAATAGAGCTTGCACCTCTTCAAAAAATTAATGACAATTACGAGAAAATTATTCTTTCTCTGGATACCGGAATGGACTCTTCCTATGATGGTATAAAATCCATCAACCTGATCGACTGGCTGCTCTCGAGAAATATTTGATCATAACCACCGGCTTAGCCGGTGGTTTGTTCTAAACCTATAAAGAAGTGTTATCACTCAACATCATACACCACATCGCACACGCTCATCGTAGATGCCCTGTGTGATACAAGTATCACCGTTTTCTCCTCAGCCTCCTCAGAGAGCGACCTGAGTATGATTCCCTCATTGAGAGAATCCAGATTAGAGGTCGGCTCATCCATGAGGATGATCGGTGAATCGTGCAGAAATGCTCTGGCTATTCCTATCCTCTGCTTTTCGCCGCCCGAGAGTGTATCTCCAAGCTCTCCCACATTGGTGTCATACCCCTGCGGAAGTGATATTATAAATTCATGGATCGACGCCTTCTTTGCCGCTTCCACTATCTCGTCCATGGATGCCCCCGGCTTGCCTATGGCGATATTTGCAGCAATGGTGTCATGGAACAAATGTGTCTCCTGAGTGACGTAGCTCTCCATATCCCTGAGAGCCACCGTAGGTATCTCTTCAACATTTCTGTCTGATACCATCACTTCGCCCTTATCCGTTCTCCAGAATCTCATGAGAAGCTTTAGCAGTGTGGATTTACCACAGCCGCTCGGTCCGTGTATGCCAGTGATCTTTCCAGGAGCAAATTCCGCAGAGTAATCATCGAGGGTATTCTGCTGCCCATCATAAGAAAATGTAACGTGCCTTACCTCTGCACTGTATGCCGTGTTGCCGCTGTCAGCCACCACCATTTTTTCCTCTGTATCCGGAATCTCTCTCACTACCGGTTCTTCCTCGAGAAGTGACAGAACTCTCTCTCCGCTTGCCAGAGTCTGATTCAGGTTATTTGACAGGCTTGCCAGTGCTACCACAGGACCAAACGATCCCATCATCGCAACCGTACACACGATCACGCCTTCTATATTCAGCATATCTTTTTGATAAAGTCCAAGGGTAAGAGCAAGCATTCCAAATGATGCAAGCAGTATCACCATATTGGTGACCGCCCTCTGAGTTCCCTCTGCACCATTCAGTCTGCGCTGTATGCAGGCAAGCTTACCGGCCTTATCCGCCATCTGACTCTTTCTGACATCGCCATACCCATACTGTATTGTCTCATCAAGCCCATGCAGGCTGTCAAGGACATGGCTGTTCAGCTCTCCAAATCCACTTCTGAAGTTCATTCCGTCATCTCCGCCCCTGCGTCCGTTGCACAGCGGTATGATCACTCCGACCACAATGTATGCGGCACCTGCCAGGATTCCGGCATACACATGATATCTTCCTATAAATACAACCATTATGAGAGATGTAAGTATCGCTATAGCGATAGGGGATATCGTATGCGCGTAGAATACCTCTAAGAGTTCAATATCCGTTGTGATTATGGATATGAGGTTTCCCTTATCTCTGCCCTCAAGCTTTGCCGGGCACAATCTCCTAAGCGCAGCAAATACCTTGTGTCTGATGATCGCAAGCAACTTGAATGCTATGTAATGATTGCAGTACTGTTCAACATAGTGAAGTATTCCACGGCTCACAGCGATCACCACCATGATAGTCATGATACGTTTTACGCTGTGTCCCTGCATGACAGTAACCACTGCCTTTCCGGCAAATATAGTCAGGAATATAGCACACAGATAACCCACAGTTCCGAGTATTATCGCCACAAGCATGATGTGTATGAGAGGTTTCACCAGTCTGATCAGCTTTCCCATAACCTGTACCGCACTTCTTCTCTTTGGCTGTCTGTTTTCCGGTATTGATGTCATCTCTGCACCTCCTTATCCAAAGAGTTATAATTTTCAAGTGCCATCTGGCTTTCATACAGATGTCGGTAGCTGCCATCAAGTTTCATCAGTTCCTCATGTGTACCGCTCTCCGCTATGGCACCACCTTTGAGCATATATATCATATCGGAGTCTGTCACATTTGCCAGACGATGAGAAATGAGCAGTACCGTTTTTGTCTTCGTCATCTCATGTACGACGTTCATGATTATCTCTTCGCTGTCTGCGTCTATATTGCTTGTCGCCTCATCGAATATATACACAGGAGCGTCTGCCAGAAGTGCTCTGGCAATTCCAAGTCTCTGACACTGTCCACCGGACAGATTGCCCGCCTTTTCCTGAATGACTGTGTCAAGTCCAGCCTCAGATTCAATAAAGTCTTTCAGATTGACCTTCTCAAGGACATTCCACAGTTCCTCATCCGTGGCATCCCGCTTTGCCATACGGAGATTGTCAGCCACAGTTCCTGCAAACAGATAGCTGTTATGGCGGACCAGAACCACATGTTTCATAAGATCTGCCTCATTCACCTCAGCAAGCTCCATGCCGCCTATGGTCACACTTCCTGTATATCCCTTGTTTCTTCCCGACAATATTCCCGCTATGGTACTCTTGCCACAGCCCGACTCGCCTACCAGCGATATGAAATGTCCTGCGGGAAGAGAGAGATTTATGTCCTTTAGTATTTCCCTGTCGTCGTTTCCATATGAGAAATGCACATCCGCAAACTCTATATCAAGCGCGCCATCATGAACCGCACTTCCCCCATCCTCAGGTTCCTCCATATCCAGTATTCTGAATATCTTGTCGCTTGCCGCCATACCGTTCATGGCGATGTGGAAGAACGAGCCGAGAAGTCTCAGCGGGAGGAAGAACTCACTTGCAAGAAGAATGATTGAGAGCGTTCCCGATACAGACAGTGCTCCATCTGCAAATTCTGCAAGAGCAACCACCATACCTACAGCCGCACCGCCATACGCCACGATATCCATGACGCTTGTGGAGTTGAGCTGCATCGTGAGCACCTTCATGGTAATCTTCCTGAACCTCTGTGACTCAGCATCCATCTCCTCGGCTTTCTGTCCATCAGCCTGATATATCTTGAGTGTCGTAAGACCCATGAGATTCTCAAGGAATGAATCACCCAGTCCTGTATACACGCTCCAGTATTTGTTCAGGAGTTTCTTTGCGATCTTCTGCACTACCACTATGGATACAGGTATGAGCGGAACACATACCAGCAGAACAACGCTTGCCTTAAGGCTCACCCTGCACAGCACAATGAACAGCGTGACCGGGGCGAGTAGACTGTAAAATAACTGAGGGAGATATTTGCCGAAATATGTCTCAAGCTGCTCCACACCCTCCGTGGACACCTGTACGATCTCCGCTGTGGACACCCTATCCCTGTAGGATGCGCCGAGTCTCAGCAGTTTATCATATATCTTTTCCCTGAGGACTCTCTTGACATCCACGCACGCCATGTACGATGACTTTGCCCCCATCTTCTCACACAGAAGTCTCACAACGACCACCGCCATGAGAATCACGGCGGCTCTCTGCACACGCGAAACATCTATGCTGTGATCCACAGCAGTCTCTATAAGTCCCGCTATGGTAAACACCGCCACGATCTGTGAAAACAGCGCAAGCCACTGCCACAGTATCGTATACACTATATATTTCTTTGCGTGGGACAACAGCCCCACAAGTCTTGTCTTTATCATACTTCTTCCCCCGGTTTCACTGTTCCCACTCTAAGGAAAAAATACAGTATGTGACACACCCACACAACCGCTATACATATCCTTCCCACAGGGACATTTTTCATGCAAATGAAACCTATTGCCATAACGATGGTTACCATACCTATTATCTTACATTTTGTTGCAAATGTCATGGCTCTCTTCTGCACAAAGCTGTCCAGATGTTTCTTATACAGGTCAGTCCCAATAAACCAGTCGTGCAGTTTCTTCGAGCTCTTGGCAAAACAGAACAGCGTCGCCATATAAAACGGAACCGTCGGCAAAATAGGCAGAACGATTCCTACAGTACCAAGTCCCAGGCACAGAAATCCTATAGTTACCCATACAATTTTTATCGGATTCTTCATAACATCTCCTTTTCTAAACAGCCAGTACGAACTTCCTGCCATCCACCATGGTAACTGTCAGATCTATTCCGTACAGTTCATGTATAACCTTCTCATCTATGACCTCCTCCGGGTCACCGCACACAGCCACCTGACCATCCTTCAGTCCTATGATACAGTCTGAATACGTGATAGCCTGATTGATATCGTGAAGTACCATGATTATGGTCATCCCATATTCCCGGTTGAGCCTTCTTACAAGCTGGAGTATCTCTATCTGATACCTTATATCAAGGTATGTAGTAGGTTCGTCCAGGAACAGAGTCTTTGTTCCCTGAGCCAAAGCCATCGCTATCCACACTCTCTGTCGCTGCCCCCCCGAGAGTCTCGCCACCTCACGGTCACTGTACTCAGTAAGTCCTGTGACCTCAAGCGCCCATCTGATCTTCTCCTCATCCTCCTGGCTGCTGCCCTGCATCATCTTCCTGTGCGGAGTTCTGCCATAAGATACCAGTTTTTCCACCGTTATATCATCCGAGGCGGAATTGTACTGCTGAACAATCGCGACCTTCCGTGCAAATTCCTTCAAAGTCAGGTTATGTATATTTTTACCCTTCAGGAATATCCTGCCTTTCTTTGGATATAGTCCATTTGTCATAAGGGCGAACAGAGTTGACTTACCACAGCCATTTGCTCCCATGATCGTCGTGATCTTTCCCTCCTCTATGCGAAGGGACACACCCTTTAACACCTTGTTTTTCCCATATGCAAAATGCACATCCCGAACCTCCATGGCCGGCTTTGTATTACTTTCCATACTTCTTCGACCTCCTGAGCAAAACTATGAAGAACGGTCCGCCAACCACACTCATGATGATCGATGCAGACACCTCATACGGCGATGCTATGGTCCTTCCGATAGTGTCCGCCAAAAGGAATATAAACGCTCCAAAGATCGCAGAAAATGGTATGAGTGCCTTGTGATCACTTCCAACAAGTATTCTTCCTATATGCGGAACTATGAGTCCCAGAAAGCTGACAACACCGGCAACCGCCGTTGATATACTTGCGAGCAGGACGGCTATAAGAGAGATGATCATACGCATCACATTTACATTTACACCGAGACTTCTCGCAGTCTTGTCCTCAAGTGACAGCAGATTGCACATCCTTGACACCCCAACAGCAAGAACCAGCCCGATAAGTACATACGGAACAAGAGTCCTCACATCATCCCATGTCTTCATCGTTATATTGCCATTTACTATGGCTGCAACGCCCGACATATTTCCGCCATTCATGGAATTGAGTGCGCTTGAAAATCCTGTAAACATCGCATCCACAGCCACACCTACCAGTATGATGCGGAGTGGACTGAGTCCTCCCTTCCATGAAAGGCTGTACACCAGAACAAACGCCAACACTCCGCCCAGGAATGCAAACAGTGGAGTGAAGAAGAACAGTGTCGGGGCAAATGCCGTTATGAGCACCGCCGCAAAGCTTGCACCACTTGATATTCCTATGATCCCCGGATCTGCCAGCGGATTCTTGAGCACCGCCTGAAACAGAACTCCCGACACCGCCACCGCAGCTCCCGCCAGCATTGATATGATGATTCTCGGGAATCTGAGGTCGTATATCGTAGCCACATTATCGTTGTACTCCACAAATAATCCTCTTATCAGTTCTGTGAAACTCACCTTAAGGCTGCCTATATTCACCGCAGCGAAGAACAGTGCCACAAGCAGTACCGTCATCACCACAAACGATACCGCAGCTCTAGCTGTCTTTCCCCTCCTGCGTGATTTGTCATGAATATGCATGTCATCCATGTGTTTTCTCCTTTTTATTCATCCGGGTAGAGCAGTGGCTGAAGCTCCTCTAGTGCCTGTGGATATTTGAAGTTGGCACTCATGCCAAAATACTCATAGGACAGATCGTACACCCTGCCATTTTTCACCGCGTCAAAATGCTGCCATATATCATTTGTCTCAAAGTCCTCCTTGAACATCTCCACGACCTGATCCGGGAGTGCATGTGCCGCCCTTAAGATGACATCCGGCTCCTTTGTCTTCATGTCCTCTGTGTTCACTGTCAGAAATTCCTCATCCGTATCTGAATACACATTCTCTCCGCCTGCCAGTCCCACCAGACTTCCCACATACGAATTCGGTGTGGCTATGATATACGAACCCGGAAGTCCCATCAATATGAGAACCTTCGGATGCTCCTTACCTTCATTTTTCTTCTTGTAATCGTCATAGAATGTCGTAAATTCCTCCACAAGCGCATCCGCCTGTTCCTGCCTGTCAAATATCTCACCAAGCTCCTGTATAGACTTGTACATTCCCTGCACACTGCGCAGATTCAGGAATGCCCAGTCAGTGTCTATCGCCTCATACTTTGGCTGAAGATCCGCCTGAAGGGATACAGGGCTGAGTATCCAGTCTGGTTTAAGAGATGATACTATCTCCATATCCGGGCTCATAGCTGTGCCAACAGTAGTCACATCCTTGTATCTTTCCGGTATGGTGGATATGTTGCTTGAGCACACACCCACAAGGTCAAGTTCCAGTCTGTCACAAATGTCCGCCGTGGCAGGGGATGTCGCAACAATGCGTGGATCACCGCCGAGCTCCCCTACCTTTTTCTTTGCCGCCTGAACCGCAGCTTTCTCATCCGGATCACTTATCCCAAGAAGAGAATCGGAATCCAAATCGCCTGAGTCTACGGTTTTTCCTGATTTCTCCGCATCACTACCGCCCTGCGACTGATCCACACATCCAACAAGGAAAAATCCCATAGAAAATACTAAGAAAAGTCCGAGGCACATCGTGACAAACGTTCTCACATGTCTACTCATCATCATCTTCCTCGCCTCCCCAGCGTCTCCAGTTTCTTCTGAAGAAATATACGACCGCCGCTGTAACTCCGATCAATATCAATCCATCAACAGCCACTGCAAGAGCTATCTGAAATACCCTGTTTCCAGATTCTGAATCTCCGCTTTCACCGTCCATCGAACCATTTGATTTGTCTGTAGATTTTGCAGAAGAATTCTGTGCTGTGGAAAGGCTCAGTCCCTCCGCTTTACCCACCGTACTCTGAATGTTCTTGGCAGACGAAGTGCTGTCACCGGCTGAAACCGAACTTGCTGTAACTGACTTGCTGCCCTGATCCTCTGAAGTGCCAGCCTGACTTTGTTTAGTCTGCGCATCCACACCACCATCCTGACTCTGTTCATCAGTACCTGCTGTACCCGATGTCTGACTCTGATCGACCTGCGCATCTCCGCTGTCTGACTCTGAGGTCACCATGGTCGGTGTCATATCCGTGGTATTTCCCTCTGTGAAATCACTTGGATATACGTAAAATATTACATCCCTGCCCATGGGTTCCACATACATCGAGCCCCTCACAACACAGTTCTCAGACGGAACCTGTATTGTTATATCCGCCGTTGTTCCATTGTTATCTGTACCGGAACCCGTCTGTCCGAGAGCAGGTGATGACCAATCTGAATCACCGACATTCTGTACCCAGAAACTGTGACCACTGGTGTAGTCCATGAGACTCATTCTTATGGTGAGATAATACTCACCGCTGTCTGTAACCTCCAACATTCCGGTTGGGTATACACAGCCCTCCACCATTCCCTGTCCAGTGGCATATGAAGCCTCCCCACCAGCATCCTCTATTACGCCTGTCACGGGATGTCTGTAGCAGCGATTGATCGTGCATGTATACACAGTACCTCCCGCCGCCTTTGCTGTCATAGACGGATATGCACACACCATGACAAATGTAACGGCATACGCAGCGATCATTGTCACAATCTTTCTATATATTTTGTTACAAGCCATCTTCTCATCTCCCTGTACAATATTTATCTTCCACGTCTCTTCTGGGCAACGATGTATATAAACATGATCGTTTCCCCAACAAATATAAGAAGTAACAGAAGTGTATTCATCTCAAGCCCCGACTTCTTTGTCTTATCAACACTGTCAGGCTCCTCAGCTTTATCATTCTCCTGATTTAAAGTCTGTGCTGTGATATTGGAACCATCCAGTCCGGCACCAAGTGTTCCTATATCACCGAGAACGCCTGTGCTGCCTGGGTTTTGTGTACTGCCAAGCTTACCGTTGCCGCCGAGCCCCGAACTGCCTAGCTTACTATTGCCTCCAAGGCTTGAACTGCCAAGCTTGCTGCTTCCCCCAAGTCCGGATCCACCACCCAGGCTCGAGCCACCACCGAGACCAGATCCGCCGCCCAGGCTCGAACCACCGCCGAGACCAGATCCGCCGCCCAGACTTGAATTTCCGCCGGAACTCGTACCGGACGAACCGCTCTCACCTGTCCCTGTACCAGAACCACTTTTATTGAAATCAGGATCATTACTAGTCGTTGCCTTCAGTGAACTCCAATCCAACTTGAGAAATACCGGCTGTGTTCCCGTTCCTGCGGAAATCGATTCCATGATAGGGACAAATACCTGGAGCGGCACATAGCCATCCTTGAAAGCCTCTGGAATAAGTACAAATGTCACTTCATGTGGATAATCTGTTCCCAGAGAATCTGAAAGTCTTTCCCCATTGCTGCTCAATTGATAACTGTTCACCGTCACAGATGCAAGACTTCCCTGTGGACTTCCAAATTTGTCCAGAGTATATCCCGACTTATAATATCTGAGCTTGCTGAGATAGCCTTGTTTTCCACTCACCGTAAGTCCGTTGAATTTAAGAGTCACATAATATTTCCCCTTACTCACTGTGAGTTTTATAGTGTGATTTATGGCTGCATCAGACATAGATGCAGTCTTTTTATCGATCTTTACCATGTTGCCGGAAAGTGCGTATACACCATCAGACAGTTTTGTGATGTCCTTTATATCGTCACCCTTCTTTGCCAGTCCCGCAATGGCATTGTTAAGAGCTGTCACCTGCGCATCCACCGACGACTGAGTCGCTGTGCTGTCACTATATACAGCCTTAGCCGCCTTGATCACAGCTTTTAAACTGTTGATCGTTGAAACCGTATAGGTTGATGTCTTTTTTGCATACCTCTGAGCTGCATCAAGTTTTTTCTTGAGTACCGACCTGTCTATAACAGCCTTTTTAATAAGTCCCTTCTGCGCATTTCTGAGCGATGTGACCTGCTTATCCACATTTTCCTGAGTCTTATCATCCGATGCAAGTACACGCTTGGCGTTATTGATAGCTATCTGAAGTGTGCCGATGCTGTCTGCCGTATACACTTTTGTCTTTTTCACCAGTGCCTCAGCCTTGCTGATCTCCGACTCAAGTACAGCCGTTTTGATGTTTCCTTTTTCCACAAGTGCATTTATCGCCTTTGTAAGTGCATTTACCGCCGCATCCACCGCGGTCTGGTCTGCTGCACTGTTGTCATATACACCTTTTGCATACTCAAGAACGACGCTCAATGTATCCAGACTTGAACTTGTATATATATCTGTCTTGCCGATCAGCTTTTCAGCTTTTGCTATGATAGTCTGGAGCCCGGACTTATCCGCCGTTCCATTCTCCGCCTGAACTGCCGCCATTGTCTTCTGCAGCAGAGCTACCTGAGAATCTATCTGAGTCTGGCTGCTGGACAGATCATCATATATTTTTGCTGCAGTTGATATCGCCGCCTGAAGTGCCTGCCATGTCTCCCCAGAGGCATCTCCCTGCTCCAGTCCTCTTGCCTGCTTTATCTGTGCCGAAAGTCCTGATATGTCCACGCTGTCATCCCTGATCTGCCTGAGACTTCCCTCTGACCAATCCAAATGTAATCTTGCCTGCTGGGTTCCGCATCCCACCGCGATGCTCTCCATCACCGGCACATAGACCTTCAGCCATATCTCTGTATCTCCGAGTTCCACCGGCATGGAAATCTGTTGCGGATAATATTTTCCTCTCATGACACCGTCAGTTCCAAAATCCGGATCATTGAATTCATCATACTGGGAATATTTAGACTCAACATCCACATCAGCTATACGCTCTGATGCCCCAGGCAGCCTGTCCGTATCTGTATAATCCGGATAATACTGTAATTTTCCCAGATATCCGGTAAATGAAGTTCCATTCAGATCACTTGTAAGGGATACAAATCTCATGCGAAGTGTCGCCTGACCATCCCTGACAGTCAGCCTTAGTGGTTTCTTCACATTGCCTGACTCACATTCAAGGGCACCATCTGCCATAGATAACCTGCTGGGATCCGCTGCATTCACTATCTCCGCATTTATCTCGTACAAACCATCCTGAAGAGAGGCCGTGCTTACACTCACCAATGCCGCCATTGCCGCTTGAAGACTAGCCGTATGTGCATCGACCTCAGCCTGGGATGCACTGTCATTTTCATTCACCCTGACCGCAGCTGCGTACACGGCTGCAAGTACATCCCACGTATCAGCCGTGTATGTACCTGCCTTATCATTCAAAGCCTCCGCACTTTGAATCTGTTCCTGCAGCTTTGTCTTATCCGCCATAGCCTCTGCCAGTATGGCAACAGCCGTCTCATCACCTGCCTGGGATATATCCGCCGCCCTCACATTCATTATTCCAGGCATAGCCGCAAGTCCCAATGCACACGCCATCGTTCCGGCTGCCAGTCTGATCTTTATATTCTTGCATTTATAATTCATAGCCATATCAGCATCCTTTCTCTCATGAGTCTGCTCAGTTTTAAAGTTAGTTCTACCTAACCACGTGCTAATATAGACTACCGCTTATACTGTGTCAATTTGTTTTTTGATTTTCGTCAAACGTGTGCGCAGTTTGTGGGGTGCGAAATTTGTTGTAAATAGGCAATTTGTGAACATCTGCGCAGTTTGATTTTCATATTTCGTATGTTATTTTCTCGCAACTGGTGACATATGAAAAACAGGGCGGTGCCACCGCTTAACGCAGTGACACCGCCCTGTTTTCAATCTTCTATTTTCTGTATTTATTTCTTCTTGCTATCGTCATCAAATGAAGACTCCTCTGACAGTACCCTGTACCCATTTTCCTCATCCCTGACCATATTGTAGATGGGTTCCAACTCTTTTACTGGATATTCGAGTGCCTCCGCGGTCTGTTCAAGGGTGTAGCCTTTCTTAACTTTGCTGCTTACCTGTTTGGTCAAGAGACTCTGTTCGCCACGTTTCTCTCCATCCTGAACACCTTCCTCATACGTCTGCCTCATATGCTTTTCCTGATCATATACAAATATACTCGTTCTCAACACCTCCGCCCTGTTCTTTTCAAAAAAGTCTGCAAGTATATCCTCTTTTATACATTCATCCACCGAATGTGTCATAGCCTCTTCAAAAGGATATTCCTCACTATATCTCTTTACCTTCTCTACAAATTCCATGTACTGATATAATGTGGGACTTCTTCTGAGCAGCCCATCGTTGCAGCCCGGATTGATATTCACCACATCTATCTTAAGCTCCAGTGCCGGATCATCTGTCTGCCCCTCATAAGCCTCCGACAAACGCATCTCATATCTATCCGGAACTTTCTCGTTTCCATTATAAAACACTACAAACCTTGGTTCTGGAAGTCTTATAAGCTGTCTGCCATATATATTCGCATTATATGTAAGTGCAGCCATTAGACATGTAACATACTCAAGATTTCTAAGCGGCATATTCGGATTTACCGTTGACTGATGTTCATACACCATGAGCTGATATGCAATTATAAACGATGCATCGTTCCTAACTCCCATATACACTGCATTCTCAAGTGTTGTAATAATTATCTCATTTGGATCATCATAATCTGATCCATTCATCGCATTGTATACCTCGAGTGCCACTTTTTTGTCATTTAGCAGCATGCGAAACACTGTATCCCTATACTTTTCCGTTGCGGTACCCAGCACTTTTGAAAGCCCCTTGACCGCCTTCTTCAGTACATCGCCATTCTCCTCACTAAATACTGAATAGTCAGGATAATAATCATTCCTACTCTTTTTTGCCATGCATTGTCCTCCTTAATGTTTCTTACAGGGAAATCAATGCTGGCATCCGGCAACTGCCATATACCATTCTCACCAATACGTCTCAGACTCAGTCACCGATATTATAGCCATAATACACTCTATACACCCGAATGAATCTCCCTGCTCGTATAAAATAATGTGATCTAAAGCATGAGAAATTCACGAATTAAAGATGTAATAGAACACCCCTTGCTCACGCTCAGGGTCTTAGAAACCTTCGACTTGAAACCTATGCTTTGAACGGATTTTAACACCACGCCAGGGCTTTGTCTATACTTTGAACAAAACTTACCAAATCGGATACAAAAGCGGTGCCACTGCGT
>JBNMKK010000001.1:0-290848 GCA_050874325.1 Coprococcus sp. | reverse complement strand
CCTTCAGGGGTATTAGCAACGCGTCAAGTGCAATAGTGACTTGAACGGAGAGAAAGTCTGGAGCGCCTTGAGACGCTGTCCGGTGTTAAGGGCTTATAGCCAGCACGTCGAGCCACCCCTTTTAGGGGTGGCGGCGACTTACGCGGAGCAATCGGCAGATCTGTACGAAATAATGAAGAAGGGAAGTATAGATATGCTAAAGAATGTGTATGGATATGTGAGGGTATCTACAAGGGATCAAAATGAGGACAGACAGATAATGGCTATGCTGGAGATGGGAATACCGAGGAAATCTATTTATATTGACAAAATGTCCGGCAAGGATTTTGAGAGACCAATGTACAAGCGACTGATAAAAAGGTTAAAGGAAGGGGATATTTTATACATAAAATCGTTGGACAGACTGGGACGAAATTATGAGGAGCTCAAGGAACAGTGGAGGATCATAACAAAGGATAAAAAGGTGGATATCGTGGTAATGGACATGCCCATATTGGATACAAGGCAGAATAAAGGGCTGCTTGGAACTCTGATAAGTGATCTGGTCCTGACGTTGCTCAGTTATGTGTCGGAAAATGAGCGGACAGAGATAAGACAACGCCAGGCGGAGGGGATAGCTGCGGCAAAGGAGAGGGGAGTAAGATTTGGAAGACCATCAATACCCGTGCCAGATAATTTTGAAGATATCTGCTATAGATGGAGATCCGGGAAACTGACAATGAAAGAGGCAGCAGATATATGTGGCTTAAAGCCTCAGACATTTTATGGAAAAGTTATTAAAATTGAGCGATCAATGGGTGTATATGGAAAAGAAACTGTAGTACGAGATAAATCTGAATAAGTATACTTTTTAAGAAATTTAAAAAAATGTAATAACACAAGCAAAGTGTAACACTCAGTTGTTGTTTGTTCAAGTTTTTTTGACATCTTACACAAATAATATGTATGCAAAAATCCTAAAATTTCCTATCTAAAAAAGTATACATTATTTATTCCCATAGAATAATCCGCAGTAAAAAATTATTTTAAATATGCGTTTTAGAAATGGGGAGAAAGGAAAAGGTGGGTTTATGAGAAGTAAGATCAGAAAATTAATGATGGGAGTTCTTGCGTTGGTGTCAGCAATATTGTTGTGTGTGCCAATTTATGCAAGAGCGGCAGAAACAAAAGCCGGGAAGATTGGATACTACATGTTTTTCAGGTATCAGATAATGAATGAAGGTACAGAAAATGAAGAGGCTTATATTCTGGGATATACCGGAAATGATACGGAAATTACAATCCCCTCAGATGTGAAGGGGATACCTGTGACGACTATCAATAATGGTGCATTCAAAGGCTGGGCCAAGTATACAAAGATCACCATTTCAGAAGGTGTGAAAACAATCGGTGCAGAGGCGTTTGCTTACTGTTCAAATCTGACAGAAGTTGACATTCCATCCACTGTGGAAACTATCCAGAAAAGTGCTTTTAATTCATGTAAAAAACTTGTGTCTGTAAAAATTAATACAGAGAATTGCAAACTGAAAACAATTGGCGATAATGCATTCTATATGAATGAAAAACTTTCAGACATAGAATTTCCTGAATCGCTTGAGGAGATAGGTGCAAGTGCATTTGATGGGTGCGATGGATTGAGTGAGATCGTGCTTCCAAAGAGTCTGGAGAATATAGCCAGCAAAGCTTTCATGGATTGTTCCGGAATGACAAAGGTTACAATTTCTGAGGGAACTAAAACTATTGGAGAAAATGCATTCAGTGGAAACTCTCTTGTAGAGATTAATATTCCATCTACTGTGGAGGCTATACAGGAAAGTGCTTTCGAAACATGTGAAAATCTTGAAACTGTAAATATAAATACTGAGGGTTGTAAGCTGACAAAAATAGGGGAATCGGCGTTCCATGATTGCGGCAGCCTCACAGCTATTGACTTTCCAAATTCTCTTAAGGAGATTGGAAAACAGGCTTTTAATAATTGTAGCACCCTTGAAAAGATCGATCTTCCAGATAGCCTTGAGACAATAGGGGACGCAGCTTTTGCATATTGTGATGGCCTTGTAGAAGTCAGAGTTCCACTTGGTGTAAAAAATCTTGGCGAATTTCTGTTTAATCAGTCGAACAATATAAAAAAGGTAACTATCCCTGCTGCAATGTTAGATCATAACATAATTACTTCTAAGGAAGTGGAGTCGATCACGCTGCTGGATGATGGCACAACAACCATCCTGGACGGACATGCTCTGACACAAAAGACAAAACTTACAGATATCGTATTTTCTGACAGTATAACATCAATTCCGACCGAATTTTTTGGTACATGCAAAGCTGTTAATAATGTAAAGCTTCCGAAAAATCTGAAGAAGATTGGCGATTATGCATTCTATTATTGCGAGGGACTTGCATCAATAGAAATTCCAGAGGGCGTGACGGATATCGGTGAGAGTGCATTTGGACAATCTGGTATCGAGGAGATAACTCTTCCAAAGTCGGTAAAGAATATTGGAAACTGGTCATTTGCAGAATGTCCAAAACTCACAAGTGTTAAATTTGCTGGTGGTATACAGAACATTGGCAATGGTGCATTTGCAAATTGTCCGATACTAAAAGAAGTTGACATACCAGATAGCGTGGTATCGATGGGTGAGGATATTTTTGAGGGAAGTCCGGAAGTGGTAATTGATATCACAAAGACATACTTCAAGACGTCAGTAAGTGGTATAGGTAATGCAGAGTATACCGGAAAACCTATTATATATAATGGAATAACTGTTTCGGTGAACGGATATATCCTGGAGAGGAATGTTGATTATACAGTAACTTATGAGAACAATGTTTATGTTGGTACTGCGACAGTTAATATAGAGGGAAAAGGAAGATACAAGGGAGTAATTACAAAGACATTTAAAATATCCGGACTGATGGATATATCAAAGACTTCGACCAGAATAAGAATAACCAATTTTGTAAGCAGTGCTCGTTATACAGGCAAGGCTGTCACACAGAATACAATGAAGATTTACAGGCAGAACATGCCGCTTACTGCAGGCGAGGATTACAAGGTTACTTACAGTAATAATGTAAATGCAGGCAAGGCAAAGATGGTAATAACGGGAACCGGAAAATACACTGGAACAATTACCAAATATTTTAGTATATCAATACCTAACGGAGCCTCATACACTGTGGGCGGCGTAAAATACAAAATAACAAATAATGCTACAAACGGAACAGGAACGGTGACATTCCTTGGAACTACAAAGAAAACAAATGACAAAAAATTCACCTCCCTGTCCATCAACAGCACAGTGAAAATTGGTGGAGTAACATTCAAGGTTACAAGAATAGGCACAAAAGCACTTTTGAATTATGTGTATTTAAAGAGTGTTGCTATAGGTGATGGAATAACGACTATTGATGCTTATGCTTTTTATGGATGTAAATCTCTCGCGACAGTTTCCATGGGAAAAGGTGTGACGGTTATCGGGGATAAAGTGTTCTATAAATGCTCAAAGATGACAAAGCTGGTTATTAAATCCTCAAATTTAAGAAAGCTTGGCAATTCTGTATTTACGGGTGCAGGTTCAAAGCCGGTTGTGTATGTGCCGAAGGCAAAGCTTACATCTTATAAGAGAGGCATGAACAAAAGCGGAATGACATCGAAGGCGGTTTATAAAACATTTTAAAATAAAATTCTAAAAATTTATGATGTAGGAGGGACATTATGGATAAGTTAAGAAGGGAAAAAAGCAGATTGTTTGCTTTGGCACTTGCGCTGATAATGGCGCTTGTAACTGTTATGCCGGCAAATATTTCTGCACAGGCAGCAGATGAGGAGGCTGTAAACACTGCCGCCGCGGTTGCAACACCAGGGGATGCAGACGGGATTTATAAGGCGGAAGACGGATATTTTTATTATTATGTCGGAGCTCAGATCGTGTCTAAGACAGGCTGGGTTACAGTTGACAAAAATCTGAGTGTCAACCTTGATAACAATCACAGGGTACAGTTTAAGGATGAGAAAAAGGGCGGCATAGACTATATCAGCAAGTTTGATCCAAAGACTAACGATTTTGCAAAGTATATAAAAGATGTCATAGTGCTGGCTGACAAAAAACTCTATTATTCTGGAACGAATGGAAGTATTGTCACAAAATCCGGAAGTGTATATGACGGCAAGGGAACAACATATTTCCTTGGAAACACAGGTGTTGTCACATCAAAGCTCGTAAAAAGCGGAGACGCAAGGAGATATTACACATACTCTGGCGGAAAGTGGAACATTGTAAAGAACGCATACAAGACACTTGACGGAAAGATGTTCTATTTCAGTGCGAACAGTGGAATCGCAACTATGATGTACATCAACAGTACACAGCAGCTTTATAAATATTCATCATCTAAGATGGTGCTTGTAAAGAATAGTGCACCAACAGTTAGAGACAACAGAATTTTCTTATTTGGAAACAAGGGTCAGAGGATCACAAAGTCCGGATGGTACAAATTGGCATCAGGAACAAAGGTTTATGTAGGAGCAAAGGGTTATATCACAGCAAAGATGCCTGTGAGTGGAAAGTCCAACAGATACTATACATATGATTACAAGTCACTCAAGTGGGTTGCAAAGAAGAACACATGGATAAACGTGAGCGGAGTAGATTACTACTTTGCCGGAAATGGTGTTGCAGCATATGCATACAACACAAAGACAGACAAGTTTTCAGTTTATAAAAATGGCAAGTGGAATTCAGTAAAGAGTGCCATCTACAAGTTGAGAAATGGTGGAATATACTTTATGAATTCAAAGTCAATAGTCACAAAGACTTCTGGATGGTACAGCATCAGCAGTACGGACAAGGTTTATGTAGGACCGAAGGGTTATGTGACAATGAGATTCTCAACAAAGTCTGGAAAGCTGACAAAATATAATTATGGCAAAAAGAAATGGGAGCTTATAAAGGTAACTGAGTACAAGATCGGATCAAAGACGTATTACTTTAATTCAAAGGGAATCCTTGCAAAAAATGAGATAGTTGGAAGTAGCAAAACAGGATATTTTTATGTTGATGAGACCGGATGTAAGGTTACATCAAGGGAAATACAGATGGCAGTTGATTTTGTGAGGATGCGTACAAATGACAGTATGACAAGAGAGCAGAAACTTTATGCATGCTTTATTTATCTGTCAAGAAATTATCCATATCTGAGAGATTATGTAGTGCCTACAGATGCATCAAGATTTACATATTACTGCATAGACATGCTTGAGAATAACCATGGAAACTGCTATAGATGCGCAGCTACATTTGCAACTGTTGCAACTGTGCTCGGATATAAGGCGAGAGTTACATGTGGACAGGTTACTAATCTTCAGGGAGATGGATTTACTATCCACGGATGGACAGAACTTTGGAGACCTGAGGACAATGAGTGGGTAGTATATGATGTCAGCATGCAGAGAAACTGGCCTGCAAGAGATTACTACCATGTACTTATGAGAAATTATTATCCGACACACCGCATTATTGGACCAAGAGCGCGACTTACAGTAAAAAATGGAAGGGTCAATTGGAGATGGCTTGCAGACTCCGAGCTTGGTGACCACTGATGGTATTCAGTTCACTTGAATTTTTATGCGTTTTTCTCCCGGTTGTCCTGATACTTTACTCTATTGTGCCAGGACTCCGGGTAAAAAATGCGTTGCTTATAATTGCCAGCCTTGCTTTCTATGCATATGGAGAACCGGTATATGTTCTCCTTATGCTTGGAAGTGTGCTGGTAAATTATGTTCTTGCCATATTTGTTGGCAGACTGGGACATAATCCGATGCTGAAAAAAGCAATAATGGTCCTTGATATCATGGCAAATCTTGGCGTGCTTGCCGTGTTCAAATATGCTGATTTCTTTATCGGAACGATCAATGATGTATGTAAAACAGATATTCCGCTTCCACAGATAACACTGCCTATAGGAATATCATTCTTCACATTTCAGGCACTTTCTTATGTAATAGATGTATACAGGGAGGACTGTGAGGCTCAAAAGGATCCATTCAAGCTGTTACTGTATATCTCATTTTTCCCACAGCTTATCGCGGGACCGATCATCAAATATCACGATGTGTGCCAGGCTCTGTCTGACAGAAAGCAGACTTTCGATGACACCGCCGCAGGTATAAGACGTTTTATATTTGGACTGGGCAAAAAAGTCCTTATAGCGAATGCTGCGGGCAAAGTCGCAGATGTGCTGTTCTCCACAGATATATCGAATATAAATATCGTGAGTGCATGGATCGCGGCCATAGCATATATGCTTCAGATATATTTTGATTTCAGCGGATACAGTGATATGGCCATAGGTCTTGGCAGAATGTTTGGTTTCAGATTTGCCGAAAACTTTGATCACCCATATGGATCTACAAGTATCAAAGAATTTTGGAGAAGATGGCATATCTCGCTGTCCACATGGTTTAAGGAGTATCTGTATATTCCATTGGGCGGAAACAGAAAGGGCAGGACAAGGACAAGTATAAACAAGATCATAGTGTTCTTCACAACAGGATTATGGCATGGTGCAAACTGGACATTTGTGGTGTGGGGACTTTATCATGGCTTTTTCTTACTGCTTGAGGATTATATACCTAAGCTGAAGAAACTGCCAAAGGTACTCGGACACATATACTGTGTACTGGTAGTGTGTATAGGATTTGTGATATTTAGAGCGGACAGCATGGGACAGGCATGTTCTATGATAGCAAAGATGTTTTCGGGTATAAGCTTTTCGACACAGTCTGTAAGTCTTGTGTGGCAGGTACTCACACCGTACAGCATAGTCATGATCATCGCAGGTATCCTTCTTGCTGCTCCTGTACCAATGCTTTATGAAAAGCTTGTCACCTCAGGAAAGATAATGAAAAGTTACAGAAGTAGAAATGTTGGGATCTCTGTCTCCTATATCGTGTCATTTGCTCTTATCCTGTGGTGTATGCTCAGGCTTTCAGGAAATACCTACAATCCATTTATCTACTTCAGATTTTAGAGGAGGAACACATGATGAAAAAAACGTGCAAGATCATATATGTTGTTCTTATCGTTATGGTCATGCTGGTTCCATTTGTCGGAATGACTTTATTTAAGACGGATACGACAACAGAGAACAGAAGGATGGCAGAGATGCCCAAGTTAAAAGAGAATGGGCAGTTTAATAAGGAGTATCTGTCTGACCTTGGGACGTATTTCAATGATCATTTCGCCCTGAGAAATTATCTGGTTGATGCGGATTCTCGTATCCAGAGCGGCGTATTTGGAGAATCAAATGTGAGCACCGTACTGGTTGGAACTGATGGATGGCTTTACTATACGGCTACATTGGATAATTTCCTTGGGGAAAATAGGATGTCAGATAGAACAATAAATAATTGTGTCCACAATATAAAGCTTTTTCAGGATTATGTAGAGGGACAGGGGGCAAAGTTTGTGCTGGCTGTTCCACCAAACAAGAACAGTTTATATGGAGATAATATGCCATATTATGATAGCTATAGGGTAAGTGATGGTTTTGATTTGGATATACTAACCAATAAATTTGCGGATGCGGGTGTGAACTATGCAGACCTTTATTCACTGTTGAAGGAACAGAAGGATGTGATGTATCTAAAGCGTGATTCACACTGGAACAATATGGGAGCTTTGCTTGCGTACAATTGCATACTTGACACTGTGGATGTGCCACATGAAAGCTATGATACCGCAAAGTTCACAAGGCGGAAGGATTATATAGGGGATCTGAATTCTATGATATATCCGGTGAGCAGTCAGCCTGAATGGGATTTTTATCTGGATGGCAATGAATGGGTATACAGATATACCACGGATACGGCGAGTGTTGAAGATCTGAAGATAGGGACAAACTGTGAAGGCAGGGATGAAAGTCTCTTGATGTACAGAGATTCATTTGGCAATACTCTTCTGCCTTATATGGCAAACGCATTTGGACAGGCGTATTTTTCCAAGAACATACCTTACAATATAACAAGCGATATGAAGACCAATAAACCAGATGTGGTCGTGGTAGAAAAGGTTCAGAGAAATGTGCTGGAATTTGCATCAGATCCGGCTGTATTTCAGGGACCGGAGCTGAGCGCGGAAGACGTTGAGTATATGGAAGATGCCAAAGTTGATGACGGCAAGGCGACTGTGGAGATGAAGGAATCAGAGAGCAATATAGATTTCTGGCAGATTGACGGAGAAGTGAGTTGTGATATGACTGCGGATGCAGATATATATGTGGCGGTCACGGATGGCGATGCGACAAGATACTACGAGGCATTTGGAATCACGGATGGTGACACGGATCTTGGATATAGACTGTATCTTGACAAGGCATCGGTACGGTCTGACGATATAACAGTTAAAGTGTATGTGAGTGATCGCAACGAAAATACATGCGTGGCTGTCAGATCGGTGGATCTTACAGAAGTGGAGACGCTCAACTGATCACAATGCGGAAAATGGAGGAACAGAGAACAGTGAAGAAGATAAAAATGATATTGTGTGTTCTGCCATTTATGTTACTTGCAGGGTGTGGAAATTTAAACGCCATGGAAGTGATGATAGAGGATGGACAGGTTACGACTGTGGTCAGTGTGGAGAGTGGCAGTACTGTTGGAGATATCCTGGATGAGGCTGAGCTTGAACTGACACCGGATGACGAAGTTTCACCTGCAGTCACAGAGACGATAGACAGGTCAGATACGGTTATCATGATATCAAGAAAAAACAATGTGACGATCACCGAGGATGGCGAGGCGGCACACACGATAACGGTTATGGGTGGCACTGTCTCAGATGCACTGTCGAAGGCGGGGATCACCATTGGCAAATACGATGAGATAGATCATGATCTGCAGGCGTATCTGAAGGATGGAATGAGCATAGATATAATACATAAAATAGAGATAACGCTGACAGTTGATGGCGACAGTTCAAAAGTTATAACTTCGGCAAAAACAGTTGGGGATCTTCTTGCAGAGCAGGATATAACAGTCGGAGAGAGGGACAGGATCAGCAAAGAAAAGAGTGCAGAACTTGTGGCTGGTGATAATGTGGCCATAGAGAGAGTTGATGTCCGAAAGATCACTGAGACAGAGGCTATAGCATATGATACAGAGACAGAATACTCAGATGACATGTATGAGGGTGAGAGTGCCACAAAGCAGGAAGGTGTCGATGGAGAAAAGAAACTGACATATGATGTTACATATGTTGATGGCAAAGAGTCCACAAGAAAACTGGTGAGCGAGAAGATCACAAGGGAACCTGTGAACGAGATAATAGTTCAGGGAACCAGGCAGAGAGAGGCTGAGCCATCATCCAATGGAGATTCAGGCAAGACCATAGTCAGCAAAGAGAAAAATTATGACTGTGACGGATCCGGGCATGGATGGTATACTATCACGTACAGTGATGGTTCAGTGGAATACATAGATTTCTAAGGACGATCAATAAAAGGAATATTGAAAGCGCTGGCAAAGAAGATGGATGCCAGCGCTTTTTATATCCAGATGAAAATTCAATAACGGATGTGATATAATACGAAAGTATATATTGATTATAGGAGATATAAGAAGTTTGAGGAGGGCGTACCGTGGATAATGACAACATATATGGTTTTGAAAATAACGGTTATATGGACTTTCAGCCGCAAAGGGAAAAACGTATCATTCCGATAGTGACAATTGCGATAATAATTGCAAATGTTATAGCGGGGATAATGTGCATCGGTGTTGACAATTATACCAGAACCGGCGGTCTCAATTACGAGTATGTGAAATTAAACAGGGAATACGGAAGACTTTTATCGTCCATGTTTCTTCATTCTGGATTTGAGCATCTGGTTGGAAATATGTTTGCCCTGCTTATGTTCGGCTCAACCGTGGAGAAGAAACTGGGATCTCTTCGTATGGCGATAATATATTTTACGTCGGGAATAGTGTCGGGAATCATATCAATGAATCTGTCTCATATGATGGATCCGGAAATGATGCATTTTTCAATAGGTGCATCTGGAGCGGTATTCGGCGTGATGTGTGCATCTGTGTTCCTGTCGGTTATGGGAAATAAAAAGGCAAGCCGCAGGGATATGACGATAGCGATCGTTCTGGTGGTAATATACGCTGTCTATACATATGAGAAAAATGTGGATATATTTGCGCATATAGGTGGAGCAGTTGTCGGCGGTGTGCTTGCATTTGCACTCAATATCAAGAGATGGGAAAGATTTAGAGAGAATAAATTCTGTAAGGTTCTGGCGATCATGTTGACGGTGATACTGAGCGTGATAGGAATCGGTGAGGCAGGGATAGGCAAGACTGCGGCGGATCTGCCAGATAAAAGGATAGATTATATAAAAGAGCAGCGGGTGTTCGAGGATGATGATACAACCTATGGTGACAGTTTGGAGGTGTATTGTACAGATGAACACTGGACGGCATTTACAACTACTGACGGTGAGCAGATAGTTCAGTTTGACGGTTCCGCAGATTATAAGGGACAGCAGGTATCAGTTTTGATACAGTTTAGGATAGTTGGAGACTGTGATGACTACAGGCTGGGATATTTTGGAATAAACGATCAGGGACTTGACAGTCAGGGTGCGACCGAGTTTATGGAGGCGGTCTGCGAGCGGGCGAAACATCAATAGAAATTTAAAAAGTATCATAAAAGTGGCAGTTTAGTTTGTATCAGTAAAAGTACCATGGTATACTAAATCTGTATGTCCATATTTGGACATGCTCAAGAAAAATAGTCAGATTTAGTATGACAATAATCATGAAAGTACAGAGATAGAAAAATATGGCACTTAAATATGTGATGATAAATGACATAATAGAAGAACACAACGCAAGAATGCAGAATCTTAGGAAGTATTACCCTTTCTTTGTTCTGGCTGAGACTACATTTGCGCAGTATAAGGAAGGGCGCTATTCACAGCTGGACATGGGGTATATAACCATGGCTGTCTTGCGTTTTTTTATTCAGGAAAACAGTTTCAATGAGCGCGAAGTGTCATATGACGAGTATGAAGAATTTATGGGTCAGCTGCTGGACCGTGACTTTGATGTGGAGATCGCGGAGGATGACAGAACAGACCTGATAATGTATATATTTGACAAGATAAAGAATGATGGACGGGCGTTTGAATTTACATTTTATGATCCTGGAAAGAAACAGAGAAAGACGGGGCGTGTAAAGCTGATCGACAGTCATATAGTTGACGGAAAGGTGCTCTATTTTATCACGGCGGATGGAATAGAATTCTATCTGGACACCAAAGAGATCAAGGACGAGAGCAAGATCAACGTTCAGCAGCTCCTTCTTGAGAAGATGATAGTCGGGGAAAACTTCCGCGGCGGAATCGAAGTTGTACGTCGAATCAACAGTGAGGTGAACAGGCTGATCCGCGAGAAAGACGAGATAGTAAATCTCCTCTCCATCGATGTGTTCAAGGGCGCGGAGGAATACGAGAATTATATGAAGACCGTCGGCAAATGGTTCGCTGACGAGCAGAAACTGTTTGCCAAGAACAAGGCTCTGGTTGACAAGGCGATCACCAAGGCGAGCTACGACAATATGGGCAAAGGCAACATGAAAGCCATGGAGGAGATAAGCCAGCTTGAACTGGAACTTAAGAGAACCATCATCAAGCATGGCAGTCTGATAAGCAGCACGATGGAACTGCAGAATATATCAGACAATATCATACATAAGGCAAAGCTGCAAAAGCTCAGACCGGCATTTGATTTTGCAGGGCAGCTGCAAAATATCATAAAAGAGGACAGACCGGAGAAAATGCTCACCATACTTGAGCCGCTATTTGCACCAAGGATAGTGAAGTCATTCAGCATGACATCCATAGACCACATGCTCACGCTGAAGTCAGAGGACAATGCCAAGACGACAAAGGTAAAAAAAGAGCAGCTTGATCCGAATTTCCGATATGAAGATGAGCTCCTCGACGAGCAGATAAGCGCCAACTTTACAAAGCTGTTCCACGAACTCCTCGATCAGATAAACAAGTGGGGACACCTGAGCCTCAAAGAATTCAACGGAATCCTTGAAGTGAAGTTTGGAAAAGAAATCTATGACAACAAAGATTATTATTCATTCCTCACCCATCTGGCACAGAAAGATAGATACAGTGTGGACGAGATCTTGAAGAAACCGGATACCATGCTGGAGGGAATGCTGGTGGATCATATAGAACGTGTAAAGAAAGCCGATGAAAAGCCGTTGGCAGCGGCTGAGTCTATAAATCAGTCCGGAGGCAGCAGTTCAGGTCTTTCCCGTGAGATGTACGCGCCTGAACTCACATTGGACGCATTCAGAGGCATGACATTCACATTGGAATTTCATCCGGAAGAAGAAATACAGATCGGCGAAGACATGTACGTTACGGGAATCCAATTTAACAAAATCAGCAGCGACACAGGAGAAAAAGATGGAAAGTAAGAATTTGGACAAGGCGATAGAGATATATTCAAAGCTTATCTCGGGTGAGGAGATCTGCAAAAAACACCCCGACAACGGCCCGTTGTACGACGAGTTCTACGGCAACGCGGAGGTGTATGATATCGTCATGAATATGATGAAGAAAATGAACCTGTCATTGTACGAGTACAACGACAGTCTGTATATAACAGCCGGAGAGGGCAACAGAGTATTTGGCTATACAAATGATGATATGAAGAGACTTTTAGGACTCCGCCTGAATAAAGAACTATATCTGTGTTATTTCATTATGTATATGACTTTGCTGTATTTTTACAAAGACTCATCAAGCTACCAGTTCAGAGAGTATGTGAAGTCTGAAAATATCATAGATGAGACAAGCAAATATCTGGCGGATATAACCAAGAAACTTGATGTTTTGTCAACTGATGAGGTGGAGCAGGACAGTTTCAAAGCAATTGCACTATTGTGGGATGAACTTCCGGCGGTGACAGGAAACCAGGAAGGGGACAGTGCCAGGGCGTCCAAGGCGTCCAGGGCAGGCTATGTTAAATTGGTGTTCAATTTTATGTCAGCCCAGAGATTATTTGTGGAAAATGCGGACAGATACTATCCGACAGACAGGATGAAGGCCTTGTCGGAGAACTATTTTGAGGAATACAGAGGACGGCTGTATCAGCTGCTTGGAGGTGAAGAAGAGGATGCCTAGTATCAACAGGATAAGGGTCAACAATGTAAAATATAACTTTGGTACGCAGCAGTATGATGATTTCACCATGAGGATGTACGGTAAAAATACTCTGTACGATCTGGCAAATGGAGGAGGAAAGAGTATCCTTATGTTACTCCTTCTTCAGAATCTGATACCAAATTGTACTCTGGATGAGAAACAGCCAGTGGAAAAACTTTTCCGTGCCGGGGGCGGCAATACGGTCATTCATTCGTTGATAGAGTGGAAACTTGACGAGGCGGACATCAGGGATGGATACAGGTATATGACCACAGGATTCTGCGCGCGAAAGGCGAAGGATGCTGCGGATGCAGGTGAGATCCAGAAAGATACAGCATCCATAGAGTACTTTAATTACTGTATTTTTTACAGGGAATACAACAAAAATGATATAGTGAACCTTCCTTTGTCGGAGGGCAATGAGAGGATCACATTTAATGGTTTAAAGACATATCTCAAAGATCTTGGACACCGGGATATGAGTCTGGAGGTCAGGGTATTTGACAAGAAAGGCGAGTACCAGAGGTTTATAAGCGGTTATGGTCTCCACGAGAGTCATTGGGAGATCATACGTGGAATCAACAAGACAGAGGGTCATGTCAGGACATACTTTGAGACAAATTATAGAACCACAAGGAAAGTTGTGGAGGATCTGCTCATAGAGGAGATCATAGAGAAGGCATTTGCCACAAAGACAGGGAGAAACGGTGAGGAGGATACCATGGCGGAGACCCTCCTTGACATAAAGGATAAGTTGAATGTTCTGGCACAGAGAAAGCGAGACATTGCAAATTATGACCATCAGATAGAGTTGATAAATGTTCTTGAGGGCAAGGTGAACTCCTGTATAGGTCTCTACGAGGACAATGACAGGATCTGTAAGGGGCTGGCTGATGTGTATGCCACGGGAAGGGCATGTACACAGGAGGGAGACACCCACATGGAGGAGCTGGCAAAGGCAAAGGCTGATGCTGGACAGCAGATGGAGCAGCAGAACAAGCGACTGGCAGATCTCAGGGTCACCAGGGATTATCTGCGCCTTGAAGATATGAACCGCAAGATGGATGACACGGCAAGACAGATAGATGACAATGAGAGGAAACTGTCTGAGCTGAAATCACAGATCGGTTACAAGGAGAGCGTAAATGATTACCTTGTATATAGAGAGAACAGACGTCAGTATGATGAGAACAGACTTATAGTAGACAATATAAGAAACAATATCGGCTCATCCAGTGAGAAGATGGCACTGTATGCGTATAACAGACATATCAGGGATGAGAAGAGACTCTCAGAGTTGATGGGTGCCAGACAGGAGACTCAGGCAAGTTACGACCATGCCATTGAGGAGGCAGAGTACTGCAGGAAAGTCATGAGAGAGGCGGAGATCGCACAGGCGGTTGCGGAGAACAATATTTCGGATGCGACAGCCAAGATAGATGAGATAAGTTCACGTATAAGTGAACTGGCTGCCTCGGTCAACCTGCTTGTCGTCGGCGATGTGAAGGATATGATGGACAAGGCTCAGGAGGAGACTGACAGGATCCTTGCGGAGATGACAGAGCTGGAGATAGCCATAGCGGATGGAAGGACAAGGCTGTACGATGACAGATACAGACTGACGACCGTGCAGGCTGAGTATGATGCACTGGAGAGAAACTGTGAGGACGCGAGATTGGACGCAGAGGCATACAGACAATCTGGAAGTCAGCTTGACAGCATCATGGCGGTGTACTCGGTGGATGATCCACAGGATATAACCGGTGTTATAAATGACAGGATAAAGGGAACGATAACAGAGACGATAAAACGTCAGCAGGAGATAGACAGACTGGCAAAGCTTGCCAAATGCTATGAGGATGGCAGACCATTTCCGCCGTCGGAGGGAGCTGAGACAGTTATAAATTACATATCGACCCGCCACGGACTCATGGCTATGCATGGAGCAGATTATCTGTCGGCACTTCCGGATGATACAAAGGCAGAGATACTTCAGGCAAATCCGTACTTGCCGTACAGTGTTGTGACAAAGGGATTTGACAATCTGGAGGATGATATAAATCTCGGCTCTATAGACACCGGCAGCGAATGTGTTATGGTGTACGATATGGATAAGCTCTTGGATTCAGCTATAGTACCAGCAGAGAACATGCTTATTATAGGAAGAGACAGCAAATATTTTATGTCCAAAGATTCCGTAGAGGATGCAAGAAAGGCAAATGCAGATAAGATAGCAAGTCTTACGGAAGAGATAAGCCTTATAAATGAAAAACTTGCGACATACCAGGAGGATCTTGCATTTGTCACAAGACTTGTGGATGCGAGATACACAGGGGCTGAGGACAGGGAGAGAGAGCTGAACCAGGCTTTGCTTGACAAGAAGGATGAGTTGGAGACTCTTAAGACTTCCATCAAGACCACAGAGACCGAGCTAAAAAATAATACTGAGAGATATGGTGATCTGCAGCAGAGACAGCAGAAAGAGTCCGACAAGAGACAGACTTTTGTCATGATAGAGCAGTTGTCAGACCTTGCTAGACCAGAGGAACAGAGACTTGCAGAGTACAGACAGAGAAAGTCTGAGCTTGCCGACAAATTGTCGGGATTACAGAGTGATGTGCTCAAATGGTCGACTACGGTTGGAGAGACAGAGGCAAAGCTTGCGGGAATTACCAGGAACATAGAAGATATCCAGTACAAGTGGACAGAGTACTTTGAGCCGTATCTGCCGAAAAATGAAAATGCGGGATCTGCTGAGATGTTGGACATTTCAGATGAGCAGCTTGAGCAGGAGTTTATGGCGATGCTGGCGGTTTCTAAAGAACATGCTCCTGATCTTGAGGATAAGAAAAAACTCATGGATGCTCTGAAAAAATCTATGGACAGGATACAGAAGACCATAGAGAAGAGAGGTTTTGATATTGCTCAATTTGATGGCGAAGGGGAGCTTTATCCGACATCGGAGGATAATCTCCGAGAGATGGATGATGAGCTGGCGAGACTTACGCTGATCGCAGCGTCTCTCATGCAGCAGCAGAAATCTGATCAGAAGGCATACAGTAAACTTGAGGGAAGTATAGAGTATGCCATAGAAAACATCAACAGAACCTATGGTGATGGCAGTTATGTGCGTGAAGACATATCCGCAGCTGATGCAGACACAGCCATTGCAAATGGAGATGCGGTGCTTGCTGATATGAACCGCATATTCAAAGAGGCTGAGAAGGCATACAGCGACTATTATAAGCAGTATGGTTTCATGGTTGACCTGTATAAGGATGTAAAGAGAATCGTCGATACCAACGATATAGATGTCTCAGGTGGAAATGTGCTTGATGAGGACATGGATACCCTCAGACAGTTATTTGAGACAAGTCTCATGAAGTACGACAGGAGCATGAAGGCTCTTGACCGCGCAAAGAATGAGATCATGAGATTTAAGGGACAGACAGCCGATACGCTTGTAGAGATGGGCGTGTTCGAGATGGCAAATACGATCAGACAGGATGTGCAGGTTCCTGATACCTACAGTCAGGCAAAGGAACTTCTGGCAAATCTTCTTCAAATAATAGAGTTCATCAAGCTGGAGAAAGAGCGTGTCGAGAAGGGCATCGAGGACATGGTTGCCATCAAGGAAAACTTTGAGAATCAGTGTGTGCAGAGATGTATGGATGTCAAGACGGAGCTTGAGAAACTTCCAAAACTTTCGCGTATCACAGTTGGGGACGATGTCATCAAGATGGTGGATCTCACAATACCTTACGTGAAGGATGAATTTGTAAAGCAGAGAATGTCTGATTATATAGATGACATAGTAAAGGGTGCGGACGCCTATGAGGATGAGAGAAAGAGGATCAAGTATATACGTGATTGTCTCGGACTCAAGAAATTGTTCGGAGTCATGGTGACAGATATGAATGCCATAAAGCTTAACCTTTATAAGAGAGAGAGGATAAAGGAACAGAGCAGGTATCTCAGATATGAGGAGGCTGTTGGAAGTACCGGACAGTCCCAGGGTATTTACATCCAGTTCCTGGTTGCTGTCATCAACTACATTGCCGGAATGTACAGTCTGGCACCTGAGGAGTCGGTTCAGTCCAAGACTATATTTATCGACAACCCATTTGGTGCGGCAAAGGATATATATATTTGGGAGCCTATATTTGCCATGCTGGCGGCCAATCATGTGCAGCTTATTGTACCTGCCCGTGGCGCTACACCAGCCATCACAGGACGCTTTGACGTGAACTATATCCTGGGACAGCAGATGGTGGGTGGAAAGCAGCAGACAGTCGTTGTGGACTACACCAGCAAGACGGATCAGGAGGAGCTGGAATATCAGGAGCTTTCATATGAGCAGGCGACATTCGACTTTATATAAAATAAAAAGGGAGAAAACATACTATAATGACTTGGAACAGAAAACAGCTTAGAAAGGGAGCGTGGAACACGGTATTTAAGCGTGGGCTTATGGCTTGGATGGCTATGGTAGCCGTGTGTTTTATATTCTCTTATCTGGGGGTGGACAATTCTTCCCAGACAAAGTTTGTGAAAGGGATAGATCAGGTACTTGGACAGGAGACAGAGCATGAGGCGGACAATGTGACCATACTCAAGGAGTATGTGAAGAATTTGCCGATGTTTGATCATATGTCTGAGAAAAGGGCTGAGTCGGTGGCGAGAGTTATAGACTCTGTGACGGTGAAACAGACCTGGATCATAAAGCTTTTAGGCGCCAACACGGCATATGTGAAGAGAAATCCAGGGGAGGTCATAGTGATGCTGCTCATATCAGCGTTCATTATGGCTGTCATTCATTTCTTTATACAGAGTGCGGCGATAGTCGGCAAATGCCGCTATGCTATGGAGTGCAGGTACAGCGACAAGGTGTCCGTCAACAGAATATTTGCTCCTTTCCACAGACATTATGTGCTCAGACTTATGTGGGTCATGTTCTGCTACAATGTGGTGATGACGCTCTGGTGGCTCACTATAGTCGGCGGTGTGTATAAGTATTATCAGTATAGGATGGTTCCATATCTTCTGGCGGAAAATCCGATGCTCAAATGGAGAGATGCAAAGAACATGTCCAGGGAGATGACCAGAGGATATAAATGGAAAATGTTTTTGACAGATCTGTCGTGCATCCATGTGTGGATAATCAAGGCGATTCCTGTTGCCGGACTTCTGGTTGCAGTTCCGTTCCAGATGGAGCTTGACGCGGAGATGTACTTCTGGTTCAGACAGAAGATAGGTGTGGAAAACTTTGTAGAGACAGCATTTAATGCAGCACCTTACAACAGGAAGGCTATTGAGGCTGCATATCAGTCGGCGGGAGATGCGGGAGTTGCTGAGGTGTGGACTAAACCGGTCTATATTCTTCAAGATGTTGCGGTCGAAGTTCCTGAGGGAATGAAGGTGAAGAGTGAGTACAGTCTTAAGGACTTTATTTTCTTCTTCTTTGCGTTCTGTTTTGTTGGATGGCTGTGGGAGGTCGTGCTCTATATAGTTATGGATCATGTTCTTGTAAACAGAGGCACTATGTATGGACCATGGCTGCCGGTGTACGGCGTCGGAGGCGTTGCCATCATATTCCTGCTTGACCGGTTCAAGGCAAATAAGGCAAAGCTGTTCGCAATGGCTATGGTTGTATGTGGAATAATAGAATTTATAGCGAGCTGGGCGCTGGATTTCTTCTTTAACTCACAATATTGGGATTACACGAATGAATTTTTGAATGTAAATGGAAGAATATGTCTGGTTGGACTTCTTGCATTTGGCATGGGAAGTTTGTTTGGAGTGTATATAGCGGCACCAAAGCTCAGTGAATTTCTGAATTCCAAGAGCAAAAAGGTACAGAACATCATATGCATCACATTGTCGGCACTGTTCATAATAGATCTGATATGTTGTGCCATATTTGGATTCAACAAGGGAGCGGGAGTCGGCGGAAAGTATTAAGAAAATATGAGGGAGAAATAAGATGAATGCAGCTCATAAGATAGTGGTTTTGGTTGGAAGTATATTCTTAGCTATCGGGATTTTTGTTGGAATTATATTTGTGATTGTGGCGGAGCCGGGAAAATTCCCTCTGGCTATGTTGAGCCTTCCGGGAGGTTTCATGCTGATCGGCGGAGGAATGGATATAGTAGTGGCAATACTAGTCCACAACAAGAAGAAAATAGTACAAAAGGGTGTGAGATATCCGGCAAAGATATATGGCTACACGGAGAACACATCAGTTGTTGTGAACAATACATATCTCATGGATACGATAGTACATTATTTTGACAGCTACAATGTTGAGCGTGAGGCGATCATACCGACAGGATTTACAAGAGGCGCCGGCATGTATCCGATAGGTCTGACGATAGATATATTCGAGTACAACGGCAAATACGGCTATGATCCGGATTCTGTAAGGGATGAGAAACTTCCAGGGGAGGAAGAACTGATGGATGACAAACCGGTGGCACCGAATAAGCTGAAACTTGTGGCGGTCAGATGCCCAAACTGTGGATCAAGCTTTCGTGCTGCGACAGGTTATTCCAGCAAATGTCCATACTGTGGAAGTTATCTGAATGTTAATATGTAATTTGTTATATCGAAACTAATTGGAAAAGAGCGGGCGTGAGTCGAATCCCCGCTCTTTTTGTGGCTATATGTAAAATGACACAATGCCCAATTATGCAATCTGAACTACCGTTATTAAGTCAAAAATATCCTAATATATTACTATTGACCAACTGCAATTAGTAAAAATATCTATAAAAATTTCAATAAATCGCAAAATTTTGCTAATTAATCCAAAAATATTCTATTCTTTCAAATCCCGTATCAACTTATAATGAGTACAGTCAATGAGGCAAGACGAAAAAAATAAAACACACAAAGCCAAAACACAGGAGGGAATGTATTATGAGAAAAAGAAGAATATTAGCTGTAGCAGCAGCTGCAACACTTGCTTTATCAATGGTAGGATGTGGATCAGGCGGAAACTCAAGCGGCGGAAGTTCAAGCAGCAGCAGTGGAGTAGCAAACAAGGACAAGCCACTTTGCTGGTTCAACCGTCAGCCATCCAACAGTTCAACAGGAGAGCTTGACAAGGATGCTCTTAACTACAACAAGGATACATATTATGTAGGATTCGATGCTAATCAGGGTGCTGAACTTCAGGGTCAGATGGTACTTGATTACATCAAGGCAAATGCAGCAACGATAGATCGTAACGGTGATGGAATCATCGGATATGTACTTGCGATCGGTGATATCGGACACAACGATTCAATAGCTCGTACAAGAGGTGTTCGTTCAGCACTTGGCACAGGAGTTGATTCAAACGGAGCAGTTGATTCAACACCTGCCGGAACAAATGTAGACGGTAAGGCAACAGTTGTACAGGATGCAACACTTGAAGTTGATGGCAAGACATACACGATAAGAGAGCTTGCATCACAGGAGATGAAGAACTCAGCAGGAGCTACATGGGATGCAGCTACAGCAGGTAATGCAATCGGAACATGGACAGCATCATTTGGTGATCAGATCGATGTAGTTGTTTCAAATAACGATGGTATGGGAATGTCAATGTTCAATGCTTGGGCAAAGGACGCAAAGGTTCCTACATTTGGATACGATGCTAACAGCGATGCAGTTGCAGCAATCGCAGAGGGCTACGGCGGAACAATTTCACAGCATGCAGATGTTCAGGCTTACCTGACACTGAGAGTTCTCCGTAACGCACTTGACGGTGTAGATGTTGATACTGGTATCGGTACAGCAGATGAGGCTGGAAACCAGCTCGAGGAAGGCGTTGATTACAGATACAGCGCAGACGAGAGATCATACTACGCATTGAACGTAGCAGTAACAGCAGACAACTACCAGGATTTCACAGATTCAACAAAGATTTATGACAAGGTTTCTAACCAGCTTGACTCAAGCAAGAGCCCAAGCAAGAAGGTATGGCTTGATATCTACAACTCATCAGATAACTTCCTGAGCTCAACATACCAGCCACTTCTTAAGAACTACGAAGGACTCCTTAACCTGACTGTAGATTACATTGCTGGTGATGGTCAGACAGAGTCTAACATCACAAACCGTCTTGGTAACCCAGGCGAGTACGATGCATTCGCAATCAACATGGTTAAGACAGATAATGCAGCATCATACACATCAATTCTCTCAAAGTAAGATGATTGATCAATAGGAAATGATTTAACTCAGAGGGGTGTCAGACTAAACATTTGATACCCTTCTTTTACTAAGAGCATGTATCAAGTTTTCTATGAAAACTTGATATGTAGCATCAGCCCTCGCCGAAGGCGCTTATTAATGGGCTGATGTTCAATGAAAGGAAGTAGAGATATGGCAGAAGATAAGAATAAATACATCTTATCGATTCAGGGCATGAGCAAATCATTCGGTAGAAACAAGGTTCTTAATCACATTAACTTAAATGTTAAGCCTGGTTCGATCATGGGACTTATGGGTGAGAATGGTGCCGGAAAATCGACAATGATGAAATGTCTCTTCGGAACCTATCAGAAGGACGAAGGAACAATAATATTAGATGGAAAAGAAGTTAATTTCTCTGGTCCTAAGGATGCACTTGAGAATGGAGTCGCGATGGTTCATCAGGAGCTTAATCAGTGTCTTGAGAGAAGTGTCGTTGACAACCTGTTCCTCGGACGTTACCCGAAGAACTCTCTCGGAGTCATCGATGAGGGACGAATGAAAAAAGAGGCGTCGGATCTGTTCAGAAAGCTGGGTATAACGGTCAATCTTACACAGCCGATGAAGAGGATGTCAGTATCACAGCGTCAGATGTGTGAGATCGCAAAGGCTATCTCGTACAATTCAAAGGTAATCGTACTTGACGAGCCTACATCATCACTGACAGCACCTGAGGTTGCAAAGCTTTTCAAGATGATGAGACAGCTCAAGGAGCAGGGAATTTCCCTGATCTACATCTCACATAAGATGGATGAGATCTTCGAGATCTGTGATCAGATATCAGTTCTCCGAGACGGTAGTCTGGTCATGACAAAGGACAGCAAGGACACCAACATGAATGAGCTTATATCAGCCATGGTTGGTCGTTCGCTTGACAACAGATTCCCACCGGTCGACAACACCCCGGGAGAGACGGTTCTCTCAGTACAGGGACTTTCAACAAAGTACGCGCCAAAGCTCCAGAACATCACATTTGATGTGAAGAAGGGCGAGATATTTGGTCTCTATGGTCTGGTAGGTGCAGGTCGTACAGAGCTGTTGGAGACTATATTTGGTATTCGTACAAGAGCAGCAGGAAATGTAATGTATGGTGGCAAGATCATGAACTTCACCGGTCCAAAGGATGCTATGGATCACGGATTTGCCCTCATCACTGAGGAGAGAAAGGCAAATGGTCTCTTCCTCAAGGCAGATATCACATTCAATACCACCATTGCAAATATGAACCACTACAAGAACGGTGTGGCACTGTCACATGACAGCATGGTTCGTGCCACGGCGGAGGAGATCAAGGTCATGCACACCAAGTGTATGGGACCTGATGATATGATCGCCAACCTGTCCGGTGGTAACCAGCAGAAGGTTATTTTCGGAAAATGGCTTGAGCGTTCACCAAATGTATTCATGATGGATGATCCTACAAGAGGTATCGATGTAGGTGCAAAGTATGAGATATATGAACTTATAATAAACATGGCAAAGCAGGGCAAGACGATCATAGTTGTCTCCTCTGAGATGCCGGAGATCCTGGGTATCACAAACCGTATAGGCGTTATGTCAAATGGACACCTTGCCGGAATAGTAAATACCAAGGAGACCAATCAGGAAGAATTGTTAAGACTTAGTGCTAAATATTTGTAATAGAGAGGAGCATGGATATGGCAGATAATAATATGATCCTTTCGGCTGAGGCAGAGGAAAAGCTGCTCAAGCCGATCGATGAATATGTTGGAAAGATACAGGCTCAGATCGATGAACTTCGAGTTGATGGATCTGACAAGGTTCGTAGTCTGAAGAACCATATAGCTATCGCAAAGGAAGATAAGAATTTATCAAAGGAAGAGAGAGATAGCATAATAGCAAATGATAAGGCAGCCCTAGAGAAGGCAAAGGCAGTTGAGGCAGCCAACAAAGATAAAGTTGCAAAGCTCATAGCTGATGCAGAGGGATACCTTAAGGAGCATTTTGACAGCGAGTACTACAGCAAGGTAGTGGCAAGCTGCGATGCGGAGAAAGCAGCAGAAAATGAGTCCTATGAGAGAGTAAAGGCAACACTCAAGACAGAGCATGAGCAGGCTCTTGCAAAGCTCACTGATCCAGATGAGATAAAGGACGAGAAATATGTATACAAGAACAAGCTCTTTGATGCACAGATGGCTCACGAGTCAAGACTGCAGGAGATCAAGGACAGAAAGCATGATGCATTTTCACATAAGTATCATCTGATAGATCTTCTCAGAATGTCCAAGTACACATTTATGCAGAGCAGGGCACAGAAATTTGAGAACTACAAGTACACATTCAACACAACTCAGTTCCTCTACAAGAACGGTCTGTACATAGTAATCGTGTTGATATTCATTGCACTTTGTATCATCACTCCAATTGTGAAGAACACACAGCTCCTCACAGTTACCAACATACTGAACATACTTCAGCAGGCATCACCTAGAATGTTCCTGGCACTCGGTGTTGCGGGACTTATCCTCCTGACCGGTACCGATCTTTCGATTGGACGTATGGTTGGTATGGGTATGGTAACAGCAACCATCATCATGCACAATGGTGTAAATACAGGTGGTGTGTTTGGACACATATTTGACTTCTCAAGTATGTCGGTTGTAGGAAAAGCGTTATTTGCACTTGCTGCCTGCGTTATCCTTACAACAGTATTCTCAAGTATTGCCGGATTCTTCATGGCGAAATACAAGATGCATCCGTTCATCTCAACAATGGCGAACATGCTGATCATCTTCGGACTTGTAACATACGCAACAAAGGGTGTTTCATTTGGTGCTATTGATTCAGCAATACCAAATATGTTTATCCCTAATGTTGGTGGATTCCCAACTATTATCGTTTGGGCAGTAGTTGCGATCGTAGTAGTATGGTTCATCTGGAACAAGACTACATTTGGTAAGAATCTGTACGCTGTAGGTGGAAACCCAGAGGCAGCAGCAGTTTCAGGTATCTCAGTATTCAAGGTAACACTTGGCGCATTCATCCTTGCCGGTATCCTTTACGGATTCGGATCATGGCTTGAGTGTAACAGAATGGTTGGTTCAGGTAGTGCAGCTTATGGACAGGGCTGGGATATGGACGCCATAGCAGCCTGCGTTGTTGGTGGTGTTTCATTCACAGGTGGTATCGGTAAGATCTCCGGTGTTGTAACTGGTGTTCTTATCTTCACATCACTTACATACTCACTTACCATTCTTGGTATTGATACAAACCTTCAGTTCATTTTCGAAGGTATCATCATCCTTGCCGCTGTAACTCTTGACTGTCTCAAGTATGTACAGAAGAAGTAAGGAATAGCAAATTTTAAATCTCACAAAACCTTTATATAAAAAGCCGCTCGGATCGTCTACAGGATGGATTGGGCGGCTTTTGCGGTTTGGTGGATGGACGCTTTCCGTGCGGCTATGCCACTTTTTATGCATGCACGGAAGGCTGGGTGTTGGCGATATTTAAGTTTTTGAATTCCTGCGCTGAGTTCCACTTCCCTCACTTCAGCTTGCTTTTATCTGCACACTGCTCTGACCGCGATAAGGACGGTGCGGTCTCCGCAGTGGCAAAAAGCGCTGAAGATCAGTCGTGTTCACTACCGATGACGCAGTATATAATGCAGCCATGCATACAGCTTGGGCAGGTACAGCTGTTCGTGTTATAAGGAGATGGAAATACCCTAACGGTTTAGATGAAGAAATGATGAAAAAATAATAAAAGTACAGATATTCTCTGCGGTATTTGATATAATTACACTGCTGGAAAAGACCGGTGAAACGGACGGCATTTGATGATAGAAAGGATTCTTACTATGGATAAGTACAAGGTTATCCTTGTCGATGACGAGGAAGAGGTTATAGATGTTATAGAGAGAAAGATACATTGGGATATGCTTGGATTTGATGTTGTGGGCAGTGCTAACAACGGTGTTAAGGCTCTTGAACTGGTGGAGAAATTGCAGCCGGATGTGGTCATAACGGACATCAAGATGCCGTACATGGATGGTCTTGAACTGTCCAGGAGACTTAACAATGACTATCAGAATATACACATTATCATATTTACAGGATTTGACGAGTTCGAGTATGCCAAGGAGGCGGTGCACCTTGAGATAGAGGAGTACATGCTTAAGCCGATAAATGCCTTAGAGCTTTCGGATTGCCTGAAGAGGCTCAAGAACACTCTGGACAAGGAGAGGGAGGAAAAGCTTAATGTAGAAAAGCTTGCAAATTACTTCAATGCATCCCTTCCTGTTCTCCAGACAAATCTATTTGTATCGCTCATAGAGGGCAGAGTGAGCGAAACGGACTATGAGAAATTCCTTGCGGCATATCAGATAGACATGAAGGGACCGCTCTACTGCTGTGCGGTATTTCATACATCAGAGCACCACGTTCCGGATGGAATGAATCCACTTCTCCTGTCCATGTCTGTGGAGAGGGAGATAAAGGACAGGATAGCTGATACATGGAAGAGTAAGGTGTTTACATATCTGGGTAATACTGTGCTCATCATCGAGATAGCCTCGGAGGATGCCATGGCGGAGCTGACGGATTCCTGTGACAGATTCTGCAGGTGGGCATACAGGGTCATGGGTGCTGTGGTGACTGCTGGTATCGGAAGGGTTTGCGACAATCTTCTGAACATCAACAATTCGTATGAAGGTGCCAGGGAGGCGGTGTCATATAGAGTTCTTTATGGAACCCAGAGAGCTATAAATATTGCTGAGATCGCGCCTAAGGAGCAGAAGGTTGCCATCCAGTATGAGGATGCCAATATGCATGAACTCATTAAGGCGATATATCTTGGCAAGAGAGAAAATATCGAAGAAGCAGTGCATGGCGAGATAGAGAAACTTCACAGATCTGCGCAGACCATGAACAGATACAAACTGACACTCATGGAGATGGTCGGAACATTCTACAGATTCTGTGCAAATAACTTTATAGATTTCGACAATTTTTCCGGTGGGATCAGCAATCCATATGAGAAGGTTCCAGAGATGGATGAGAGTACACTGACAACATGGCTTATAGATACATCCATGGCGATCAGTGAGGAATTGAAAAATGCCAGAAACAATACGTCCAGGAGAATGGTTACAGATGCCCAGAATATGGTCGTGGACAGATATATGGAGCCTGATCTGTCTCTGGATACGGTGTGTTCGGAGCTGGGCGTGTCCAATTCGTATTTCTCATCTGTATTTAAGAAAGAAACGGGAAAGTCATTTATCACATATTTGACGGATTACAGGATGGATCATGCTGCCAACCTCATTGTTGAGACCAATGAAAAGAGCTACAAGATAGCTGAGCAGGTGGGGTATCAGGACGCGAATTATTTTAGTTATGTGTTCAAGAAGAGATTTGGCATGTCTCCGTCTAAATACAGAACGGAGCACACGAGTAATCAGTAGAGCAGACAGCGTGTAAGGGGAAAATTCGATTTGAAAACGAGAGAGAAAAAGGAAGAGAATCAGAAAAATAAGCAAAAATATAAATATTCTCTGAGAACGAGACTGCGGGGCTGGTTTCACCATGGCAGATTTATAGGATTTGATATACAGTCCATAATCATGGCGGTTCTCACCGGACTTACCATTACCACAACGGTGGTCATGGGACTGCTGATATATAACAGATTCAAGCTTGCGATAAAGCAGACTGCAGTGTCAAATGCAGAGAGCATGATAGAGAGCGTTGTTGATAAGATGGACTCAGACCTGGTGGGTATCAGACAGATATCCAATGGAGTGAACTACAATATCATCCAGGAGTATGATATTTCCAGCCAGGAGTTCAGCAGACAGTTCAGCCTTTTATACGAGGTAAATGCCGACAAGGTTCAGAGTATGGCATTGTATGATAATTCCGGACAGCTTGTGGCTGCGGAGCCGGTTGCTGTTCAAAAGGATAAGGTCAATGTGGAGGAGCAGGATTGGTATAAAAATGCGTCTGATGATATTGAAAATATGCATTTTTCCACACCTCATATCCAGGATCTGTTTCAGGATGGAGCCAACAGATACTACTGGGTCATATCTCTGAGCCGTTCAGTCGATATCAATGATGGTGATAAGCCGGTAAATGGTGTGCTGCTGATAGATATGAAATATTCAATGATCGAGGAGACACTGTCAAGGATCAATAATTCTTCAAGTGAGACCTATTACTATCTGTGCAACCGTGACGGTGACATCATATATCATCCTCGAAGGGCAGAGATAGACAGAGGATTTTTCACTGAGGAAAGCACGGTGGCGGCGAGATATGATGACGGTACATATGAGCTTAAGATGTCAGGCGGCAAAGGAAATGTCGTCGTCAGCAGCATAGCATACACTGGATGGAAGATAATTGGTGTTGTACCGGAGAGTGTCCAGACAGCCAGCATAAATCAGTACAGATACTATATTATAACCACGGTTGTGATACTGCTTATGATGCTTTTGTGGGTAAACAGGATCATAACAAAGAGGATCTCAAAACCTATTCTTAAACTCAACGAGTCGGTAAAGGCGTATGAGACCGGAGGAACCACGGACATATATATTGGAGGATCTTCTGAGATCAGACATTTGGGATATTCGGTCAAGAAATCCTATGAGCAGATAGAGGTTCTGATGCAGGAGATAATCAGGCAGCAGAATGAACGGCGAAAGAGCGAGATGGATGCGCTGCAGAGCCAGATAAATCCACATTTCCTGTACAATACACTGGAGTCTATCACCTGGATGGTTGAGGCTAACAGGAATACAGATGCGGTGTTCATGATATCTGAGCTTGCAAAACTCCTCAGGATCAGTCTGTCAAAGGGCAGGACCGTCATAAGGATAGCGGATGAGATCCAGCACAGCACCAGCTACATGAATATACAGAAAGTCAGATACAAAGAACGATTCGCTACAGAATTTATCATAGATGAAGAGATAAATGATTACTGTACAGTCAAGCTCATCATACAGCCGATACTGGAAAATGCAATATACTACGGTGTTGGCAACATGGATGAGGACGATGGAGGCAAGATAACCGTCCGCGGCGAGAAGAAGGGTGACGATATATACATAACCGTTGAGGATAACGGTATGGGTATGACGGAGGAGGTTGCCCAGAATATACTTGTGGACAACAATAAGGTGCCAAAGCATGGTTCGGGAGTTGGAGTTATCAATGTCCACTCCAGAATAAAGCTGATGTTTGGCAGCGAATACGGACTTAGCGTGTACAGCGAGCCGGACGAGGGAACAAAGGTTGTCATTCACATTCCTGCCATCCCTTACACGGAGGAAAACAGAGAGAAACTTGAGAGACAGGATTTCGGAAGGGGGAAGGTGACAAATGAAGAAGAGTAAGATAACCTTTTTGCTTGCGGAACTGTTTCTGGTGATAATTGCCGGATTCTTTATCCACCAGATATTTCGGGAAAATGTACCTCAAAAGCGAGTTGCCGTCATAGTCCAGAATTCCGGTGATAAGCGGTGGGATGGACTTATAAATGGTCTTAAGCAATCTGCGAAAGTCAATGATGTTCACCTTATCATATGTAACACTGATGATATTGAGTCAGCCCAGGATGAGAAGGAGCTCATAGATGAACAGTTAGAAAATGACGTGGATGCGTTTATCATTTGTCCGGCACCGGGGGAGGACACCACGGAGATGCTCAGCCAGCTCGGAGACGTCCCATTTGTGCTCATAACCCAGGATGCATACGATGAGGATGGTGATTCGGGATTTGTAACCATAAAGCCCGACAATTACAAGATAGGATACACCCTTGGAGATCAGATCAAGGCAAATGATGCAGACGGGCTCAGCGGTAAGAGTATAGGAATCATAACCGGATACTCCAAGACGGAGGGCAGTATGAGCAGGAAAGCAGGGCTTATGGATGCGATAGAAGGAACCGGATGTGATGTGAGCTGGGTGTATAGCCGCTGCGGCAATCAGGATATTTGCGGAATTGTGAATATACTTGGCAAGGTCGATTACATGGTTGTCATGGACACATACGCCATAGATGAGATAGGAGAAAATGCGAATAACGGTATGTACAATGGTGCCCAGATTTATGGAATGGGAACCAGTGTAAAGTCTGTGGCTCTCCTGGATGCGGGGAAGATAAAGTGTCTTGTGATCCCGGATGGTTATGGTGTTGGCTATGCCAGTGTGAATGAGATAGCGGGCAGTCTGAACAACAGATGGTATACTATGAAAAGTCATGAGGAAGACATAAAGACGATATACAGAGAAGATTTGTTCTCCGATGATGTAGAGAGGTTTTTATATTCATATGAGTAGACAGAGACGAAGAAAAATATTTGCATTTGTGCTGGCACTTACCATGATATTCTCACTTTCGGGTTGTGGCAGCAGTAATGAAAAAACGGACAAGACTCTGAGGGTTGGTGTAGTTACTTATACCGTAGATGATCCGTTTATAAATGCCTTGGTTGAAAAATTGAAATCTCAGCTCAAGACCATGGAGACTACAAACATGAAGGTGATAGTTTCGGTGAGAAGCTGCGACAACGACCAGCGTGAGCAGGACGAGATAGTAGACGAGATGATAGATGCAGGTTGTGATGTGCTGTGCGTGAACCTTGTGGACAGAACGGCCCCTGCTAATATCATAAAGCTGGCAAGGCAGAGTGATATACCGGTGATCTTCTTCAACAGAGAGCCGGTGCGTGATGATCTCATGCAGTGGGAAAAACTCTACTATGTGGGCTGTGATGCAAAGGAATCCGGAGACATGCAGGGTGAGATCGCAGCAAATTACATAAAGAACCACAGCGAGGTAGACCGTGACGGTGACGGCAAGATACAGTATATATTGCTGGAAGGAGAGGCCGGTCATCAGGATGCCATAAGCAGAACGGACTGTTCAGTCAAGACCATCATGGAAAATGGCGTGGATCTTGAGAAACTCAGCTATCAATTCGCGGATTGGAACAGAGGCCAGGCGGAGAACCGAATGACCCAGCTCATAAGCCAGTACGGCAGCCAGATAGAGATGGTGATATCCAACAACGATGAGATGGCACTCGGTGCAGTTGAGGCGTATAAGCATTCCGGTATAAGCCAGGATAAGTGGCCTGTAATCTTTGGAATAGATGGACTTGACGATGCACTTCAGGCGATAAAGATGGGAACCATGCAGGGAACAGTGTACAATGACAAGGAAGACCAGGCAAATGAGATAGCCAGACTGGCAGTGGATCTTTTTAATGGAAATAAGCTGGATGGTCACAATCTGGTGGAAGGCAAATATTATGTGTCGCCATACTGGAAGGTTGACGTTGACAGTGTGGATGATTTTCTGCACAGATAGGTATAGGAGCGTTGAAAAAATATCAATAACTAGTGTAGAGATATAGATCAAATTATATATTCGGGAAGGATGCATATGGAAAATAGCTGGATAGAAGAATTTTACGGTGAGACGGATGCGGACAAAAGACTTGAATTGCTTAAAAATAACAGTACAGATAGGGACGGTGACAGCGCCAGTTTTGCTGATGCGTTCCGCCAGAGATTGTGGACGGCTAGGTATGGCAAGAGAAAACCGAAGAACGACGCGTTTGTCGGCTGCCTTATGGAACTGAAATACATATCGGAGGGCGGTTCGGTGGACATCGGAGGCCAGAAGAAGAAACAGGCGGTGGAGATCATAAGCAAGCTCTGCCTGTTCGATGCAGACAGGAGAAGTGCTGAGGAACAGGAGATACTTCTGTATGAGCTCAAGAATGCATTTCTCAAGTTCATCGAGGTGAGCAGAGGTGGCAGAGGTTTCACATCCATAGCATTTGGCATGGGACAGCTCTCGGATGAGGGCGTGGCGAAGAAGATCGCAGACCAGATAAGCTCAATCGCATTTGACGCACCGCATATGCTGCACATGGACAAAGAATTTGCCATACTTCAGAATGCTGCGCTGGCGGCATTCAGGCAGGAGTACCCTAACAGGGAGCATTTTTTAAGAAAATGATAACATAGACAGAATGACTATGTGTGAACAGATCAAAAACGTATGGATTTGAAGATAGAGTATGTATCATCAGAATCCTTGGTATTCATAAATATCACTTCATCCCTTGTCTTTATCATGATGATGGGATAGCTGTCTGTATATACATACAGCTCACATTTGCCGTAGGTGCTGCTCTTGAAATGACCGATCAGGTATTCATCGGTGGCACCTCCGTTTGTGCGGACAAAATCGTTATCCGGCAGTTCGTCCAGAAGCTGGACCTCTTCTATATCATCAAAGTATATCTCTGACGAGTATATGGCGGCGGAGACGGCGAGCTTGCCAGAGTCAAGCTGAGTGTCAATATGCACGTTTATGAATGGCACAAGCGCACCTATCATCCAGGCGATGCAGGCGGTGATAAGGATACATGTAAGTCCTGTAAAAATCTTTGCGCCCCTGGTGGCATAGTTAAGTGTATAATTTCCGCTCTGCAATCTGTTCTGAACCAGCACATGTGGGTCAGAAGGGTTGTAGTAATATCCGGTTTTCCAGTATTCGTCGTCATCCACGTAGAGAGGCTGGGTGTCGGCTGCCAAGAGTTCACGTTTTCTGCTTTGAGCCATGAGGAGAGGCGCAAAAAGTCCGATGACCGCAAGCGTCTGAATAAATATGTAGACGTAGAATGCGGAGCTGCACAGTGATATATTTGCAAAATCAATTTCGGAATTTAGGATAGTGGAAAGTGAAATTTGCCAAGGCTTACTGACTGATGATATGCAGTGGATCATGGTGTCGATGGCAACATATATCCATGCAATAGCATTTATCAACGATAGGAGCAGCATTGCAAGTCCTTTGTATATCTTCATGGTTCTGTTGACGGTCTGGTTGATCTGGGTATCCGTGCTGTACACAGTTCGCTCGTGCCTGTTCACATATATGTGGAATATCATGGCTGTAAGTGATATCAGGACAGAACAGAGTCCCATTATCATCATTGTGGTTGATATGACCGCACTTTTTCCTATCACAAATGGCAGCAGGCAAATAAGTTCTAAAAGTAATATTATTCCGTGATAATTGAAACTGATCTCACTTTTGCCGATCTGTGCTGACACATTTGTGTCAATGTAACGTTTTCTCTTCTGATCGGGCATTATCCAGTCATTTTGCAGTTTCAAGGCATACATTTTCCTGTGAGCAGAGTTATTTGCACATGTTATAAAGAAACAGAATGCCAGCATCCAGATAGTGTATGCCAGCACAAATATAATGATCTCCCAGAATACGACAAAGCACAGGGCTGTTCCCAGGATGAGATTTATCCAGAGAATCCGGTTCATCTTGCGCCTGGCTGCAGCAACAATATTCAAGACTGTTTCGTCTTCGCTGTGTTCTTTTGGAATGTGGACGCCCAGGAGCATTCCCTCAGAGTACGAATAATTATTTGCATATACGACCTTCATTATGAGTAGTATGAAAAAGTTCATAAACAGGAATATGATAAATAATGCTATGCTCATATGCGGCTCCTTTTTGTTATATTACGCTGGTTGGGGACTTCATTTTGGAATACACTTCATCGCACAACTTGAGAAAATCATCCCGGTTCATTCCTGTTATGCTTGCCTCCGCAGACAGGAGTTCCAACTCAGACTCCAGCTTGTCACGGAACTCGGCGTTCATGTCAATATTTTCCGACACAAATGCTCCCATCCTTCTGTCAGTTCTGATATATCCCTCGTTTTTTAGTATCTGATAAGTCTTATTCACGGTCATGGTGTTCACGCCGGCATCCGCCGCAAGCTGTCTCACGGAAGGAAGCTTTTCGCCTGGCTGTATCTCGCCTTTCCCGATTCCCTTTACTATCTGATTGCGCAGCTGTACATATATGGGCGTATCGCTGCTCATGTCAAGCTCTATGATCATGTGGTGGTTCTCCTTTTGTATTATCTGTATTATAATATATAATACAGATGGCGTGATAAGTCAACATATAATAAACCCACATACATGAATTTAATGTATGTGGGTTTAGAGTAATTTGTTAATTTACGGTTGTTTGGAGCTTAATTTCTGTAGTTCTAAAAGTCTTTCATTTGATATAACATCCTCAGAAACGGATTTTCTAATTGGTTCAAATCCAACTCCATTAGAAAAAAGGTTAAGTATAATTTTCTCATCTTCCAGTCTTTTAAGTTTTTGAGATGGGGTTTCTTCTACTGTACCACCCATGATACTCACCATCCTCTCCTCGTATTCGTTGCCATTCGCAATATGTTTAATGATCCTGTTTATGTAATTCATTATATCTAAAAGTTCTTCCGGTGACAATTCATTATTCTGGTATGAAATTACGGGTTCAGTTCATTTGAATAGTTTATAGTTATTTAATTGTATTTATAAAATCAATGTGTTATATTTCGTTTATCATGTTATGTGTAATTCCAAAATTGATCTTTGCAGTATTTCGCTGCGATTATCACAAAATAATTCAATTTAATATGGAGACGGTAGAGGTATGTTGCCGCTCGGGTTTTGCTATAGTATAATTATAAAAGATATTGGTATAAATTCATGCAATTATCCTCTATTGGTTTCTTTGCTTTTCATGGAAATAAGAGGAGGAAGTTATGCATGGGAGAAAAAGACATAACAGAAAAGATACTGGCAGATTATAATGATGTATTTGCGGATATAGTAAATGTATTGTTGTTCGGTGGAAAAATAATTGTTGATGAGAATATGTTGGAGAGCATAAAGGATAAAAGCCAGTATAAAACAGACGGTGAGATCCATCAGGAAGAGCGAGATGTATCAAAGGTTCTAAAGGGAAAGAATGTACATATAGCGTTCATTGGATTTGAACATCAGACGGATGTAGATTCGAAGGAGGCTTTGCGTGTTATATCATATGATGGGGCTGCATATAAAAGACAATTGTTGGTGAAGGGTGGAGAAATATACCCAGTTGTTACAATTGTGCTTTATTTCGGACAGAAAAGATGGATAAAGGGGCGGTCTCTTTATGATATTCTTGATATAACGGATGAGTGGAAACCATATGTCAGTGACTATAAAATAAACATATTTGAGATAGCTTATCTTACGCCGGATCAGGTCAAAATGTTCAAAAGCGATTTTAGAATTGTTGCTGACTATTTTGTACAGATGCGGATGAACAAAGACTACATACCATCAAAAGAGACTATAAAACATGTTGACGAGGTGTTAAAACTCATGAGTGTATTGACGCAGGACGAAAGATTCGAACAGGCTCAGGTTAACGGAAACAAAGGAGGTTTAAAAAATATGTGTGAGGTACTTGATAGAGCGGAGGCCAGAGGAATATCTATAGGCGAAGCGCGAGGAGAATTAAAGGGTGCCGTGAGGGCATATGTGGATATGAATGTATCTATAGAAGAGATAGCGGAGAAACTGAACATATCAGTGGAGGAAGTTCAGAAGATAGCCGACACACTGTAGGAGATGAACATACATGCAAATACACACACTTATATCTTCGGAGAATGGTCCGATCATCCTCTGGGTTATGTACCCACACAGAGGAGATGAACTGGAACGCACAGTGGATTCTATAGGAGAACTGGTGGGTGAGAAACAGTTTACACTTGTTGCCATACATGTGGATGACTGGAACAGGGATCTCTCACCGTGGAGATCGGATGAGGTCGATGGATCATTTGCCGGAGAGGCAGGACGGACGCTGGATTATATAGAACATCAGGTCGTGCCACAGATAAATAATGGATCCAGGGCGAATAAACCTCTTTATATCATGGGATATTCGCTTGCCGGGCTTTTTGCACTTTGGGCAATGTACCAGACGGATATATTTGCCGGATGTGCCACGTGTTCGGGTTCAATGTGGTATCCGGGATTCGCGGAATATGTAAACAGCCAGCCGACACTTGAGGATAAACATATATACATCAGTCTTGGCGGCAAGGAATCGAGGACGTCCGACAGGCTCATGGCAACCGTGGCGGATCGGACAAAGGAGATCTATGATCTTCTGAAGAAGGACAATGATGTGATATATGAGATAAATCCAGGCGGACATTTTGCCGATTCCGGGAAGAGACTGGCGAAGGCTGTGAAGTGGATAGAGAATATAAATACACATAATGCGCATATGCGTTGATGGTTATGCGCATTATGTGTATAATATAAATAAAAAAGTAACAATACCTAATCATCGAGGGGATGTGGATATTAAAACCGCAAACTCAATACTTAAGCAGGCAGGATTACGATAATCTTGCTTGCGAATGTTGTGATTAGGCTTATACATATATTTATAGTAGAAAGAGGGTGGAACTGATGAAATTAATATATCCGGCTATTTTTTCTCCGTGTATGGAAAAGGAGGGGTATACAGTAGAGGTTCCGGATCTTCCTGGTTGTGTAACTGAGGGAGATGATTTGGCAGATGCCATTGAGATGGCTACGGATGCTGCCAGCGGATGGATTCTGGGAGAGCTGGAAGATGGAAATAACATACCAAGTCCATCACAGCGTAAAGACATACAGATAGATGATGATAGTTTTATAAATATGTTAGTTTTAGATATGGATGCATACTCTGAAAAGTATGGAAGTAAGGCGGTGCGTAAGAACATTACGATACCCGCGTGGCTTAACACCTATGGGGAAAAGAATCATATAAACTTTTCAAAGGTTTTGCAGGATGCCCTATTAAACCAGGCAAAAGTATAACAAAAAGCACAGGAGACGAAAACTCCTGTGCTTTATTACGTTAGAACACCAGCAATCCTATATGATAAACAATACATGAGATGACCAGAGCTGCCAGTGTGTAGAACACGCCAATCTTAGCCGTCCATTTCACTGAATGAGTCTCTCTCGATGTTGCGGCAAGTGCGCTGATACAAGGCATGTTAAAGCTGATGGCAAATATAAACGCCAGGCCCTCAGCCTTTGTGAAGTTGGTTGCGAGGATGTTGGAGATATCTGCGGAGCTGCCTGCTGTCTTTGCGCCAAATGTAGAGCTGACGAGGTTTCCGCCTGCACCGTACAGCGTGTTCAGCACTCCAAGCAAAGATTCCTTGGAGATTGCCGATGCACAGAAGGCGAGAAAAGCCTGCCATTTGAGACCGAAGAACATGGTAACAGGCTCAATGACTTTGCCCAGCTTATACAGGATGCTGCTCTCCTGATTTCCACCAAATCCATATGTAAGGACAAAGAATACTATGGAAACCAGAGAGATAACCTTTATTGCTCTCAGGAATATATCAAGTGTTCTCTGGAAAGTCACATATAAAGTGTTGCGGATATTTGGTTTGTGGTAAGGCGGCAGCTCCATGATGAGTCCGACACGCTCCTCCTTAGGTGAAAGTGAGTTGCCAAATATCTTGTATACCAGCCACATCATGAGGAACATGAACAGGAAGATGGATATAACAACCAGAAATCCTCCTGTGCTGCCAAACAGAGCCATGGCAATGGTCGGCACAACAGAGAGTGTGGCACCGCATGGAACCGCCCACGACATGGCTATGGCGAGGACTCTTTGCCCCCAGTTGTCAACTACTCGTGTGCCAGTGGTTCCGGCTATGGTGCAGCCGAGTCCCATGAAAAATGGCATGATGGTCTTGCCTTGGAGTCCCGCCTTGGACATGGTGTGATCAAACAGGAAGGAGATACGCGCGAGGTATCCGGTCTCCTCCATCAGGTTGAAACCAAGGGTTATTCCAAGGACAAATGACGCCATCATGAGGGCAAAGTAGAGTACGTTTACAAGCACATCACATATAAGTGATATGAGAAGAGGGTGTACTCCTATATTTGCCATGAATTTGCGAAGTAACTCGGCGATATGTGTCAGAAGAAGTGACGGTATTCCGGCGGCAACTCCAGCAAATAGCATAGACAGCAGGAAGATGCCGAGTATAATTCCAAATGCCATGATCTTGCCCTTCACAGGTGACAGCGCTATTCGATCAAATTTTGAATAGGCGTCTGCGCTGGTCTTGGCAGTGGTCAGAACTCCATCCAGCAAAGTATCGATAAATGTTATCTTATCCTCAGCGGAGGTCATGGTATCACCGTTGATGACCGGCTTTTTCTCCAGACTCTTTTCTATGGTTTCGTAGAGTCTGCGGTAATCTTTCTTCTGTATTGCGGACATCGGAACCACAGGGATTCCGAGCTTATCCTCAAGCAGCCTGGTATCTATGGTGATTCCCTGCCCCTTTGCAACATCCATCATGTTTAGGATCAGAATTGCTGGAACCTGGGTTCCGACAAAATCTGCCAGCATATACAGGCTTCGCTTAAGCTGAGACGCGTCTGCCAGGACGAGAACCAGGTCGGCGTTCCCCGATGTTATGTAATCCCTGGTTATGACCTCCTCATCGGAACCGGCGGACAGAGAATAACTTCCCGGGAGATCAGCTAGGATCATGCGCCTGTCATTCCATTTGAATTCTCCTTCCTTCTGGTCCACAGTCTTACCCGGCCAGTTTCCAACGTGCTGGTGTGAGCCTGTCATCATATTGAATATAGTAGATTTACCGGCGTTGGGTTGACCGAGCAGGGCGATGACAGGAGTGTCGGCATCTTTGCGGTAAAAGTTACTCATCTTCCGCACCTCCTACAATGATTTTTGTACTTTCCCCTCGCCCTATGGCGACCAGTGTATCTCTTGCAAATATCAGAACGGGCTGCTTTTTATTGTTCTGGCATACTTCGAGCGGACTTCCACACATCAGCCCCATGGATGACAGTCTGTTTACCAGTCTTGACTCATCCTTTATCTCTTTGATGTGGTAGCATTTTCCGGGTGCAGCCTCGGACAGTGTGACCATGTTCATCTCTAATTCCTCCTTGTGTTATATGTAAATGCGTCCATATGATAAAAAGTTAGACACATCTAACAAAAGATAAACTTCTTGAATACTAGCAAATGAACGAACATGTGTAAAATCCATTTGGTTATTTTGAATCCAAATAGCAATAAATTTGCTTGGCTGATTGTTATTTGGATTTTCTGATGATAAAATGTGCGCATGAAAGCAGATAATTACAAAACAGATCAGACTCATTTTTATGTCGATAAAGGAAATGAGGGAAGTGTGGACGCGTATGTGCTTGCGCCCGGGATCACCATGTCGTTCAATCAGATATACACAAATAGCTGGATGAAGGGAGACAGCTCAGTATTTTCTGACAGGATGCTGATACTCAATTTTTGTATGGCAGGCAGATGCGATGTATCACTCACGGGCAGCCGGTACGCCATAGTGAGTGAGAATCAGGTATGTGTCAGCGACATACTTCCAACCAAAGATTTTTACTATCCGGGAAGATTGTACGAGGGTATACAATTCTATATTAATATGAATATCATCTCACAGATGGACGGAGATGATCTGATGTCTCTGTTGGGGATAGATTTTGAACACATTGACGAAGTGTTCTGCGGAGACAGAGGTCTGTACATCCACCGCATGAGCGATGCCATGCTTGCGCTTGTGACAGAGGAGTGGGGCAGGAAGGATGATCCGGAACCGGGATATCTGAGATACATGACGGCAAGACTTCTCCATGAGCTGCTAGATATGCCGAGTGAGGGCGAGATGGATACATATTTTACAAGATCGCAGATAGGCATAGTCAAGGAGGCGGAGAGCATCATCATGCAGGATCTGTCCAGGCGTATCACTGCAAAGGAGATGGCGGACAGGTTTGGCATAAGTGAGAGCAGTTTCAAGCTCTATGTCAAAGGAATATTGGGCGACACTTATCTATCGTATTTCAGGCGAAAGAGGATGGAGAAGGCTGCAGAGCTGCTTGAATCCACGAACATGAAGGTCATAGATATAGCAAATGCGGTGGGATATGAGAATCAGGGCAAGTTCGCCAGGGCATTTGCGGAGTGCTATGGGGCTGCCCCGCTGGAATTCCGGCGTTTGTCGAAGTAAACGTTCGTTGGCAGAACGATAAGATGAATAATGTATAAGGGATTGATATATATTTTTATCGGAATAGATGATAATATATGGGGCAGACATATGGAGTAAAGTATTTATTGGCGATAAGCCAGAAAGAAGGGCAACATGGGTAAACAGACAAAGAAAAAGAAGAGCACAGGAGCGGCAAAGGAGATATTTGCCAAGCCTCCAGGAAGACTCGGCAAGTGGAATGTGATAGCATTTGCCGTGCTGATCATAGGAGAGCTTATATATTATTATGCGGCAACGCCGGCGATCAACATACAGAGCAACAGTTTCTGGGTATGGCTTATAATCTCAGTTGCGCTTGTTGGATTTTGTACACTTGATTTTACGGTGGAGAGTAATGATACCAGAAGTGTCGCAACGAAAGCAACAAAGCCTGCGGCGTGGATAGTAGTGATAATGATAGCGGTCGGACTTATCATGATGGCGGCGTCATCCAAGCTGTTTTGTGCATCAAAATACGCGAGCCTCATCAATATAGAGGACGGAGATTTCCAGACTGATATCCCGGAGAGCAAGCAGATAAATGACATTGCGCTGATGGATACAAGCACAGCAAGGATCATAGGAGAGAGGGCAGTTGGTTCACTCTCGGATGTGGTCAGCCAGTATGAGGTCAGCAGCAATTACAGCACCATAGACTACAACGGCTCACCGATGAAGGTTGCAGCTCTCAACTATGCGGGATTCATCAAATATATGAACAACAAGAAGAACGGAATCCCAGGATATGTTCTTGTCGATCCTGTGAAGAACGAGGCGCACTATGTACAGACAGAAAAGCCGATAGTATATTCACCGTCAGCATATTTCAACAACAACCTGTACAGACATGTCCAGATGGCTTATCCGACATATATATTTGAAGGTTTCTATCTGGAACTCAATGACGATGGCAATCCATATTACATCTGTCCGGTTCTCGAGTCACATGCGGGACTCTTCGGTGCAAAGGATGTAAAGGGCGTGGTTATATGTGACCCGTGTACCGGTGATACAGAGTATCATGCAGTCGGTGATGTTCCAAACTGGGTAGATCGTGTATATGACGGTGATCTTGCGTGCCAGAAATATGATTGGTACGGTGAACTCTCAGGCGGTTACTGGAACAGCGTATTTGGCAACAAGGGATGCAAGAGAACAACGGATGATTACGGCTACAAGGTCATGGACGGAGATGTGTGGGTGTACACAGGTGTCACATCGGTAAATGGTGACGAGTCCAACATAGGATTTGCCATGATGAACCTTCGAACAGGTGAGAGCAAGTATTACAAGGTGGCAGGTGCAGAGGAATACTCAGCCATGGCATCCGCAGAGGGCCAGGTGCAGCATCTTGGCTACAAGGCATCATTCCCATCACTTATCAATATCGGCGGGATACCTACCTACATTATGGTCTTAAAGGACAATGGAGGTTTGGTAAAGATGTACGCTCTTGTCGATGTGGAGAAGTATAATATTGTGGCTACAGGCACGACACAGAAGGACGCGCTTGCGGCATACAACAAGCTGCTGGCAGAGAATGGACTGAAGAGTACACAGAGCATGACAGACGATATACCGAACAGACAGATCACGGTAGCTGATATCAAATACATCAACATGGATGACACGACATATGTGTACATCACAGATGAGACCGGCAATGTATATAAGCAGGATTTCGCAGAAAACGAGGAACTGATATTTATACAGACTGGAGATAAAATAAAAGTATTCTATCAGGAATCAGACAACGGAATAAATGACATAATATCTATTGAGAGATAGATTTATTTTCTGGATAAAAGCTCTCCCTGTGACAAACAGGGGGAGCTTTTTGTACGATAATATGGTATTATAGAAATATCTTATTGGGAATAAATCTATATAATGTATATTACAATTGATCATGATTGGCAAGGAGGTTACTATCATGGATAAAAAAGCAATCTACAGTTTATCATACGGAATATTTATGCTATCCACAAAGGTTGGCGACAAGGCAAATGGCTGCATTATCAACACCTGTATACAGGTGGCGAACAATCCAACACGGGTTGCGATATCGGTTTTAAACACAAATTACACATGCGATCTTCTCAGGGAGAGCGGTGTGTTTGCCCTCAGTGTACTTGACGAGCAGTGTACATTTGACTCGATAAAGCACTTCGGATTCCAGTCGGGAAGAGACGTGGACAAATTTGAGAGCATAAAGATGCCTGAAGATGTCAATGGGATCCCTTACATGGGCTGGTATGCCTGTGCGGTTATCAGTGGCAAGGTAGTTGAGAGCCACGATCTTGGAACACATACGTTGTTCATCGCTGAGGTGGTTGATGCAAAGATGTTGTCAGACAAGGCTCCTCTCACATATGCAGATTATCAGGCAAATGTAAAGCCGAAGGCAGACAAGCCTCCTAAGACAGATAAGAAGATAGTTGGATGGCGCTGCAAGATATGTAACTATGTATATGAGGGAAGCGAGCTCCCCGCAGATTATGTATGCCCTCTGTGTGGACATGGAGCAGATGATTTTGAACCTATATATGAGTAACATATAAATATGCCGTTATCGGCAAGAAACGACTGGAGATAATTATGGACAGAGAAAGAATGATGAAGAACGTAGCAGAGATATTCAGCCGCGGTGCGGTGGACAAGAATCTTCCGGCATGGGTCAATATGCGACATGCATGGAAAGCAAATGACGCTGTGAGAGATGAAGGCCTTGAATATCCAGCAAATGTTGTGCAGATAAAAAATCTGGATTATAAAAAGGCGCTTGATGTGGTTCGTTATAATGAACTGATTAAAATGTGGAACGATAGGCAGGATATAAATATTGTAAGATTTGCCGATCCCGGGGATGCCGCAGACGTAGATTCTGCGAGCTACACATCCAACAGCTACATGGATCTCTGCGTTCCAGTATCATATATGACAGATGAAAACAGAAAATATCCGGTGATAGTGAGCGTGCATGGCGGTGGATGGTTTTATGGGGATAAGGAGCTTTACAGCCACTATTGCTGCCATCTTGCCGAGAGCGGATATGTGGTAGTCAACTTCAACTACAGGTTGTCCCCACAGAATAAATATCCGGCAGCCTTAGAGGATGTGGCATATCTTGTGAGATACATTTGCGAAAATTATCGTGTGCTTGGAATAGACATGGATAACTTTTATATGGTCGGCGACTCGGCGGGGGCGCAGCTCACTGCCAACTATTGCATAATAGCCGCTGATGAAACGTACAGGGAAAAGCTGGATTTCTTCACTTACGATTTCCTGCCAAAGAAAGTATGTCTCAACTGTGGTGCATACAAGATGGCAGAGAGGAATGACAATATATCCGCCTGGTATCTGAGAAATGGTGAGGCTGCCGAGGCTGGAGCAGGAGATTTTGCGGTTGCGGAGGATCAGTACAAGCTGTTCATGGATCAGCTTGAATACATAAATACCGATTTCCCGGAGGCGTATCTCATGTACAGCGTAAACGATGATCTGGCATCACATACAAAAGCGCTGGATGAGGTGCTAAGCAGGGTAGGCGTGTCCCATATCACGAAAGCATATGGACAGAATAATCCTGACAGCGGACATGTATTTCATATAAATCTGAAAAATCCAGAGGGAATTCGGTGTAACGAAGACGAGTGTGCATTTATGAAGTGAGTTGGATTGAATACAGATTGCGTATTCATAAAAGAAAATATTTGCAGAGACGGGCAAAGAAACAGAAAAAATTTGGCGATGCAGCAAAATGTAAAAAAAACAGTTTGACAACAAGACACCTGAATGCTATCCTATAAAAACAGATAAAGGCAAAGACAGGAAGGAGTACTTAAGTCACTGTCACTTCAGAGAGTAGGCGTTTGGTGCGAGCCTATAGGACATCTTAAGGAAGCAGTCCCCGAGCTGTGACCGCGAAAGTTTTCCGGGTAGTGGTCAACGGAAAGTTCCACGTTATAGGAGCGACGATAGTGATGGCTGTCGGCTGAGAGCAGGAATGAGTTCCTGAATTTAGGTGGTAACACGGACATGATAGTTCGCCCTAAGCATACGTATAAGTATGCTTAGGGCTTTCTTGCGTTTTCAGGGTGACAAGCGGCTGCGATGCGCGAGTGGGCTCGCATGCATCGGCAGACATTTGTCACCCGCGCGCGACATGAAACACGTAGCCCGACAGGGCGGAGTGTGAATGCCGCGCAGAGATTGCGGGAGCATCGCAGATGCGGAGAAATCTCGAAGAAAACGCAAGAGAAAGCCAGAAAGCGGCTGCGATGCGCGAGCGGGCTCGCATGCATCGGCAGACATTACAGAAGGCATCGCAGATGCGAAGAAATCTCGAAGAAAACGCAATGGAAACTGGAAATCATCAAAGGAAAATAATATGGGAATAAGAGATATAAAGGAGAGTGTATCATGAGAAAATTTGAGAAATCAACAAAACTTGATAATGTATGTTACGACATAAGAGGACCTGTTATGGATGAGGCAAACAGAATGGTTGCGGAGGGAGTAAATGTCCTCAAGTTAAACATAGGCAATCCTGCGCCGCATGGGCTTATGGCACCTGATGAAGTTGTGAGAGATATGGCATATAACCTCAGATATACAGAAGGATATTCTGATTCAAAGGGACTTTTTTCTGCAAGGAAGGCGATTATGCAGTATTGCCAGCTGAAGAATATTCCAAATGTAGGAATCGATGACATATACACGGGAAATGGAGTCAGCGAGCTGATCACCATGTCAATGCAGGGACTTTTGGACTCAGGAGATGAAATTCTAGTACCTATGCCTGACTACCCATTGTGGACAGCATCTGTCAATCTTGCAGGTGGTACAGCTGTTCATTATCTCTGTGATGAGAAGTCCAACTGGTATCCGGACATCGAGGATATGAAGAAAAAGATAACTTCAAGGACAAAAGGAATCGTAGTTATCAATCCAAACAATCCAACAGGAGCGCTCTATCCAAAGGAGGTTCTTGAACAGATAGTACAGGTTGCAAGGGAAAATGAACTTATACTGTTTGCTGATGAGATATATGACCGACTTATCATGGACGACAAAGAGCATGTGGCTTTAGCATCATTGGCACCTGATTTGTTTACAATAAGCTTTAACGGACTGAGTAAATCCCACCGAGTTGCAGGTTACAGAGTGGGCTGGATGTGTCTGTGTGGAAACAAGAGCAATGTTAAGGGATATATAGAGGGACTTAATCTTCTGTCATCAATGAGACTCTGCTCAAATGTTCCGGCTCAGAGCATAGTTCAGACTTGTCTTGGCGGATATCAGAGCGCAGATGAGCTGCTCTTACCGGGAGGAAGGATCTACGATCAGAGGGAATATATATATAAAGCACTGTGTGATATTCCGGGAATAAGTGTGGTTAAGCCGGAGGCAGCATTCTACATATTCCCTAAACTTGACAAAGAGAAGTTCAACATTACAAATGATGAACAGTTCGCTCTTGATCTTCTCAAGGATAAACATATTCTTGTTACTTGTGGAACAGGATTTAACTGGAAGGATCCGGATCATTTCAGAATAGTATATCTTCCAAATATGGAGATACTGAAGGAGGCAACGGCAAAACTGGCTGATTTCCTGAGCTATTACCACCAGTAAATATAATATGCAGTATATGTAGTAATTCCAGAACTTGGACATACCAGGTTCTGGAATTTGTTTTATTTGCGAGGGAAAGAAAAGACCGTAATCGGATAATAATTGTATACAATAATCATACAATTACATACATAAAAGACAATTTAATTCTAAAACACAACAACAATGATGATAAAATATATAAATTGTCAAAAAATATGTTGACGATTTAGCGAGTATCATGTATAATAAAGATACATTAAAGAACAGCCATTTGAAAAAGAAACAGATGGCACACCATAGATTGTCACCCGTGACACATAACATGTACGAAGTGTTCATGGAAACAGACTTCACGCATGGTGCGCAGGAAACAGAGATCCGTGGTACAAGTTCACGAAAGGAGGAGGTTCCGTTGGAGACAATTGAAGAACATTTTTATCATGATGGTAACTCAGAACTGGGAAGTTGTTTCCACACGAGATGCCTTTAAGATAAAAGCTTGAATCAGTCCATATGTAGATGCTGAATACAGCATGGTTGAAGTACAAAGGACGCAGGTATTTGATACCAGATTTGATCCATCGTGATTGTTCAAAACACAAGATATGAGTGGTGTTTCAAGGGCATCAGGTCATATCACATATCGTAAGACCAGTGCTTATAAGAGGTTGGTACATATACAAGTTCATGCAGTGCATGTTATGAGTAGATGCAGTTCGTACCCTGATAGTTGATATTCCGGTAAGTTTAATCTCTAGGCACATCGAATTTTTTCATAGATATTAAAAATATAAAGTGAAAGAATGAACGGCATGTGTGGAAACATTCAAGTATTTTAAAAGATACTTCAATATTTAAAAAATGAATAAACTAATATGAAGCCAGTTGGTATTATGCCAGCTGGCTTTTTTATGTATTAATTACATTGTGCTTGTCAGTTATTTAACGCACGACAACAAGAAACTAATATTAATCGCAAATAACTTAAATTATTGACTAATATGACATGCAAAAGCAATAAAAAACAACTTAAATATTCGGTAATTAATGACATGTTCAACAATTAAAAAATGAGTTAATATAAGTATATGTATAAATATTAATCACGAAACAGGCTGTTCGTGGTGAGTAAAGTGGAGGAATGTCACAAAAAAAGAAAGGGAAAGGAAATATGGTGAGATTTAGAACAAGACTTGTTGCTGTGACATGTGCGGTTGCAATGGTTGGCTCATTCTGGGGAAGTGCAGGGGCGATAGTCTCAGCTGATGCAGCAGAGTCGTCTGCGGAAACGGCTTGGAGCATCACTACAGACAAACTGGTATTTGACACTGGAGCAGATGCCAAGTGGACAGATAAAGTTTATGCCAGCAATGATGAAGGTACATATCCGGAGTTAGGCAGGATCGATGATGTGTCTGTGGGCAAAAAGGCTGTGCTCACGGCAAATGTAACACTTAATGGAGATTTTTCAGGATTGGATGGTGCGGAGGCTGCTGATGGAACGTATAATGCGATCCAGCTTTCCTGTGCGATCAAGACTGGCGATGGATGGACATACACCAAGTCTGATGATTATCCATTCCTTAAAGCGGAAAATTTTACAGATGGCAAGACACAGGTATCATTTGCATTTGATGTGGAGGATACAGGAGCTGTGTCTGAGATAATATTCCAGTATAATTCAAACTCTGCATATACTGGGGAGATAGAGATATCGGATGTGGAGATCCAGAGCGATGACACAGACGGAGGAGAAGAACCTGGTGGAGAGGATCCGGGCAATGGTTCTTCAGCTACTGGTAATGTCACAGGTGTGGCAGCGCCGGCAATCACGGACAATACAGTCTGGAGCAGTGCTGATGCAGTCCTTGCATTTGATGCCACTTCAGATAAGACATGGAAAGATAAAGCGTATGCCAGCAATGACAGCGCAACATATGCTGATATGGCGAGAATAGAGGGCGCGACTGTTGGTGAGAAAGTAAAGCTGACGGCAACTGTTTCGATCGACGGAGATATATCAGCCCTCGATGGAGCTGAGGCAACAGATGGTACATATAACGCAATCCAGCTTGCGTGTGCCATCAAGACAGGTGACAGCTGGAAATATGCGAAGTCCGATGACTATCCATTCCTGAAGGCAGAAAACTTTGAGGATGGCAAGTGCAGTGTAGAGTTTAACTTCAACGGAGTTGAGGAGGGTGATGTACAGGAGATCGTATTCCAGTACAATGCCAATTCTGCATTCACAGGAAAAGTCCTCATTGGCGGAGTTGCAGTAGATAAGGTTGACAGCGGCAAGAAACCGACAACATCTGAGACAGAGGCTGGAAACTTTGCAGACGCAAGTCTTGTATTTGACACAGCAAGTGATGCAAAGTGGTCAGATAAGGCATTTGCAAGCAATGATACAGGAAGTTATCCAGATCTTCCAACTATAGATGATGTAAAGGTAGGTGCAAAGGCAAAACTCACAGCGACTGTCACACTTGATGCTGACGCGTCAGCTCTTGACGGAGCAGAGGCAGCAGACGGCTCATACAACGCAATCCAGCTTGCATGTGCCATGAAGACAGGCAGCAGTTGGGATTATGCCAAGTCAGGCGACTATCCGTTCCTGAAAGCAGAGAACTTTGTCGATGGAAAATGTGATATATCATTTGCCTTTGATATATCAGAGGTTGGAAATGTTCAGGAGATAGTATTCCAGTACAATTCCAATTCTGCATATGCAGGCAAGATAACCATAAGCAATGTCAAGGTCATAGATGTCAAAGAGAGCAGTGGAGAGCTTGAGCAGAGAGACCCGGCTGTGATCTCAGATCTCTCATCAGTGGAGGATTATGGCAAGTGGAGTACAGAGGCAGGATATGCATATAAGCATGGAAATGCAGCCAACAAGGCGGGAACAGCAACCCCAGATATAGCCTATGACAGTGCAAATGAGAGACTTAAGGTTTCTGTTGACTACTCAGCAGACTCAACATCTACATGGAGCGAGGCAAAGGTCAAGTGTGTTCCTACAGAGGCTATGGATGTGAGCCAGTACAACCAGCTCAGCGTGGATATTATTTATCCATCCAAACTCAAGGGCAGCAAGATCAAGTTCTTTGCAAATGGAATAATCAATAAAGATACGACCATCGACGATGATGCAGAGGATATCGGCGGTGGAATGAAGAAGGCGACGATCACAATGGGATTTACCCCTACAGATAAACCGCTCACAGATGTGACAATAGGAATTATAGGATGCAGTACAAACTTCAAGGGTAATGTATATCTTGACAATCTGGTTCTTTCACAGGCAGATACAACAAAAGATTTTGTTGAGATAACAGAGACTCCTGGTGCAGGTTCACCTGCAGATCTTTCACAGATGCCATCATCAGTTAATGTGAGCGATGCAAATGCAGCAGACAGCGCAAGGGCTCTTGCAGCATACCTGAATGCGCTCATGAACAGTGATCAGGTTCTGTTCGGACATCAGAATGATGTGAGCAGAAGTGTAAACCCACAGGCAACTCTTGGAGATGTATACGATGTGACAGGACAGGTCAGCGGTGTGTTCGGAATCGACTCACTTGCAGTTACAGGCTCAGAGGCAGGCGGCTCAGATGCAGCTTCGGCTCTGGCAAACTCAGTGGCATACAGCAAGACAGCTGCGGCAAATGGCTCTATCATATCGCTGTCAATGCATATGCCTAACTTCTCCAACTCAAAGATAGTGAAGAATTCCGATGGAACATACAGTTTCTACGGATGCGATTTCTCAGAGTCCAAGGATCTGTCAAATGATATAGTTAAGCAGATTCTTCCTGGCGGAGAGTACAATGAGGTATTTACAGCTTATCTTGACGTGATAGCTGATTACGCATCACAGCTCCAGGCTGCCGGAATACCAATAATGATCAGACCGTTCCATGAGAACACAGGAAGCTGGTTCTGGTGGGGATCAATGAACACAGCGGAGACATACAAGTCTCTCTACAGATATACAAAGGATTATATGGAACAGAGCGGTGTTCACAACCTTCTCTGGGTATACTCACCAAATGGACCTCTCACATCAGAGGCAGCGTACATGTCGTATTATCCAGGTGATGAGTATGTAGATATACTTGCATTTGACTATTATAACGATTACAATTCATACCCTGCAGCTGCAGACAATTCTTTCTTTGACAGCCTTGATACAACATGTGGAATCGTGTCATCAATAGCTGCAGAGAGAGGTAAGATACCTGCGATCGCTGAGTGCGGTGTGAGAGTAATGAAGAAGGATGGATCTGACAACGAGGGACTTCTTGTGAAGGGGAACCCGGTTGGTACAGAGGCATCAGGCAAGAACTGGTATCAGGAAGTCAGCGATATTGCAAAGAAGAACAATATGCCATACTACCTTGTGTGGGCAAACTTCGGAGACAGCAACTTCTACGTGCCATATAAGTATGACGCTACACACGGACAGGAACTTATCAATGATTTTATAAAGTACTACAATGACGACTCATCTATATTTGGCGGTGACACAGGTTTCTACAGTAACATGGGAAGTCTTGCGGGAGTATCTGCAAATACATACACCAACCAGATGGGTTATATGGTTTATCCGTTTGACAGAGACACTATACTTGCAGCTACAACACTCAAGGCTGGTGTCAAGAATGCATCAAAGGTCCAGTTTGTGATCAACAATCCTGATACAGGCGTTAAGCTGACACTCACAGCTGATGCGGGTGCATCTATTGCCGCTGCGGGATCAGAAAGTATGCTGTACACAGCCGATCTCACAGATAAAAACCTTAGTAAGCTTGGAAAGACAGATACAGCAACTATCACACTCGTGGCAGATGGCGAGCAGCTTGCACAGCTGTCCAACATAAGCCTTGGCAAGGACAAGGATAAGGCTCCTGCAAATGTGATCGAGGACTTTGAGTATTACTCAGGCAGTGATGGACTTCTGGATTCTACATATACATCCAACTCAGCAGCCGGATGCAGTTCAAGTTTCGTTCTTGACAAGACACATAAGAATGGCGGAACATACGGCGGCGCATTCAAGTATAAGCTTGAGACAAATGGATCAGAGGTGTGGACAGGAAGGATCAAGTCAGAGCTTACAAGTAATGACTTCTCAAAGTACAATGCACTTGAGATGTGGGTTCAGCCGGATGGCATGGGACAGAAACTTGTAATACAGCTCACAGATGGAAGTGGTGAGGAGTTTGAGGTATATCTCACAGATTTCGTCAAGGGAACAAAGGCGCAGTATGTTACCATTCCATTTAGCTCATTCAAGGGCAAGAAGGGTGGTACACTCGATACATCAGATATAGTTAAGTTTGCTGTATGGTGCAACTCGATCGTGCCGGAGGATCACACTGGCAAGTGGACAGTTGACTCAACTATCTACTTTGATGGAATCCAGGCTGTTAAGTTGACAGATGATATGCTGAAGAAGAATCCTGTGGACAAGAATGGTCTTATCATAACAGATAAGTCGCTGGTTAAGAAGGATTCAGCTGATCCTGGAAAAGATGATCCGACAACAGAGGAGCCAGGCAAGGATGATCCAACTACGGAGAATCCGACAACAGAAGATCCGACAACGGAGAATCCAACTACGGAGGATACCGGTAAGGATGACAAGACTACAGAGGCAACCACAACAGCTGATGGAAGTACAGATGGCAAGGGACAGAATGTGGTGAATACCGGAGATAAGTCCCCTGTAGATACATTATTCGCGATAATGATAGCATCGCTTGTCATGGCTGGTGCGGGTTACATCGTTATCAAGAAAGATAAAAGATAATACTCATTTTTAGCCATACTCAAAAGCCCCACTGTCGGTGATGAAAGTCATCGGCAGTGGGGCTTGTTTTTTGTTTCGCGTTCTATTATTTTATCTGTGCTGCAATTGTATTGGCGGCACGTCTTTTCTCTACAAGTTTCTCAACAGGTGTTGTGAGATACATTATGGACAGCATCAGTGTACAACAGAACCATATGATAGGCTCTGTGATGGTTACGCCAAGGTAGCCAAGTCTTGGTGTGAGTATCATAACGGCAAGGATCTTTCCCACCAGCTCTATGGTAGACGAGAGTACAGGTATGATCTTTCTGCCCATTCCCTGCATGGCACATCTCAGGACGAACAGAGGCCCGAGTACATAGAAACAGGTTACACCTATGCGCACATACCGCACTGCCGGATCGATGATCACGCTGCTGGAAGTTCCAGCCACAAGCCTGATCAGAGCAGGGCTGAGGAGCCAGCCAAATACGATCATGACTGTGGTTATGATCGTGTTTATGATGATCGCGGCGCGGACGCCCTGGTGTACTCTTTCGTATTTGCCTGCACCCATATTCTGGCTTACATATGTTGTCACAGCATTTCCGACTATATAAAGCATGAACATAAGGATATCAAATATTTTTCTGGCTGCAGTGTGAGCAGTCACGATATCCGTTCCGAGATTGTTGATGGCTCTCTGCAGTATTACAGTACCTATGTTTACGATACAGCTCATGAATCCCATTGCAAGTGCAGACTGGATAAGGTCAGAGCGGTCGTTTTTTTCTACAGAATATTCGCCCTTCTCAGGGATAAGATGCTTAGCTCTTACAATTATGTAGATAAGAGCAAGGATACCTGCGAGAGCCTGGGATATATCGGTTGCTATGGCGGCGCCTCTGACTCCCATGTCAAATATCCTTATGAACAGGAGATCAAGCACAATGTTGAGTACAACGGATATTCCAAGGAAAATAAGCGGTGTTTTGCTGTCTCCGACTGCACGCAGTATGTTAGCGCACAGATTGTACAGAGAACAGAAAATCATTCCGGCAATTATGATTATAACGTAGCTTGCGGCCATGTCCATTATGTCATCCGGTGTGTTTAGCAGGGCAAGAATAGGTCTGATAAAAATAAGACCGAGAACTGTCAATGCTATGGACGAGATGAGCGTCATCAATGCTGATGCACCTATGCACCGTCTCATTCGGTGGTAGTCCTTAGCACCATAGTATTTGGCTATTGGAATTGCGAGTCCCATAGTTCCGCTGTTGAGGAAACCTATCATCATATTGGAAATGACAGAGGTTGCACCTACGGCGGCGAGGGCCTGGGAACTTACATAATTGCCAACTATGGCAGAATCTGTAAAACTGTATAACTGCTGTGCGATCTGTCCCAGTATCATAGGGACTGCAAATAGCCATATGACCTTCATAGGCTTTCCGACTGTCAGATCTTTCATTGTGAAATAAACCTCCTTATTTGCTGTATATATATGAAAAAAATAATGCTTATTTTTAAGCGCCTGATATTCGATTGTACAACAGTTCCAGATAAAGTCAATGTGGAATTTACGGAATTTTAAAGAAAAATGTTTTAATTTGTATTATAAAATGTTATGTTAAAGTGTAACGATTAAAATTGATGTAATTATGCATAATACAATACAGACATATAAATATAGAAAGAAATGGGTAATATGGAAGATAAAAATTTAAGAAATAAAACGCGGGAAAATAAAGATAACAGTGGAAAGAAAACACCTGATAATAAAATAGGAAAGAATGGCAATAGAAAGAACAAAAGAAGAAATATATATGATCTGGAGCGCACGATCCTGTACGCGGTATCTGTTATACTTCTTGCTCTGGTGATAAGCCTTGCTGTGAAGAACTACAGGTTGAAGAGTAAGCTGGACAAGCTGAGTGGCAATGAGACAGGAAGAGAGACTGTGGCAACAGGGACAACAGCTGATAAGACAGAGAAAGATATACAGGACAAGACAGATGCAGAAACTGAGAACACATCTCAGGATGAAGTGCTGAGTACTGAGGCTGCGGTACCTCTTGTAGTTCAGGGGGATGTACAATATACAGATATAGAAGTTCCACAGAATGAGGAGCAGGAAAACTATAACGGTGATGATCTTGAGGACAATGGATATCCGTATGCGATCAAGATAAACAGAAAGGAAAATATAGTGACAGTATATACCCTCGATTCAAATGGATATTATACAGTGCCGGTAAGAGCAATGAGGTGTTCAGTGTCACCTGTGGGGGAGACACCGACAGGACTTTTCAATATACAGCTCAAATGGGAGTGGCTTGCACTTTTTGATGATTGTTATGGTCAGTATGTCTCACAGATAGACGGTGACACGTTGTTCCATTCGGTTCCTTATCTCGACACGACCAAGGACTCTCTTGAGACATGGGAGTTTAATAAGCTTGGAACAGGTGCATCTCTGGGATGCGTGAGACTTTGCGTTGCTGACACGAAATGGATATATGAGAACTGCGAGTCGGGAACATACGTTGACATATTTGACAGCGATTACTATGGTCCGCTTGGAAGACCAGTGCCTGTGACAAAGCTTGAGAATACAGACGAGCAGGGATGGGATCCTACAGATATGGTGGAGGAGAATCCGACCACCGGTAAAGCGGTAATATATGGTGTGGAGAGTCATAGTATAAGTCAGGGGGAAAATTATGATACCATGGCTGGAGTTATGGCATTTAACTCCCAGAGGGAGGATGTGACAGACCAGATAAAGGTTGAAGGTTCAGTAGACAACACAAAGGTTGGAAAGTATAACCTCAAATACAGCTTTACCGATCAGGGTAAAGAGATATCTAAGAGTATTGTAATAACAGTTGAGGATGATGAGGCTCCTGTGATCACAAGGATACCTGCTGAGATAAAGATTGGAAATTACAGCGGACAGAATGAGGAACTGGCAAAGTTAGTTGCCTCATATATAACAGCCCAGGATGGAGATACGATCATAAAGACTGCGGTGGCGACAGACGGAAATGGTCACAAACTGGATGGAACAGACGTATCAAAGATCACAGAGGATGTCATATGTGTTGCAGTGGGTGAGGTTAAGGCAGATGCCGGAACGTATTCTGTGGTATGTTGTGCCAGAGATGCTGCGGGCAACAGATCACAGTATCACACGGTGAAGGTGACGATAGTTAAGTAATCATACATGACGATGTAGAGGTGGATCAATGGCAGAGAAAAAAAGTACATTGTATGATCTGGAATCGGAGAAGATCAGAGAGAAGATAATAGTATTTGCCGCGGACACTGGTGGATATACACAGAAAGAAGTGTCGCTCGAGGTTCAGGCATCTCTGGATGAACTGACAGAGCTTATAGACACTGCAGGTGGCGAGGTAGTTGGCAGACTTGTCCAGAACAGGGATAAGATCGCAAATGATCTGTATCTCGGCAGAGGAAAGGTCGAAGAACTCAGGGATATGATATATGAGCTGGGAGCAACGGGAGTGTGCTGCGATGATGAATTGTCGCCGGCTCAGCTTATGAACCTTCAGGATGCACTTGATATAAAGGTTATGGACAGGACAATGGTCATACTCGATATATTTGCGGCACATGCGGGCAGCTATGAGGGCAAGCTTCAGGTGGAGCTTGCACAGTTGAAGTTCAGAGCTACAAGACTCATAGGAATGAGAGATTCTCTCTCGAGACTCGGTGGTGGTATAGGAACCAGAGGTCCGGGAGAAAAGAAACTTGAGATCGACAGGCGAGTTATAAGAGAGCGTATATCAAGACTCAAGGCGGAGCTTAGGACCGTGGAGGCGCAGAGGAGCCAACAGAGAAAGCAGCGCCAGAGAAGTGCTGTCCCGGTGGCGGGAATAGTCGGGTATACAAATGCAGGCAAGTCTACGCTGCTCAATGCTATGACGGGTGCCGGGGTACTAGAGGAGGATAAATTATTTGCAACCCTTGATCCAACGACCAGAAGTTATAAATTGCCGGGAGGACAGAACGTGCTGTTGACCGACACCGTAGGATTTATCAGAAAACTTCCACACCATCTGGTGGAGGCGTTTGGATCAACCCTTGAGGAGGCAAAATACTGTGATGTGATCATACATGTGGTGGATGCCTCGGATGAGAATTGGGATAAAAACATTGAGACTGTATACAACACTTTAAAGCAGCTAAAGATAGATGATAAGTCTGGAAAGCCGATCATAACGGTTTTCAATAAGATAGACAAGGTCGAAAAGGATGATCTGGTGGGAGTGCGTGATCTCAGGGCAGACAGGACACTCTATGTCTCGGCGAGGACGGGGCAGGGACTTGACGAGCTGGCGGCATCCATAGAGGAGATACTCAGGAATCAGAAGACATATATCAGGCACACATTTGCATACTCGGATGCGGGACTCACAGGACTTATACACAAGTACGGTGAGATCAAGACGGAGGAGTATCTGGATGATGGGATATTCATAGAGGCATACGTTCCGTCATCGATCTTGGGCAGACTTGGACTGGGTTATGAGGAAGATGATGAATATTAATTACTCTTAACGATGTCTTTCCAATGCTTTATCGGGTGTAAAGGCACTGGAAAAATATTTATTTATTGTATATACTTATGTAGATTGTTATAGGAAGGAAAAAACAGGGTTATACCCTATGCATGACAAAGAAAGGGAAATATCATGGGAGACAATGAAATGAATGGAACACCTGATGGAGTGAATTTCGATGGAAATACCCCTGAAGGTGGAAATCAGCAGGTTGCTGCCGGTCAGCAGCAAAACCAGCAGTACGCAGATCAGAATAGTCGGCAGAACCAGCAGTATGCAGGCCAGTATGGTCAGCAGGCAAATCAGCAGTATGCAGGCCAGTATGGTCAGCAGGCAAATCAGCAGTACGCAGGACAGTATGGTCAGCAGGCAAATCAGCAGTACGCAGGACAGTATGGCCAGCAGGCAAATCAGCAGTACGCAGGACAGTATGGCCAGCAGGCAAACCAGCAGTACGCAGGACAGTATGGTCAGCAGGCAAACCAGCAGTACGCAGGACAGTATGGTCAGCAGGCAAACCAGCAGTATGCAGGACAGACTACATATGATCAGACAATTAATATGTATGGCGACCAGGCACATAAGCCTGAGACACCAAAGAAGAGAAAGGGCATCAAGATAGCTATAATCTCAGTGGTTGCGGCTCTTATCGTTATCGCTGCATTGGTTGTGGTATATCTCGTATTCCTCAAGAAGACACCTAAGGATGTTGTTGAGGATGCCATGGAAAACACAGCAAAAGAACTTGAAAATGGAAATCTTGGAGACATAGTCGGATCAGAAGACTTTGATCTGGATAATATCGAGTTCAATTCAACATTGAATATCGACAATGTAAGTGGTGCAGAGCAGCTTAGCGGAACTCAGGTTGAGTGGAACGGCTGTACAGCATTTGGCGACAGTAACGATTTCAGATTAGGCGGTTCTATGACAGCTGCAGGCGAGAAGGCGACAGCGGAGATACTTTCCGTTGGCAATAAGATTTACTTCTCATCACCAGAGCTGTTCACAAAGACATTTGTACTTGATGCCAACTCTATAATCTCAGAACTTGGCGGTTCAGAGGCTGGAGCCGGTGGAACGGTCGATGCAGAGGCACTCACCGAGATCATTGATAAAAAGCTCAAGCCTGCCATGGATACATTCAAGGATTCTATGGTATATGAGAGGGTTGGTAAGGAGAATTTTACCGATGCAAATGGAAAGTCGGTAACAGCACAGCACTACACAGTTACGATCACAACAGACTCTATAAATGATCTGGCAAATGCAGTGGTTGACTGTTTAAATGAGTATATTGACAGCAATATATCAGACGATATGGTCTCAGAGATGAATATCTCAAAGGATCAGATAAAGCAGTCAGTGGGAACGATCCCTTCACTTGTTGGCGCTGTATTTACAAAGGATATTGTCACAGATGTATACATTGACAATGGTAAGGTAGTACATATCAATTCAGATTATGATATAGCAGCAGCCGGTGTCACACTTGGATTTACAGTGGATCTCATGGGAGATGGCGATGTAACATCTGATTCAAAGATGGTAGTAAAGCTTGAGTATGGTTCACAGATGAATGTGTCATTTGACTGTGCATATAAGAGCAATAAGAGCGGTGACAAGACAGATGTCACAGCAGATTATAAGCTGTCAGCGACAGCAAATGGCGAGTCACAGGAGTTCACAGGAAACACATCATTCTCTTATGACGAGAAGAGTGGAGCACTCGAAGGAACCAGCAAGATCGCTGTTGATTCAGAGGACATTGATATCACATACTCAGGAACTCTTGCTGATGTAAAGAAGGGTGAGTCATTCAGCATCAATGATCTCAAGTTTAAGATGAATGTTTCAGGTGATGAGATCATAGCCCTGTCAGGTAACTTAAGTGTTGCCGAGAAGAAGAATACACTCACAGCACCGTCAGACAGTGATGTGGTGGATTATTCAGTTCTTCAGGGGGATGATGTACAGCAGTATATAAATACTGACAGTGCTGAGAAGATAATATCAGCATGGGGCGATCTGTTTGCGACATCTGATGCCGGAATTTCCATAGGTAAGAAGGATGATGGAGATGGAGAAGATATAGATATCGCAGAGCCGGATACAGAGGAAGTCACAGATGCAACTACAGAGGAGACAGACTATTCAAAGGTTGTTCTCGAGGTCGGTGATAAGACGATTAAGATAAATGATCCAAAGGGATATGAGAGGAGCTATGCCTCAAGTTATTCAATCTCTCTGAACGATACAAAGGGTGATTCATATGTAATATATTCTGCAAATGATTATACAGATGCAGAGTCTTATCTCAAGACACTTAAAGAAACCTATAAGGGAATGGAAGATGATAATACCAAGATCGACTCTATGTCAGACAGTAAGGTAAAGGCTAAAGACGGAACAGAGGTGATCTGCCTTGAGACTCAGATGACATCATATGATATGCAGAGTACAGACGTTATATTTATATATCCGTTTGGAGAAGGCTCGATCATATGTAACATAAGTTACTGGAAGGTACCAGATAATATCGATGTCCAGAAACTGTGTGATACATTCATCGGCGCAATGGAGATAAAATAGATATAGAACATAGAACAATGTGTTCAGATTGAAATAATATATATACGCAGGGAGGCAGTGATGAAGGTCGTAAATGTGAAGAATGTGGCGATAGGCGAGGGGATGACTAAGATATGTGTGCCATTGGTGGCGCCTACAGATTATGATGTGGATTATCAGTCCAGAGTCATAGCGAAGTCGGAGCCGGACATGGTGGAATTCAGGGCAGATATCTATGAGAAGTGTTTTGACAGAGATGCTCTCATGAAGACTCTTGAAAAGATACATGATAAGCTTGGTCAGTTTCCTATTATCTTCACATTCAGAACAAAGGGTGAGGGCGGCTGCATGGAGGCGACTCTCAGCCAGTATCGCGACCTGCTGCTCGATGTGATAGACAGCGGTTACATAGATATGGTGGATGTAGAATATTTTTCAGACATGGAGATCGTGGATGAGGTCATAGCGGAGGCTCATTCAAAGGGTGTGTATGTCATTGTATCAAATCATGATTTCAAGACTACGATCCCTATGGAGCAGATCGTTGACAGATTCAAGTCTATCATATTCACAGGGGCGGATATAGCCAAGATAGCTATGATGCCGGAGGATGGATCTCAGGTTGTCGACATGATGCAAGCGGCAAAGGAACTGCAGGAGTGTGGAAATCAGACCCCTCTCATAGTTATATCCATGGGAGAACTGGGAGTTGAGACAAGAACCACCGGTGAGATGTATGGCAATGCGGTGTCGTTTGCTACCGCCGGTATTCCATCGGCACCTGGGCAGATATCGGTTGATGCACTAAGAAGTCAGCTCACAATGATACACCACATCATAGCTGGAAAATAATTGATAATATATGATTTCAACAGGCTGGAAGTTACGGATATGAGTCGTAACTTCCAGTTTTTTATGTCCGGTTCTAAGGGGGGCAGGTAACTCTGTCCACATTGTTTTGGATCCGGTATATGGCTTGTTTCACATATATATGGTATTATGGCAGAAAAGTGGTCAAAATAACGAAACTGACTAATATGGATGTAGATGATATAGGAGATACAGTATGGAAGAAAAGGTACACAAGAGGAGAGTCCATTACAGTGGTACTCATCCGAGGAGATTTGAGGAGAAATATAAGGAGCATGATCCAGAGAAATATGCCGATACGATAGAAAAAGTCATAAGTAAGGGCAGCACTCCGGCGGGAATGCACATATCTATATGTGTAAATGAGATACTGGATTTTCTCCAGATACAACCGGGGCAGCAGGGACTTGATGCGACACTTGGATATGGCGGACATACAAGGCGTATGCTTGAGCAGCTCCATGGAGAGGGGCATATGTATGCCCTGGATGTGGATCCTATAGAGATCGTAAAGACAAAGAAGAGGCTGGAGGATGCTGGATACGGGGAGGATATACTCACTGTGAAACAGACTAACTTCAGGAACATAGATATGGTGGCGGAGGAGGCTGGAGGATTTGATTTTATCCTTGCGGATCTCGGAGTGTCATCAATGCAGATAGACAACCCGGACAGGGGATTTACCTACAAGTTTGACGGACCACTTGACCTGAGACTTGACCCGGAGAAGGGAGAATCTGCTGCTGAACGTCTGAGAGAGGTGTCGTATGAGGAACTTGTGGGAATGTTCCAGGAGAACTCCGATGAACCTTATGCGGAGGAGATCGCAACGGTCATCATGAAGAGGAATCGTACTAAGAATTATGTGGAGACCACCACTCAGATGAAAGATGTCATAGAAGAGGCTTTGGCGTTTGTGCCGGAGAAGGACAAAAAAGAGGCTGTGAAGAAATCCTGTCAGAGGTGTTTTCAGGCTCTCCGAATAGATGTGAACAGCGAATTTGAGGTTTTGTATGATTTTCTTGACAAGCTGCCGGATGCACTCAGACCAGGCGGAAGGGTGGCGATTCTTACATTCCATTCCGGCGAGGACAGACTGGTAAAGAGAGCGTTCAAGGCGGGGGCGAAGGCAGGTATCTACAGTGAGGTGAGCAAGGATGTCATCAGGCCGTCAGCGGAGGAGTGTGCCCGTAACCCAAGGGCGAGATCCACAAAGATGAGATGGGCTGTAAGAGCAGAATAAGCGAGAAAAATAAAATTTTTATATATAACACAAAAATTTTCAATTTTTTTAAACATATTGCTATGATATACTTCGAAATGTAGTGATAACTTGCATATACACGAAGAAACCATCTGAGTTCACCCCCTAATATATCCAGGTGGTTTCTTTGTCTTAAATGGGATATTTTTATAAATTAAAAACAAAATTGTCAAATTTTTAAGAGTGAGGTGTCGATATGGGAGATTACAAGGCAGCAGAGAACAGATATAAGAATGTTGAGGGAACAGGTTTTTACAGACATTGCGGCAGTAGCGGTCTTATGATGCCACCGCTGGCACTTGGACTTTGGCACAACTTTGGAACAAACGATGACTATGAGAATATGAAGAAGATGTGCTTTACCGCATTTGACAACGGAATAACACATTTTGATATAGCAAATAATTACGGACCAGTGTACGGAAGTGCGGAGGAGAACTTCGGAAGGATCCTGAAGGAGGAGCTTGGTGCGTACAGGGATGAGCTGATAATCAGCACGAAAGCAGGGTACGATATGTGGGAAGGCCCTTACGGCAACTGGGGCAGCAGAAAGTACCTCATAGCAAGTCTCGACCAGAGCCTTAAAAGGCTTGGTATTCCGTATGTGGATATATTTTATCACCACAGAATGGATCCAAATACTCCGCTTGAGGAGACGATGGGTGCGCTGGCACAGATAGTTAAGAGTGGAAAAGCACTCTATGTTGGACTTTCCAACTATGACGGACCGACAATGGCAAAGGCGGAAAGGATTCTGGACGAACTGCATGTTCCATTTGTTATAAATCAGAACAGATACAGCATACTCGACAGAACCGTTGAGAAGAATGGACTTTTGAAACAGACATATGCATCAGGAAAGGGACTTATATGTTTCTCACCGCTGGCGCAGGGAATGCTCACAGACAAATACCTGAAGGGCTTGCCAGCTGACAGCAGAGCGGTTAAGGATGGAAGATTTCTTCATGAGGATCAGGTGCTTGCAAAGAGACCGTTGCTCAATGAATTGAATGAGATAGCAGCTGGTTATGACATGAAACTCTCTGAGCTTGCAATAGCATGGCTGCTCAACAAGCCAGAGGTTACAACAGTGCTGATCGGTGCGTCAAAGCCGGAGCAGATCCTGGACAACCTTAAGGCGGCAGAGAAACAGTCGCATACAGTCATGACAGAGGAAGAACTGCAGAAGATCGAAGATGCTGTTGCAGCATTTGGCAGATCGTAATAAAAGATGATAACTTACTTTTTCATACCCCGTCGCAGGAGAGACCCCAAACGGTTTCTCCTGTTTTTCATATTTGTGGGGAAATCAGCCGAAGTCCGTGCCGTTACAAATGTATGAAAGTGTGGTATTATAACCACACAGAACCTATATAATGGAGAATGACAGTGAGAGAATATATAAACGAGGCACTTGAAAAATATATAGATAAAGGCACATACCCTTGGCATATGCCGGGGCATAAGAGACAGCCGATAGAAAAGACAGGTGGTTGTATGTGTTTTGCGGATGATGAAAACGGTGGACAACTAGCCCAAAATGTTGATAACATTTCAAAATCCCGGGAAAACTTCTGGAACGGGGTGTATTCACATGATTTCACAGAGGCTAAGGATCTTGACGATATGCATGAGCCGGAGATGTTTATAGCGGATAGTCTTGCCGAGATGAAGAAGGTGTATGGAACATTTGCGACGTATATGCTGGTGAACGGTTCCACATCAGGGCTTATGACGGCTATCCATGCCACATGTCATAGAGGTGATGTGGTACTTGTGGCGAGAAATTGTCACAAGGCGGTGTACAATGCCATCTGCATGTTAGAACTTGAACCGGAGTATATAGTGCCCGATTATGTGGATATGAAATGGCGCTGTGGCGCTGATCGGAATGGAGCACAGACAATATCGAACGAAATGACAAATGACTGCGGTGAAGACATTTGTGAGACTGCGGAAAGAACGGATATACTGGGTGATATATCGCCGGCCAAACTGGAACTTACACTCAATAAATTGATAGAGGATGGCAGAAAGCCAAGTGCGGTGATCATCACTTCCCCTACATATGAGGGAGTAATATCTGATATAAGTACCATAGCCGGGATAGTACACAGGTATGGGATATATCTCATAGTGGATGAGGCACAGGGAGCGCACCTGAATTTTATGAATACACATAAAACAGCCATGGAACAGGGGGCGGATATCGTCATCGAGAGCCTCCACAAGACCATGCCGGCACTGACTCAGACGTCGCTGCTTCATGTGATGAATCCGGAACTTGATGAGAGGATCAGGAGATATCTGCAGATATTCCAGACTTCATCGCCATCGTATATATTTATGCAGAGCATGGAGAAGGCGGTGGCATTTGGGGCAAATAACAGAACGGCATTTGGGGAGTATGAACGCAGACTTGAGGCATTTGCCGGGAGATGTGACAGACTCAGAAATATACGGTTGTTCAAACCTGAAGTGAACATATCTAAAAATGGAGAGAGCTGTCCTGCATGTAAAGTATTTGACCACGATGAAGGCAGATTGGTGTTTGTAGTGAGACCGGGAACAGTTGACGGATCAGGAAATAAGTTTACCGGAGTTATGCTTGCCGACATGTTGGCCGACAGGTATGGGCTGATCGTGGAGATGTCTTCAGTGAGTTATGTAATTTGTATATCATCTGTTGTGGACAGTGCAGATAGTTATGATATACTGTTTAGAGCGATGGAAGAGATAGATAATGGACTGGATTGCAGACCGATCATGGACGGCGGCAGCGAGATGGACATTATATCCGGAAGAAAGTCTGCGGTGGTTCCAGGAAAAGCATGGGATGAGCCTTCAGAGAAGATTTTGCTGGAGAAGGCAGAGGGAAGGATCTCGGGTGCATTTGTATATGCATATCCGCCGGGGATTCCAGTGCTGGCTCCGGGAGAGATAGTGGATGACAGAGCCGTGGCGGGAATCAGGATGATGATAAAAAGCGGACTGAATGTGTCGGGCGTGGATGATGGCAGTATCACAGTGCTGTGTGGGATCCGGAAAAATCCGATCGCACCTTGTCTGTGTGAAGTGTGAGGCGGGCTGTTTGAAAGACAGTATACTCAGATTATATAAGAAGAAAGGTGTATACATATTTGTGGTGTGTACAGAGGGTTAAGATATGCGAGGAATATTTATAACAATAGAAGGACCGGATGGAGCGGGCAAGACAACACAGAGAGAACTCCTCAAGGAGTATCTTGAGAAAAAGGGATATGACGTACTGATAACCAGAGATCCGGGTGGAAATCCTATAAGCGAGGCGATACGTGAGGTCATCTTGAACAAGGATTTCACTGAGATGGGATATATGACGGAGCTGCTTTTATATGCGTCAGCCAGAGCCCAGCTCGTAAAGGAGAACATCAAGCCGGCACTTGAGGCTGGACAGGCAGTTATTGCAGACCGATTTGTGGATTCCTCAGCTGTATACCAGGGAATCGGAAGAGGTCTCGGCGTGGATACGGTGTACAAGGTAAATGAGTTTGCACTTCAGGGAATCATGCCGGATATGACATTCCTCATGGATCTTGACGCACAGGAAGGAATAGCAAGAAAGAAAAATCAGGCTGAGCTTGACAGAATGGAGAATGAAAAGATGGAATTCCATCAGAAGGTTGTGGACGGCTACCGCATGCTGGCTGATATGCATCCTGAGCGCATAGTAAAGATAGACGCCACTTTACCTATCGATGAGATTCATGGTATAATAGTAGGGTATGTAGAGAAAAAACTCAATCTGTGATCTATTCTGATTGGAGAAGGTCGGAATATTACAGAATAATAGTAATTAATAATGTAAGGGGGTTGGTATTTATGATAGATTTCACAGAAATAATCGGACATGAAGACATAATACGCCATTTTAAGAGCAGTATAGAGCTTGGAAAGATATCGCAGGGATATATAATCAATGGCGAGACGGGCAGTGGTAAGAAAACCCTCACCAGGGCTCTTGTGAAAACTCTTCAGTGTGAGGAGGGCGGAACAGAGCCTTGCAATCATTGCAAATCATGTCTTCAGTGTGAGACAGGAAACCAGCCAGATATAGTCTGGGTAACACACGATAAGCCAAATGTCATCTCTGTTGAGGAGATACGTGATCAGGTGAATTCAGATATTGATATCAAGCCTTACAGCAGCAGATACAAGATATATGTTATAGAGGATGCACAACTTCTCAATGTGAATGCGCAGAACGCACTTCTCAAGACTATTGAGGAGGCTCCGTCGTACGCGATCATCATACTGCTCACGAACAATATAGACAAAATGCTTCAGACTATTCAGTCCAGATGTATAGTATTGAACGTGAAACCGGTGAGGGAGCATGATATACTTGATTATCTCATGAATGAGTTGAAACTTGATAAGCAGAAGGCAGATTTCTGTATGGATTTTGCTCAGGGCAATCTGGGAAAGGCGATAAGACTTGCCACAAGCGATGAGTACAGGGAGATCAAGGAAAATGTTGTAAAACTCATGAGACATCTCAGTGAGATGACGGTTGATGACATGTTATTTGCCATCAAAAATATGGAGCTGTACAAGCTCAAGATAAGTGATTACATCGATCTTATGATGATGTGGTACAGGGATATACTTATGCTTAAGGTATCCAATAACCCTGGCAGGCTGATGTTCAAGGAATATTATATGGATATAAGAAAACAGTCTTCCCATATCAGCTATGAGGGTATAGAAAAAGTACTCAAGTCCATGGATAAAGCAAAAGTCAGACTTGAGGCAAATGTCAGCTTTGACATTGCTATGGAGCTTATGCTCCTGACTATGAAGGAGAATTGTTGATGAAAGAGATTATAGGAGTCCGTTTTAGACCGAATGGAAAGATATATTATTTTGACCCACAGAATTTTGAAGTTGAGACCGGCACATTTGTCATAGTTGAGACTGCAAGAGGCGTGGAGTATGGCAAGGTAGTTCTGGGCAGAAGAGAGGTTGAGGACAGCAAGCTCACAGCTTCACTCAAACCGATCATAAGAATAGCCACAGCCGATGACAAGAAGAAATATGAGGACAATAAGAAAAAGAGCAAGAGAGCATTTGACATCTGTCTTGAGAAGATAGCAAAACATAAGCTGGACATGAAACTCATAGAGGCAGAGTATACATTTGACAATAACAAGGTGCTGTTCTATTTCACAGCTGACAGACGAATTGATTTCCGTGAGCTGGTAAAGGATCTGGCATCGGTGTTCAAGACGAGAATAGAGCTCAGACAGATCGGTGTCCGCGACGAGACCAAGATGGTGGGCGGAATCGGTATATGCGGCAGAGAACTCTGCTGTAACAAGCATTTGTCAGAGTTTGTGCCAGTGTCGATCAAGATGGCAAAGGAGCAGAATCTATCCCTTAATCCGACCAAGATATCAGGTGTGTGCGGCAGGCTTATGTGTTGTCTGAAACATGAGCAGGACACCTACGAGTATCTGAATGAAAAACTTCCAAATGTGGGAGATTTCGTTAGAACAATAGATGGAAACAAGGGCGAGGTCATGTCAGTGAACGTTCTTCGCCAGAAGGTTAAGATCGTGGTGACTGACAAGGACGACAACAAGGAAGTTATGGAGTATCCAGTGGCTGAACTCAAGTTCAAGCCTAAGAGAAAGAAGAATTCAGAGAGACTCAGCGCTGAGGAATATAAGGCACTTGAGGCATTGGAGGACAAGGGTGGAAAGTCCAAATTTGACGATTAGACCGGAAGAGAGAATAGATGACCTGCAGTGCAGAGGTTACCAGATCATACAGAACAGCGGAATGTTCTGTTTTGGTATGGATGCCGTGCTGCTGTCAAATTATGTGAGATTTAAGCGTGGCGGCAGATATCTGGATCTTGGAACGGGAACGGGAATCATACCTATACTCCTTGCAGCAAAGGAGTATGGAGAGGAGTCGCTGATCCGGAATGAGAGACTGGCGGTTCTGGATGATATGGATCACGGGATAGGATCTGATAACCAGGAGATAAAACATCGATCAGTGTCTGCTAAGCCAGGGGATGATGCACGGTTTATAGGACTGGAGATCCAGCCTGCATGTGCGGATATGGCTGCAAGGAGCGTAAGACTCAACGGCCTTGATGGTTTAGTACGAATAGATAATGGAGATATAAAGGAGGTCTCTTGCAACTACAAGAAGGCCTCCTTTGACATAGTGACCTCGAACCCGCCATACATAAAGGGCAGTCATGGACTGGAGAATCCGGATGCTCCGAAGAACATAGCGAGACATGAGGTGCATGTTACACTGGATCAGGTGGTGGCAGCGGCGGAATATGCTCTTAAGCCTGGCGGAAGTTTTTATATGATACACAAGCCGTTTAGATTGGCTGAGATTTTTGAATGTCTGCATGAGCACAGACTTGAGCCAAAGAGGATGCAGCTTGTGCATCCGTACATAGACAAGGAGCCGAACATGGTCATAGTGGAGGCTGTCAAGGGTGGTAATTCCATGATCAAGATCGATCCGCCTATGATAGTATACAAAGCTCCGGGAGTTTATACGGAGCAGCTGCTGGCGACATATGAAGGTGCTGCAAAAGATAAGAAGTAATAAAAATATAAAGGATTTTGAATATAAAGATAAAACCTGGGAGATTTCTGCAATTCAGTAGAAGTCTCCCGGGTTTTTATGTGTATTGATCTAGGTGGCTGAGATCAGATGCATTATCTGTTTCTGATTGTGATCGCTGAAGTTTTGCTCCAGTTGCTTGTGATCCTGCTATTGCCGATTGTCTTGTATGAATATATGCGTACATATATTCGTCGGCCCAGAGGTAACTTGGCAACAGTTTTACTTGTGATAGAATTTTTAGGTATGGTGACCCTCCTTGATCCCTTTTTAAAACTGCTGTCGCTGGAGTATTGAATGACATATCCTGTTACGGAAGGATCTTTTTTCCATGCCATAGTGAGCTGACCTTTTGCCTTGGATCTTAGAACGCACGCAGCCATAGTTTTTGGTCTTACAGTTATAAGTATGGATTTTGTTGCGGCTGTGTATTGGGAGTCTCCGGAAACAGTCATGGTGATCTTGACCTGACCACAGCCTTTGATAACAGCCTTGCCATCGGAAGTCACACTTACAATCGATCTATTTGACGATTGATATGATGGCTTTTTTCCACTTGTTGTCCGGGCATTAATGTAAAATGGTCTGTCACCGTATGTCTTTGAGATGTTGGCAGCAGTTATCACCTGTTCGTATTTGTATGAGTATCCCTTTTTTCTGAGGTAAGACTCAGCATATGAATTTTTAGGACATACAAATGAACGTGTGTAAAAATCGTCAAAAGCAGTATCTTCGATGCTTGTCAGTGATGCTGGAAGATAAACATCAGTGAGTTTCCAGCAGTTGAAAAAAGAATTGTCGGCAAGCTTTGTCACGGTTCCAGGTATTACGAGTTTTGTCATGGTCTTGCACTGGAAAAAGGCGTAATCGCCGATTATAGATACCTTTTTTCCGAATTTGACCGATGTCAGATTGTAGCATGCCATGAAACATCTCTCAGGTATGATCGCAAGGTTGTTGGATATGGAAACGCTGGATATACCAGAAAATGAGAATGCGGCTTTCTCCACAGTGCGTACACTGTCTGGTATGACTAAGCTTTTCAGGGCTGTGCATCCGCAGAATGCTGCCTCTCCAATGGATGTCACAGTGCTTGGAATCGTTACGGATTCAAGACTTTGATTGCAGTAGAAAGCCTCTTCTCCGATGGATTTGACGGTATTCGGTATTGTTACGTTTTTTGATGTTCCTGTATATTTTATCAGGACGCCATTTTTTATCTGGAAGTCTGACGATTTCTGTGACGCTGATATGGTGGCAGTGTCTGTCTGCGCAGCAGATACCTGAACTATCTGTGGTGAGAATGCTGCAGTGGTGGCGATTGCCAGAGTAAGTATGGTTGTGATTAGTTTGTGTTTTATCATGGTTGTCCTCCCTGTTTTTTGTGTCTGTACAATGTGTATACATTGATCGGTTGTATAACATATAAGACGTTGATTATTATATGGATATTGGTGCCGGGATTCAATCACACATTCTTGCGCCAATAAGTTTCTCATATTTGTGGAGTATGTGTTATAATTCGATAAGTGCAAGTAATTGTATATTAGTGAATGAATATTAATGAAAAATTTTTGACGTTTAGATGTTCAGCAGAAGAGAGGATATATATGGCAGGAAAGTTATACTTGGTGGCGACACCTATAGGTAATCTTGAGGATATGACGTACAGGGCTGTCAGAGTACTTGAAGAGGTGGATGTGATAGCGGCGGAGGATACGAGGAACAGTATCAAGCTGCTCAATCATTTCGAGATCAAGACTCCAATGACAAGCTACCATGAATACAACAAATATGACAAGGCGAAGGTTCTGGTGGAGAAGATGCAGCAGGGTCAGAACGTGGCGGTCATAACCGATGCGGGAACTCCGGGTATATCTGATCCCGGGGAGGAGCTTGTGAGACAGGCTCTTGATGCCGGTATTGAGGTTTCGCCTGTTCCCGGTGCGTGTGCATGCATATCGGCACTCATCAGCTCGGGACTTTCGACCAGAAGATTTGCATTTGAGGCGTTCCTTCCATATGACAAAAAGGACAGGGCGAGGGTTCTCGAGGAGATGAAACGTGAGACGAGAACCATGGTGATGTATGAGGCGCCCCACAAGCTGAAGAAGACTTTGGCGGAACTCATGGAGGTTCTGGGGGACAGGCATATAACACTTGCCAGAGAGATCACCAAGAAACATGAGACGATAGAACCTATGAGGCTCTCTCAGGCTATAGCCCGCTACGAGGAGGAAGATCCGAGAGGAGAATTTGTTCTCGTGATAGAGGGACTTGATGTAAAGAAACTTGAGGAAGAGAAGAAGAGTTCATTTGAGGCTATGTCCGTGGAGGAACATGTGCAGATGTATGTTGATCAGGGGATGCCGAAAAAGGATGCCATCAAACAGGCGGCTGTGGATCGTGGAGTTCCTAAGAGGGATGTGTATAATGCGGTGATGAAATAGTTTGATGAAAGATTAGAAAAGACTGGTAAATTGATACATGCAAAAGATCAATTTTTCCAGTCTTTTCTAATTTTAAAATTACAATATAAAATCAGGACAGACAGTTCCACATCCTGAAATACTTGCCGTGTTTTGCAAGCAATTCTTCGTGTGTTCCTGTCTCTGCTATGGTTTTGTCATCGATGACAACTATCTTGTCGGCATATCGTATGATCGGAAGTGTGTGTGCGATCATTACAACAGTTTTATGGTTTCCCAATAGCTGCTGTATAGCGTGCTTGACTTTGAGTTCATTTTCTATATCCAGAGCGGATGTTGCCTCGTCCAGCAAAATTATAGGAGAATCTCTGAGAATAGCTCTGGCGATGGACAACCGTTGTCTCTCCCCGCCCGAGAGCAGACAGCCATTTTCCCCTATCTCAGTATCGTAACCGTTCGCAAGTCTGGAGATGAATTCTGTGCACCCGGCTTTTTCACATGCGGTCTCTATCTCTGCATCTGTGGCGGATGGCAGGGCGTGGCGGATATTTTCTCGGATCGTGTCGTTGAACAGAAATACGTCCTGATCTACAAGTGATATGTATGAAAGCACCTGCTCCGAAGGAAAGTTCTTAAGATTCTGTCCCCCGATGCACACGGTTCCGCTGCATGGGTCATAGTATTTGCTGATCATGTTCATAAGCGTTGATTTGCCGGAGCCGGAATCTCCAACTATTGCGGTGAACTTTCCTTCCGGAATGCTCAGGTCTATATCATGCAGGATCTCACGCTCAGCATCGTATGAGAAACAGACATTTTGAAATGATATCTCACTGCCCGATGGGACAAAGTTTTGGACTGGAATCGGTTCTTCATCTTCATTCACGATATTGGTTATCGCAGTCTTTGAGAGCAGCATATTCTTGTAGCTGAACACGTCTATTGATATGGACATGAGGAGCTTGGTCAGCAGGACCGGCACCATGCAAAGCATCAGAAAGTCTGCGCCGGAGAGCGTTCCGGCAAGCCATGGATTTGCTCCGATGACCATGACGGCAGGCAGGGACAGCCATTGTATGATGTTGAAACTGAATGATACGGGAATTCCCCGTGCCTCATAACGATAGCTTATATCGCTGAAATCCTTAAGACATTCAGTGAGCTTTTCATTCTTTGTTCCGGTCATACCGTAGGCGCGAAGGGTCTGGATCCCACTAATGTATTCAACCACAGAACTGACGGAGTTGTTGTATATGCGGTTCCTCTCACTGCCATATTTGTTCACTATTTTAAGTGACAGCAGCATCTCGGGGACAAACACCGCTGCCGCGATCAGAAGTACAGCTCCGGCAGGGGCATATAATTTGAAAGAAAAGCAGATGATCATCAGAGAGATGACGCCATTTTTTACCAGATTGCCGGTTTTGTGCGTGAGGATCTGCTCGTATTTGGCGACATCCGATGTCAGGACGTTGATGTATCCGCCCATATTGCCCTTTGTAAAATGGCTCAAGGGGATGCGCTTTATCTTATCACCGAGAAATAGACGGATATTTCTGGATATCTGAGCGCCACCAATCTGCCCGAGAGTGTAGCCAATTCCGTACAGGAAAAAACGGATCACGAATATTCCGGCAACGGTGAGAGTGAGGATTTTTATCTGCGAGGCGGATATTCCGCCATTTAACAGCCAGTACACCAGTATGAACACTGAGAAACTGACGCTGGCGGACAGTATTCCCTCTATTATGGTCATTATGATGCCGATGACAAATCTGGCATTTTTCTTGAATGGATCATGCGAGTCTATATGTAACATCGTGTGCCTCCTTATATATATCCCATGCGTGTTTGTAGTATTCATTCTCTTTCAGGACCTCTTCGTGGGTTCCAAATGAGCTTATGCGACTGTGCTCGATGACGGCGACCTTATCACACATGCGCACTACGTCCAGGCGGTGCGCTACTATGATCACGGTCTTATCTTTGCACAGATTCTCTATGGCAAGGTCTATCTGTGACTGGTTTTCAGGATCTGCGGCGCTGGTTGCCTCATCGAGGATCAGTATAGGGGCATCCTTAAGTATGGCTCTGGCTATAGCGATACGCTGCTTTTCACCGCCAGAGAATCTTGACTGTATACTGCCAACGTTTGTCTCGTAACCATCTGGCAGTGACACGATGTAGTCGTCTATCTGAGCGAGCCGCGCCGCGCGCCTAACCTCGTCAAATGACGCATCCTTTCCCATGCGGATGTTTTCAAGTACAGTTCCAGAGGTTAAAAAGCTCTTTTGAAATACTATGGAGGTGTTGTCTAGCAGATCTTCATATGAAATGTCCCTCACATCTATACCGCCGATCTTCACAGCCCCATCGGTCACGTCGTAAAATCTGGAGATGAGCTCCACTATGGTACTTTTTCCGGCGCCGGATGCTCCGACTATCGCCAGTTTTTCTCCCTGGGCGAGATTGAGGTTGCAGTCGCTTAGAACATTTTCAGTGCTGTTTTCGTATCTGAATGATACATTTTCCAAGGCGATATCGGTCTGCGATGGAAAGTGCCTGCCGCCCTCAAATACAGATATATCAAGGATCCCCTGAACTTTGCCAATGGCGGCAAAAACCTGTGCCAGTTCCATGGCAAGCTGCTGCAGGGGGAGAAGTTCCGTGAGGTACATAGATCCGATGTAGGCAAACAGCAGAAATACACCGGCTGTGATGGAACCGCTGAGTAAAAGCTTTCCGCCCACCGGCAGGAGGATTATCATGCCGCTTTCCAGCGCAATGGTAAATGCCGCATAGAGTGGACCGGTCTTTTTTGACATCAGATTCCATACAGTATTTTCCTCGTCTATGGCGGAACGGTATTTGGCAAATGAGGCACTGCCCATGTTGTAAGCTTTGATCTGGCGCATACCATTTATGTACTCGATGATGACGGAATTGAATGCTGCTGCAGATCTGCCCGCTCTGTCCGTGAGGCTGAACATATTGATAAATATAAATACCATTATGACGGCAACCACAATTATTGGGAGCAGTGACAACAGTGCGAGACGGACATTCACAGACATGAGATAGAAAAATATCACAAATGGTCCGGTACAGTATCCTATGAACTCTGGCAGATTGTGAGCAAGTCCTCTCTCAAGTTTTTCTATGTCTTCGTTGATGATGGTTTTCATGTCTCCGGTGCTTTTTTCATCCAGTGCGCCAAGTGGAACCTTTGCCAGATGTTCGGTAACCATACATCTCACACGGAACAGTGCGCCGTATGCTCCTTTGTGACTGCTGACACCGGAGCATGCCAGAGATATCTGGCGTATTATGACGGTGGATGTTATCAGAATGGCATTTTTTATGATGACCAGTCTGGTGCATGTCCCGGATACCAGAGCATTCATGATGTTGTATATTCCTATGTATACGCCTATCGCCAGTAGTCCGCTGACAAATGCACATATGACGGATAGTATAAGCCAGTATTTGTCATGTCCTGCCCATGTCAGCAGCAGAGAGACAGGATTTTGCTTTTTATTGCTGTTCTTCATTGTTGTTCTCCTTGTTGAGTTTATATACCTTAGTGCATACCAGATTGAGAAATTCCGAATCGTGGGATACGATAAAGACTATTGCGTGCTTTGCCACATGCTGTATGAGTTTCGTGACCTGAAGCATGCTTCTGTAGTCCAGTCCGCTGGTGGGTTCGTCGAACATCAGGAGCTTTTTGTGACATGTCATGCTGACAGCCACGGCAACCTTCTGTTTCTGACCGCCGGATAAAGTGGCGGGATGTCGGTCTTTGTATGTGTACAGTCCAAGCTCTGTCAGTGTGCCAGCCACCATTTCTTCATTGACATCAGGTAGTCCCAGCCGGCATTCGCCGGCCACTGAATCGGCAAACAGCTCATAATTTACATCCTGCATCACCAGGTAGGACAGCTTGTTAAGCTCCATTTTCTTACATTCCTTTCCGTCTAGTGATATGCGTCCGCTGTACTCTTTGTGAAGACCGCACAGGGTACGCAGCAGCGTGGTCTTGCCTGAGCCATTTGCCCCGATGATACCGATAACGTCGCCAGTATGGGCTTTTATTGTCAGTCCGCTCTGCAGGGTTCGCTTGCCTCTCATAAGTGACAGATCCTCAATGCGGAGAGTGAATTTGGCGGTATCAGAGCTGATTGTATCAGGACGGGTTGGCTTAGTCTGTCGTCTTGTTGCAGGGATCTGGACAGACTCCTTTGCGGTGCATCTGAGTCCAAGGGCGAGTCGTTTCTCTTCGGTCAGTTCCACCGGGGTGAGGATCTCTCGAATGCAACCGTTATCGATGAAAACTATCCGATCTACGAGATCCATGAGGTAATATATTCTGTGTTCAGATATCAATATCGTTTTTCCCTGTTCCTTTATCGTTCTGATCTGAAGTCTCAATTCGTCTATGGACTCCAGATCAAGGTTTGATGATGGCTCGTCGAGGAGAAATACATCTGGATTCATGGCATATACACTGGCAAATGCTATTCTCTGCTTTTCCCCGCCAGATAGCTCAAATATGCTTCTTCCACGGAGCGGTGCAAGGCGGAGACGCCTTGTTGTGTCGTCCATTCGATCTTTCATGACATCAGGGTCCATCGCGAGATTTTCCATGCCAAATGCGATCTCACTGTCTGTGTCGACATTGAAAAACTGGGTGCGGGGATTTTGAAATACACTTCCTACGAAACGGGATCTCTCATACATTTCCATATCGGAGATATCGGAGCCGTTATAGAGGATATCTCCAGACAGCTTGCCGTCAAAATAATCAGGGATGAGCCCGTTGATGAGCCTCAGTATGGTGGTTTTGCCACAGCCCGAACTGCCGCAAAGAAGTACACATTCCCCATCACGTATATTAAGATCTATGCCGCGAAGACATTCCTGAGGATTTCCGGAATATTGAAAAGATACATTGTTAAGGTCGATCATGTTATTCCTCCAGCGATTATGGATGATATGGTAAATATTGCGAATACAATTACTGCGATGAAGTCATACCACCGCATCTTTAGTTCGGTTATACTGGTACGTGCGCCTGGGTGCTCGATCCCCCTCGTCATGGATGCGATGCTCAGATCGTCAGCGGTTTTGGATGCTGTTATAAGTAGTGGTACATAGAGACATTCAATTGTCAGGGCCGGATGTGTGATAAATCCCCATAGAGTTGGGTTTATGCCTCTGAGTATCATGGCATCTCTGATATATGACCAGTCTTCTCTGACTGTAGGAAGATACCTGAGAAGGATGGCAAGCGGAATAACTATCTGTCTTGGAACGTGTGATCTGTTCATGGCAGTTAGAAATTCATTGATCCGTGTGGTCTTGAGAACTATTGAAGAGATCATGAGACAAGGAAACAGTTTGAACATTAGTCCTGTCCATGCGAGAAACATGGTATGTCCAAGGCCGGATGCCTGGGATATGTACCAGTTCCAGAAAATATATACCATCGCATAGACTGCGGACCAGCAGAGTGCTGCCCTGATCTTTCTGTTTAGACAGCCAAATAACATTATCAGGGCAATCAATATTCCCTCCCATTCGAGGGATGGGAGAAACACCGTGCATAGAACGACCAAAAATATGATCAGAATCTTGCTCCTTGGGTCAAATGCTGATGTCATGCGGTCACTCCTGACTTTTCAAACTGTTTCTTCATCAGACGTGATCCGATGTAACCACTGAGCACAGCTACAGCAAATGTGCCGAGAACCATGATCACAAGTGTGCTGGCACTGGCGGATTTACTCATGGTGTCTATGTAATCCTGGGTGGTGCCATTTTTGAGCATGGTTTTCGCCCAGCCCTGAGGGTCGAGATAGAATACGAAATATGTGCCGGCAGGTCCGATACAGTAGACCATGTACGCGAGGATATTTCTCTTCATGTCACCGTATTTGCCCGATGCCGCGATAAAATCTGCGATCACAAGGGCGATGAGCGCACCAAAATCCATTCCCCAGTGCATTCCGGTTACAAGCCCCAGAATACAGAAGACAACGCCTGTTATCACAAGGGCTCCGCGCTTGTGTACCTTTGCGAGAAGCAGCAGGAATACCGGACCTCCAAATATTGCTCCGCCTATGGGATAGAAGAAGGTGAGTGCCGGATTGATGGCAAATGCCGCGCCTCCTAGTCCGTTGGCTATCATCAGAAGTGCTGCAAATACACCTGTTATGATCAGATCTCTTATGGTGAGATGATTATCCCTGTCCTTTACTTTTTTGCTCACAATGAACCTCCTTGTCTGTTGACCGTTGACTTGCGGCCAATCTGTATGATAATATTTGCGGGTTAGAATGAACTAACTAGCAAGACATTCTATATTGGGGATAGTGTGGTTTCAATGGGAAACGACCATATTTGACCGATGTGTATGGAGAAAGGACCGATATGTATGACAGATGATAAAAGCAAAATGTACGAGGAAATGTTCTCAAACAGTGAATTTCAGATGATGGGCAGCAGATCCACATCCGGGCTTGGCGAAATGTACGAGATGCCGGAGCGTGTGGGCGGCGGGTATTTCTGGGTATACAGTTTGGCCGATCAATACTCCATAAAGATACACAATTTCTTCTTCAATGATGATGTGGTTGCTGACTTTCCGGGACATGAAGGGCTCAGTGTGTGTTATTATTACTCGATATCCGGTGAGGAGCTGGATCCGTATAAGAGGATGCATGCCGGTGAGGTGAGATTTCTGAACTATACAGATTATCATTTCAAGGCGCTTATACATAAGAATATCCCTATACAGACAGTTGAGATAGAATTCTACGAGTCGTATTACAGGAAGTTTATATCTGAGAAATTTGGATCGCTCGACTTTGATTTCAACAGACTTTTCAGAAATATTGACTGGTGTACGGATTTTCCGGAGATGGAGGCACTGCTGCACCAGATATGGAATTACAGGGGTGAGGGGATAGCCGCCAAATTGTTCTACGACAGTATGGTATCGCAGGCGGTATCACTCATAGTTGATTACAACTGCCGTAAGCAGAACCCTGAGTCGGAGCTGCATATTACAGAGGAGGACAGACATGCCATAATGATCGTGAACAAATATCTGGATGATCATTTTGCGGGAAATATATCAACGGAGCAGCTGTGTAAGATAGCCTGTTTTGGCAGGACAAAGTTCAAGACGCTGTTCAAGCAGATAAATAAATGTACGGTCATAGAGTACGTGACGGACAGGAGACTGAGCCAGGCGGAGAGCCTGCTGACGCAGACAGACCTGACGGTTGAGCAGATCGCCCAGTCAGTCGGCTACAGCAATGCCAGCCGGTTTGCCGCGCTGTTTAGGAAAAGCACGGGCATATTTCCGTCTGACTTCAGGAGAATGGCGAGGAGAGGCAGACGTTAGAGATAGAAAGATAAAACAGAGGTGGATATAAAGGGTTATATCCACCTCTGTCGTTGTATGTGTTGTTTTCTTGTATTACCAAGGATTAGTTGTTTTTTAATTTAGCCAATTCTGCTTTGAGTTTGGCTAATTCTTCTTTCTGGAGCTCAAGTTCTTTGTCCTTTTCAGCCAACATTTGGTTCTTCTCGGCAATCAATGCGTTAGTCCTTTCCCGTTCGGCTGCCAGTAATTTTTCATCTCTTTCTGCTAAGGCTCTGCACATTTGTTGTTCTCCTCCCTTCGAATCAACAGCAGTATAATAAAGATTTGCATCGCCGGATAAGATTCCGGCTAGGGCTAATGTTGAATTATCAACAATGGATGTGTCTGTATCTGCTGTATACGAATATATAGAATGTAACACCAGTCTCAACTCATCAAGTGCTTTGTTATTAAATGATAAATCCTCATCGTGTCCAATGTCAATAACATATAGTGGGTAATCGGGGACGAATGGGGATATTTTATCATCCATATCCATCATCTCATGCAATGAGTTTGGACCATCCCATGGATCTTCTCCAGTATAAAATACAACAGTAACTATCGGTGTTATCTTTGTACCCTTCTTTATACCTGATAATCGTTCATCTACAGTCCATTCGGTCTTGTTCTGATTATTCCCTATTGCAGACAATTCGGAACTATATTCCAAAGCATCATATAACATTTTTCTAATGGGCATAGAATAATGGACTTTTGATTGATCTTCTATACCTAATATAACAAGATAACCGAGCTTTGTCCTTCGAATGTTGTCCCTATACTTATTCACTTTCTCTACTTTATATTTCTGCTTGCCATTGTGTATTTTTATTGATTCTGCATAAGCGGTGTCATCAGGTTCTAGTTCATCTGCTTTTATGATGGTTTCGTTGTCAAAAAAGAATCCGTTGAACAGAGCCGCAAATGTTTCGTTGTTTTTAAAGAAATCCTTCAATGCAGAATCAGGACTTGGCATAGTTCGTGTCACAGTTTCCCTCCTTATGAAAAAATTGGAGCAGACGCATTAGAGCGCTTGCGCGGGCGTCTGCGTGGTTCACAAGGAATCCTCCCGCTTAGGCGGACCCCTCCTTATGAAAAATTCTCGGCCGGTAGGCATACTTTAGGCGATTAAAATGGGCATGTCAATAGATTTGGACAAATGCGCTTATAAAGCGAATTTGTGACGCTCAGAGTGGAAAAATGGGGTGAAAAAAGTTAAAAACATAAAGACCAGAAAAATGAGAAACTTGCTCTCAATGATTTTCTGGTCTTTTATAAGATAGATGATAACGATTGTTTTATTATATTTGTACAACAGTGGACTAGTTTATATACACCCTCGGAACCCTCACCGATATGTTGCACACTATCACATCCACATTCGTATCAAGCATATTTGCCATATCCTCAATGGACATACCCTCGCCGAGAAGGGTTACTGTGTCGCCACGCTGTACATCCGGGATGTCTGTGACGTCAGCCATGCACTGATCCATACACACACGTCCGATGATCGGTGCCTCGTGGCCATTTATGATGACCTTGCCCTTGTTGGACAGATAGCGGCTGTAGCCGTCTGCAAATCCGACAGGAAGTGTGGCGATCTTTGTAGGCCTTTTGGTGACAAATGTTCCGCCATATCCAACCTCGGATCCTGCGGGAACCTCCTTCACCATGGCAACGTATGTATACCAGCTTAAGATTTCCTGAAGTCCTGAATTCTTCCAGTCAAAGTCATCGGAAGGAGTGAGACCATAGAGGATATCACCGCATCTGACTGCATCGAGCTGAGCCTCAGGCAGCATCAGTATGGCAGGGCTGTTGGCTACATGGTGCTTTGGAATGACGACTCCCATCTTCTCAAGTTCATTTACGGCGTGGAGGTAGAGGTCAAGCTGCTTTCTTGCACTTGTGTGATCCCCTTCGTCTGCCCTTGCAAAATGTGTAAATATACCTGTTACGTTCAGGTCATCCATCTCGCAGATCTTCTTTATAGTGTCAAATGATTCCTGGCATACCGGAAATCCTATTCTGTTCATACCAGTGTTCAGTTTTATCTGGATATTCTGTTTCTTGCCCGCCCTTCTTGCTGCGGCAGCCATGTTCTCAGCACCCTCCAGTGAGAAAACGGTCAGGTCAAGGTCATACTTTGCGGCCTCGTCCAGCATGTCATCTGCTGTATCTCCCAGGATAAGGATAGGTTCTGTGGCACCAGCGTCCCTGAGCATCTTTCCCTCTTCCCAGATGGCTACAGCGTAGCTGCTTATGCCACATTCCTTAAGAGTCGGGTAAAGCCCAGCAATACCGTGGCGGTATCCATCACCCTTCATGACGGCGATAAATTCAACTCCTGGTTTCAGTCTTGATTTTATGTTGGCAATATTGCTCCTGAGTTTTGCCAGATCTATAACGGCAGCAGTTCTGCCGGCAAATGGTCGGTTGTTCATGGTTATTCTCCTTATATAAAAATTCAAAAAATATTGTAGCACAACTATAGGCTAAAAAGAAGAGTGGGAATATCTCCGTAAATGTGTATAAGGAATGTAAACAAAATTTTACAAAGCTTATGTTTATTTCTGAGGAATAACGTGTTATTATACCGGGGAGAAAAAACAAAGGAGGCGAAAATATGGACAGTTGTGATAGTCATGGTCGAAGTACATATAACGATGGATCAGACCTGGATTATTTTCAGGTGTCTGTATCAGCGCTGTTTTAATATAGGATCTAAGTCTGCCCATCGTTAGAAAATATCGCAACAATCAGTAGAGTTTGCGTAGTATTTGCTACGGTGGATTTTTTGTGCCCTTTTTTAGGGAGAATGGAGGCTTAGAATGAAGAAAGAGATATTGAAGGAACCAACATTTGCACAGGATATCGTAACTATAATAAGAAGTGGTTATGACAGAGAGCAGTTTATCGACAGACTGAAGGACTACCACGAGAAGGACATTGCTCAGAGTCTGGAGCTGCTGACAAAGGAAGAGAGAAAAGCGCTGTATGACAGCCTTGATCCGGAGTGGATATCCAACATTTTTTCGTATATAGAAGATCCGGAGGAGTATATACAGGAACTGGGTATCGATAAGCTGGCAGAGGTCATAAATGAGATGGATTCCGACGATGCTGTCGATCTCTTGGAGGATGTGGATGAGAAGGTCAAGAATCAGCTGCGCCCGATACTCGACGAGGATGTAAAGGCAGATATACGTCTCATCAATTCCTATGATGACGATGAGATCGGAAGCCTGATTACAAATAATTATATAAGCATATCGAGAAATCTGACTATACGTCAGGCCATGCACGAGCTTGTGCAGCAGGCAGGAGAAAAGGACAATATATCAACCCTCTACGTGGTTGACGATGAGGGAAGGTTCTGCGGTGCCGTAGATCTGAAGGATCTCATAATTGCCAGGGAGCATGATGATCTGGACGATATAATCATTGATTCCTATCCGTACCTGATAGACCATGAAAAAATATCAGAGTGCATAGAAGAGATCAAGGATTATGCTGAGGACTCCCTTCCTGTGCTGAATGATGACAAAAGAATAATCGGTATCCTAACTGCGCAGGATGTCATAGAGGCAGTTGACGATGAAATGGGCGATGATTATGCCAAGCTGGCCGGTCTGACTGCGGAGGAGGATCTGAAGGAGACCACATTTGAAAGTATGAAAAAGCGTATGCCATGGCTTATTATATTGCTGTTTCTTGGCATGGGAGTGTCCACGGTTGTCGGCGCATTTGAAGGTGTGGTAGCGGTGTTGCCGATCGTCATGTGTTTTCAGTCCCTCATACTTGATATGGCGGGAAATGTCGGAACACAGTCCCTTGCGGTGACGATACGTGTGCTCATGGATGAGAATCTGACCGGAAAGGAGAAAATGTCCCTAGTTGTCAAGGAGATGAGAGTAGGATTTGGCAATGGCCTGATCCTGGGAGTATTATCCCTGATCTTCCTTGGTGTATATATCGGTGTGTTCAAAGGATTTTCCATGGGAGAAGCCTTTATGATATCGGGCTGTGTAGGCGTGTCGCTGCTTGTGGCAATGATCATATCAAGTCTGGTTGGAACTCTTGTACCGATGTTCTTTCATAAGATCAAGGTCGATCCTGCTGTAGCATCCGGTCCGCTCATCACCACAGTAAATGATCTTGTGGCGGTCATCACATATTATGGACTTGCGTGGCTGCTGCTCATACAGTGCTTTACTATTTTAAAGTGATACTGCCCCGAATATTTGTTGTCATTAAAAGTCTAGGAGGGTATAATATCGACATACGAGAGTATTTATAAAATGGCTGTCTGACTTGAGAGATCAGCTCTGGATCATCTGGAAAGCTGTCACTTAAATCGGGCGGGAAGGAATTGCTATGAGAAAAGAATATGTTATGGGTAATGGAGCCATAGCCCTCGGTGCGCTTGCAGCGGGACTTAACCTGGTGGCTGGATATCCTGGAACCCCATCTTCAGAGATACTTGAGACAGTGGCGAAATATCCGCATGACGGAGTACATGTGGAATGGTCGGTAAATGAGAAGGCGGCCATGGAGGTTGCCGCCAGCGCGTCATACAGTGGCGCGAGAACGCTTGTGACTATGAAACAGGTTGGACTTAACGTGGCGTCAGATCCGCTTATGTCACTGGCATATGTCGGAATAAAGGGCGGAATGGTCATCGTGTCAGCGGATGATCCGGGTCCTATATCATCACAGACAGAGCAGGATACGAGGATGTTCGCAGACTTCTGCAGGATTCCGGTATTTGATCCGTCAACGCCGGAGGAGGCATACCAGATGATACAGGATGCATTTGACTACTCGGAGAAATATAAGACGCCGGTTCTGTTCAGACCGACAACAAGAGTGTGTCATGCATATGCATCCATAGAAGTAAAAGACGAGTGGAAGGCAAAAGAATACGAGGGATTTGTAAAGGATTCAAAGAAATGGGTCATCTTCCCGAGATTGTCATTTGCCAATCATGCAATGATAGAGAAGAGAAATGTAGAGATCGGAGACGATTTCGGCAGTTACTCCATGAACACGGTGGAGGGATGCGGCAGCAAGGCAGTATTTGCATCGGGAATCAGCTACTGCTACGCAAAGGAGACACTTAAGAATGTGCCTGATGTGAAACTGGTTCGCATAGCGACCCCACATCCATTCCCGGAGCAGTTTGTGAAGGATGCGCTGGACGGAGTGACAGAGGTTATGTGCCTTGAGGAGCTTAGCCCATACATAGAGAATCAGATATTACGCCTTGCGGGCAAATATCATATGGATATAAAAGTCAGAGGAAAGCAGACTGGCGATGTGCCGACGAGCGGAGAGCTTTCAACCAACAAGGCTGCAGATATCCTGTGCGATTTCCTTGACCTTGAGAAGATTTCACAGGTTGATGTGTCAGATGCACCGGCACTTCCTGTAAGGCCGCCTGTGCTGTGCGCGGGATGCCCTCACAGAGCGTCATTCTATGCGGTAAAGAAGGCGATGACCGGCAGGAAGAGTTATTTCTGCGGAGATATCGGATGCTATACACTTGGAAATGCAATGCCGCTTGACATGGTTGACACCTGTCTGTGCATGGGAGCCGGAATCACCATGGCGCAGGGGTTCCACTGGGTGGATGAAGACGGCGTGTGCTTTGCATTTGTTGGAGATTCCACATTCTTTGCATCAGGTATGACCGGAGTTGTAAATGCAGTGTACAACGATGCAAATATGATCCTGTGTGTGCTCGACAACTCGACCACAGCCATGACGGGACACCAGCCACATCCGGGAACTGGACGCAACATGATGGGACAGTTCGTGGACAAGGTGAGCATACAGAAGGTTCTTGAGGGAATTGGAGTTAAGAAGATAGTGACTGTTGATCCGCTTGATCTTGAGGCAAGTGTGGCAGCAGTTAAAGAGTGCGCAGATATCAGGGGAGTCAAGGCGATCATTTTCAAATCACCTTGTATAGCTATCACCAAGCCGTCAGGCAAGATGGAGATATCCGAAAAGTGCATACAGTGTAAGAAGTGTATCAGAGAGATAGGTTGTCCTGCGATCATCATGAAGGATGGCAAGGTGGCGATAGATGAAAGCCTGTGTACGGGATGCGGTCTGTGCTCACAGATCTGTCCGGTGGGTGCGATAGGAGGTGCTTGCAATGAATAAAGATATTCTGGTCTGCGGAGTAGGTGGACAGGGAACGGTTCTTGCGTCAAAGCTCATCGCATCGGCGTATATGGCAAAGGGCGAGACGGTACATTCGGCGGAGACCATAGGAATGGCACAGAGAGGTGGAAGTGTCACGAGCCATGTGAGGATCGGAGAGGCATATTCACCACTCATAGCCCAGGGCGGCGCCGATATCATACTTGCATTTGAACCTGCAGAGGCGGTGCGCAATCTGTCCTATCTGAAAAAGGACGGAATCGTTATCACCAACAACGTTCCGGTAAAACCGGCGACTGATTCGCTCATGAATTCGGGCTATGAGGCACAGCCGATGCTGGATTACCTTAAGGGTAAATGTGACTGTATAGTCATGGACGGTGCGGCGATAAGCCGTGAATTCGGCTCGGCAAAGTTCTACAACATAGCACTTCTCGGAGTTGCAGTTGCCAGCGGCAGACTGGGACTTGATGAGGCGGACATCATATCAGCCATTGAGAATGGAGTGAATCCAAAGTTTGTGGAAGTGAACAAGAAAGTATTTGCGTATGCTATGAAGATGTGAATTTTACAGGTCTACAAATATACATTTAGCATAGGGTGAGTCAGTCTTTGAAAAGTATATTTTCAATGGACTGACAAATGACAGAAGGAGAGTAGAAATATGGTTTTAAATGACACACAGCTCAGCCAGGTGGACGCCCAGATAAAGCGTCTCGTAAAGACTGACAGCTACTACGGCAAGAAGTACAGAGAACTTGGTATAACAGAGGTTACAAGTCAGGAGGCATTTGAGGAGATCCCATTTTCAAGCAAGGATGATCTGAGAAATGCTTACCCGCTGGGAATACAGGCTGTTCCGGATGAGGATGTGGTTCGTATCCATTCATCTTCAGGAACAACGGGAAAGCCGGTTATTATCCCTTACACAGCGAAGGATGTTGACGACTGGGCAACTATGTTCGCGAGATGCTACGAGACGGCGGGAATAACAAAAAAAGATCGTATACAGATCACACCGGGCTACGGTCTGTGGACAGCCGGAATAGGATTCCAGGCTGGTGCTGAGAAACTTGGCGCCATGGCAGTTCCTATGGGACCTGGAAATACTGACAAGCAGTTACAGATGATGATGGATCTGAAGAGTACAGTGCTGACAGCGACATCATCATACGCACTTCTTCTTGCAGAGGAGATCGACAAGAGAGGTCTCAAGGACAAGATATATCTGAAGAAGGGTGTATTTGGCTCAGAGCGCTGGAGTGAGAAGAAGAGAGAGTACATAAAAGACAGGCTTGGCATTGAGCTGTACGATATCTATGGCCTGACAGAGATCTACGGACCGGGTATCGGAATAAGCTGTGACGCCCAGGACGGTATGCACTACTGGGATGACTATATTTATATAGAAATAATTGATCCAAAGACCGGAAAGACTCTTCCTGACGGTGAGGAGGGAGAGATCGTCATCACCACTCTTGTGAAGGAAGGCGCACCTCTCATCCGTTTCAGGACACACGATATATCAAGGATCATTCCGGGCGAGTGCCCATGCGGAAGAAAGCATCCTAGACTGGATATCATCAAGGGCAGAAGTGACGACATGTTCAAGGTACACGGCGTAAATATGTTCCCAAGCCAGGTTGAGGAGCTGCTTGCACTTGTAGATGGAGTTTCAAGCGAGTACACAATCAACATAGCCCATGATGAGCCTGCAAATAAAGACATCATGCTGGTTACAGTTGAGGCTGAGGGTCGTGTAGATTTTGAGCAGACAGGACGACATATAAGAGATCTGTTCAAGTCAAGGATCGGGGTTACACCGAAGATCACAGTCGTTCCTGTTGGAACACTGCCTAGAAGTGAGAAGAAGACGCAGCGTGTCATCGACCATCGTGAGCAGTAATTGACGGACGGTGAGCGTACGTAAGACGGACACATTGGGGTTCACCTGTCTGAGAAGGAGATTAATATTTATGAATTCAATCAATGTAGCGGCTTGTATAGTTGCGTTTTTACTTGGGGTGGTATTGTTCACTCTGGCAAATGAGATCATACTCAAACTGCCGAACAATGAGAATATCTTTAAGGGAAAGCCGAAGAGCTTTGAGAAGTTTTCTCCGAGATGTCTGTTCATACAGATACTTGGTGGAGTGTTCGGAGTGCTGATGGTGTGGCAGTTTGATGTGAGCCTTGAGGCGGTCACGGTATTCCTGTTCTTTGCACTGCTGACTATCATCACATTCATAGACGCGGACACCATGGAGATACCATTTGTGCTGAATGTATGCATACTGGTGCTTGGAGTTGTATCCATCTTTACAAGAGGCGGATTTTCTCTGACAGGCGGGGATCTATCCCTTGTGAGCAGACTCATAGGAATGATATGTGTGAGTCTTCCACTGTTCCTGATAGTGCTGGCCATTCCTGATGGATTTGGCGGAGGAGATATCAAGCTCATGTTTGCCGCAGGATTTTTCCTTGGCTGGAAGGCAACCGTCATAGCGTTCTTCATCGGACTTATCATAGGTGGATGTCAGGGCGTGATACTTCTTGCAAGGCGAAAGAAGGGCAAGGACGATCATTTCGCATTTGGCCCGGCGCTCAGCGTGGGACTGATGATCGCGACATTTGTGGGATCACAGATGATGAACAGTTATATAAATGTGATCAAGGCGTCATTCTATGCGTAGAAAACTAAATCGGCGGTGAACACGAAAAAATTTGTGTCCACCGCCGATTATTAATTGCCTATTGTATATTTTCCATGTGAGGGATATACTGTAAAGAGCATGCAATTTAGCACGTTAAAGCTTTTAATTGAGAAAGAGGAGTTACGGTTATGCCAATCACAGATTACTTAGAGAGGAATGCCAGAGAATACGGAAATGACGTCGCTCTGGTGGAGATAAATCCTGATGTGCAGGAGACTAGAAGGGTTACATGGAGGGAGTATGAGCTCATAGAGTCGAATCCTACATGTCAGTACAGAAGAGAGATAACATGGAGCGTGTTCAACGAGAAGGCAAACAGATTTGCCAATCTTCTTGTTTCACGCGGAGTTCAGAAGGGAGACAAGGTAGGTATCCTTATGATGAACTGCCTTGAGTGGCTTCCTATATATTTTGGTGCGTTAAAGACTGGAGCAATAGTGGTTCCATTCAACTTCAGATACGATGCGGATGAGATCAAATACTGCGTAGAACTTGCAGATGTTGACGTTCTGGTATTTGGCCCTGAGTTCATCGGACGTATAGAGACAGTCGTTGATGAGATCGCAGAGAAGAGAATACTTTTTTATGTCGGCGGAAACTGTCCTACATTTGCGGAGGATTATGACAAGCTGACATCCAACTGCTCAAGTGTATTCGAGAAGAGAGACATCAAGGACAGCGATGATGCGGCTATATATTTCTCATCAGGAACAACAGGATTCCCTAAGGCTATCCTGCACAACCATGAGAGCCTGATGCATGCGGCAAAGGTTGAGAATGTACACCACGGACAGACAAAGGATGATGTGTTCCTGTGTATTCCACCTCTGTACCACACAGGCGCCAAGATGCATTGGTTTGGAAGTCTGATAGTGGGTGGCAAGGCCGTTCTGCTCAAAGGCGTAAGTGCAAAGACTATACTTCAGACTGTAAGCGATGAGAAGTGTACTATAGTATGGCTCCTTGTGCCGTGGGCTCAGGATATACTGCTTGCCATAGAGAACGGCGATGTACATCTTGAAGATTATGAGCTGTCACAGTGGAGACTGATGCACATCGGAGCACAGCCAGTACCACAGAGCCTTATAAAGAAATGGAAAGAGATATTCCCTAACCATCAGTACGACACGAACTACGGACTTTCAGAGTCCATCGGACCGGGTGCTGTACATTTGGGAGTTGAGAATATACACAAGGTCGGAGCTATCGGTGTGCCGGGCTACGGCTGGCAGGCGAAGATCGTGAACGAGGACGGAACAGAGGTCGAGCAGGGCGCAGTTGGCGAGCTTATACTCAAGGGACCGGGTGTCATGACCTGCTACTACAAAAATCCAAAGGCGACAGAGGAGTGCCTGAAGGATGGCTGGCTGTACACAGGAGATATGGCTATGCAGGACGAAGATGGATTTATTTATCTTGTAGATAGAAAGAAAGATGTTATAATCAGTGGTGGAGAGAATATCTACCCTGTACAGATAGAGAATTTCCTCAGCAAATACGAGAAGATCAAGGATGTTGCGGTCATCGGTATCGCGGATGCCCGTCTCGGAGAGATCACAGCGGCCATCATAGAGGTGAAGGACGGTATGACCTGCACAGAGGAAGAGATCAACGAGTTCTGTAAAGAACTTCCAAGATACAAGAGACCAAGGAAGATCATATTTGAACACGTTCCGAGAAATGCTACAGGTAAGATAGAAAAGCCACTTCTCCGTAAGATGCACAATAGTGAAAACCTTGTTGCAGCGGAGAACAATGCATAAACAGAAAGGACAAAAAAGATGAAGACACCATTTATTACAAAGGCAAAGGCAGAAGAGATCATCAAGGAGATCCCTACACCATTTCACATTTACGATGAAGAAGGAATCAGAGAGAATGCGCGAAAGCTTTACAAGGCGTTTTCATGGAATAAAGGATTCAAGGAGTATTTCGCTGTAAAGGCTACTCCAAACCCAACAATACTCAAAATCCTCAAGGAAGAGGGCTGCGGAACTGACTGTTCATCACTGACAGAGCTTATGATGTCAGACAAGATGGGATTTAAGGGTGATGAGATCATGTTCTCATCAAATGACACCCCTGCAGAGGAGTTCGTGCTTGCAAAGAAACTGAACGCAACCATTAATCTTGACGATTTCACACACATTGATTTCCTGGAGAAGTCGGCAGGAATCCCAGAGAAGATCTGCTGCAGATTCAATCCGGGAGGAAAGTTCTCCATATCGACCACCATCATGGACAACCCTGGTGATGCAAAGTATGGTATGACAAAGGATCAGATCATCGAGGCATATAAGATCCTCAAGGCAAAGGGCGTGAAGAGATTTGGAATGCATGCTTTCCTTGCCAGCAATACAGTGACAAATGAATACTATCCAACACTTGCAAAGATCCTCTTCGAGACAGCAGTTGAGATCAAAGAGAAGACAGGCGTCAAGCTCGACTTTATCAACCTGTCAGGCGGAGTTGGAATCCCATATACACCAGATAAAGAGCCAAATGACATAATGGTCATTGGCGAGGGTGTAAGAAAGGTATACGAGGAAGTGCTTGTACCAGCAGGTATGGGTGACGTGGCTATCTTCACAGAGCTTGGACGTTTCATGCTGGCACCTTACGGACACCTGGTGACAACAGCCATCCATGAGAAACACACACACAAGGAATACATCGGTGTGGACGCATGTGCGGTAAATCTCATGAGACCTGCTATGTATGGTGCATACCATCACATCACAGTCCTAGGCAAGGAGAATGAGCCATGTGATCACAAGTATGATGTGACAGGTTCGCTGTGTGAGAACAATGATAAGTTCGCTATAGACAGAATGCTTCCAAAGATTGACATGGGAGATATCCTAGTAATTCACGACACAGGAGCTCATGGATTTGCCATGGGATACAATTACAATGGCAAGCTTAAGTCGGCAGAGGTTCTGCTCAGACCGGACGGATCATTTAAGCTTATCCGCCGTGCGGAGACACCGGAGGATTACTTCGCAACCATCAAGGATTTCTGGGATGTTGAATTATAAGAGGTATTTATCTAAGTATAAATCATTATAAAAGTCGGGCAGGAGATACTATACCATGAATGTTTATGGTAAATATCTTTCATGTCCGGCTTTTGTTTACGCAGGTTGTGGGGAAAAGTTCGCGATATCTCATACCTATAAACGTACGTCAAAATGTATATATGTCCCACCGCAAATCTGTTGATTGTCGAGGCAAATCTGGCCATTGTATTGGTTTATCAGTTTTTTTAAATTTGCAAGGCCGTATCCGTGAAAGGATTTGTCAGTTTTCTTCGTTGTATATCCGGTCTCAAACATCTGTTGCCGGAGTTCCTGTGTAATCTGTTTGCCTCTGTTTAGAGTTTCGATCACTATCTGATTATCCACGCTGTCTAAAGTTAAAAATACTGTATCGGATTTCTGCGAGGCTTCAAGAGCGTTGTCTATAAGGATTCCAATGACGCGGATTATATCATATTCAGGTGTGTCGCTCACTAAATTGTGGCTCTTTATTGTCACGTCTAGTTTTATTCCGAGCTTATCTGCATAGATCATCTTGCTGTGTATAAATCCTGCAACTATGGGCATATTTATTTTCAAAAGTTCGGTATTTTTGTAGTCGGATGCGATATTGCTGGAATATCTGGTTATGGCATTTACTAGGGAATCGTAATCCTTGTATGAGTAAGGAAGCATATTTATAGCTGCCAGATGATTGTTAAAATCGTGCTGCCTGCCCAGAATATCCTGAATAAGATCAACCATCATAGGCTGGTAGGTTTTGTAACTAGCCAAATCGTGTTGCTGTTTGCTTATGGTCCGCTGCTGGTTTAGGAGAACAACATCCGTTATGACGATTATCACGGCAATTGATGCAATGTATGGTATATAAGAAGATATGTCAGACGAACTATACTTATACAATCCGGTCTCGATCATGTATATTGCAAACAGGTGCAGCAGAAGAAATTTTGTTAGAGCATTGCCGTTCATAAGAAAACAGAAGAATCTATGAACCGGTGCAAAATGACACACTAGGGCAGATACAATAATTATGATAGCTGAACTTGTAAGAGCAATCAGGTTTATGCTGCTGATGCCGGTTTTGCTAAACACCATAACGAGAAAATCTTCTGAAAATGCTGTAAACAGGTATGAAATAATATAAGTCATCAAGACCTCAAATGGTGATGCTTTTGTCATATATAGAGTAGTCAGGTAGGATAACAGACAAATGCATATCCAACCGAATGCATTTGGAAAGATATATGACATGATATTACTGATGCTAAAATAAAAAATAAGTCCGGCGATAGGGTGTCTGAGTGATTTGAATCTGATATTTAAAAGTGATGAATATATAATGAAATCGATCAGTGTCTCCATTGCAGAGCACACCAGGTCAACAGCCGGATGTAACATGGGGAAACTCCTTTATATAATAGATAATATTAATAGTTAAAATCCCCTCTACATTAAAAGTATACACTAGCATAGACGAAAAATCCATAAAGAAAACAGGGGACAGATGAATGTCTCCTGTTTTCTAATATCATTTGCCGTGAATGCATGTTTTTGTTTCGCTTAAAAATAATTATTCCTGTTTTCAAAAACAGATATATAGGGTATAATATCTGCGATTAAGCCTTTTCAGGTTCAGGGTAATCTACGCCGAAGGTTTCGACTGTCACGGTCTTCATCTTCTGCTCAACCCTTGGTTTGTCGTTGTAGTCAGTTGGTACATTTGCAATCTTGTCTACAATGTCAAGCCCTTCGATAACCTTGCCAAAGGCGGCATAGGCACCGTCCAGATGTGGAGATGTCTTGTGCATGATAAAGAACTGTGAACCTGCTGAGTCAGGCATCATTGAACGAGCCATTGAGAGGACTCCTGGTGTGTGCGCCAGGTCGTTTTTGAAACCGTTCTGTGAGAATTCTCCCTTTATGGAGTATCCAGGACCGCCGATGCCGATTCCCTGAGGATCTCCGCCCTGTATCATGAAACCTTTTATGACACGATGGAAGATGATTCCGTCATAAAAGCCTTTCTTTACGAGTGAGATGAAGTTGTTTACAGTATTGGGTGCAATGTCAGGATAAAGCTCAGCTTTCATGACATCGCCGTTTTCCATAGTTATAGTTACTATTGGATTTGCCACGTATATCATTCCTTTCTTCATTGAGATAGAGTTATGATAACATCACTTGCAGAAACAGGCAAACGAAATTTGTCGTGGAGGTCTGCCGATGAGTGAGGGAGAGGCAGATAAAGATATAAAAGTGCAGCAATGCAGGAAAGAGAGAAGAAAGAGGAGAAAAAGATGGATTGGAGAAATATTGTAAGACCAATAATAATAATTGCTCTTGCCGTGTGTATAGTGCTATTTGGCGTTCATAAGATCAAAGATACATACACTGGTTTTATGAGAGAATACGAGGGCACCACAGGTGGAGTTGCCGGGGAGAATGTGGAGATCACGATCCCTCAGGATACAACCATCAAAGAAGCTGCGTCAATCCTTAAGGACGCTGGGCTCATAGAGTACAAGCTTGCGTTCCAGCTTAGAATGACAGGTTCCCAGTACAGTGGAAGTCTTCAGCCGGGAACATATACACTCAATTCTGGTATGTCTACGCTGGATATGATAAAGACATTATGCTATGTGGAGTCCACAAGAAAGGTGCTCTACACGATCACTGTCCCAGAGGGATTTACGGTTGAACAGATAGCCGACAGATGCGAGGAGGCTGGATTCTGTACGGCAGATGAATTTCTTAAAGAGTGTAAGTCGGGAGATTTTGAATATCCATTTGAGATACAGTCCACAGAAGTAAAGTATGCGTTGCAGGGATTTCTTTTCCCGGCCACATATGACATATATGAGAATATGACCGCGAAGGATCTCATACAGGATATGATAGATAAGTTCAACAGTGTCTACACTGATGAGTATAAGAAGAAGGCTGAGGAACTTGGATACTCAGATTTTGAAGTCCTTACGATGGCGTCTATTGTTGAGAAGGAGTGTAAGCTTGATTCGGACAGACCGATGGTTGCAGGTGTATTTATTAATCGTCTCAATCAGGATATGCCGCTTCAGGTAGATCCGTCAGTACTCTATGTAGTCACAGATGGTCAGTACAACCAGGCCGAGCTGTCATATGACGACTTGGAGGTTGATTCACCATATAACACATACAAATATACTGGACTTCCGGTTGGACCTATATGTAATCCTGGACAGGCATCTATAGAGGGTGTATTGAATGCTGCTCATCATGATTACCTCTACTATCTGACCTCAGATGAGAGCAACGGTGCTTGTATATTCAACGAGACATATGAGGGACATCTGGCAGATATTGAGAAAGCTGATGCTGCAAAGGCAGAGAAGGAGAACGGTGAGGATGGATCTTCAGATGACTCCGCAGACGACTCAGACTCAGGTGATGATTCCTATGATGGCGAGTAGGCATTACAAGAAATAGGGTAGCAAATTAAACAACAAAATATAGCTCTAATTTTTTCAAAAGGGTATAAACTGCTTGCGATATATAAGTTTATTATATATAATAAAGGAGTGTGTACCCTTTTGGGTTTTTATGCATCGAGTTATGCGCTTTGGAGGTGCGATAGGAGGAATATTTGATGAGAAAAATAAGTTTCAAAGTAAGAAATATCGGGTCTGAGAAATATCTGTCATATATTCTTAATGATGATTGTGAGTTTGATGAAGAATTGTTAGATTATCTGGAAGAGAACAAGATTCCAGAACTCATAGATATCATTTATGAAGAGGATGATGAGAACGATTACCTTACATATAATGTTACAGGCAGGACAACGGTAGACGCACTCCTTTCTAATACAGTAAATGCAGAGAAGATATTGGGGATCGTCAGGGGGGTTGCTTCTGGAATTGTAAATCTCAGAGATCTGGGAATCCCAGCATCATATGTTATTTTGCATAAGGGATTTACATATGTGAACCCTGTTACATACGATGTTGGAATGTTGTGCGTTCCTATAGAGGCTGATGCGAACATTAACGCGGAGTTTAGAATTTTTGTGAAGGATATACTTACAAGCGTAAAATATGATGACAGTGAGGATTGCAATTATGTTGCTAAACTGCTCACACTTTTGAACGCTGACAAGTTTACAGTCAGAAACTTCTATTCGCAGCTCACAGAACTTATGGAATCAGCCGGTATGCAGGTTGAAGAAAAGTTCGTAGATATAGATGGGGATGTCTCGGTATCACAGTCCACAGTTGACACAACTTCTGATACAAGTATGGATGATCTTCCTGAATACAAGGATGTATCATTTGGCGAGGAGGATGACACTGAGGAAGGCGAGGATGAGGATGTATCATCAGAAGTAGATGATCTGTTTAAGGATCTTTCATTTGATGAATCTGAAAAGCCAGAGGAAGAAAAGAGTGTGTCCTCAGGCATAGATATGTCTGTATTCGACGACAGCGTGTTTGACGATCTGGAGACTGATGACTCCGATGATGATACGGATTATACAGAGGCACTTACATCAGATGTGGAGACACAGCCTCAGTCAAGTCTCACAGAGGTTGCTCAGACTACGGATGGAGTTACAGAGGTTGAGCTTGATCGCCAGGAGGAGCAGACACCTGTTCTGATCTCAACAGATGAGATAGTGGACAATCCGCCAGTGATCAAGAATATCAAGATAAATAGAGCTAAGATAATACAGAAAGCGGTTGTTGATGCGGAGGAAAACAAGATCGACAATCCAACGGAACAGATCATAGCCCCTCAGTATATGAATGGTGAGATGGTGGAGCCTGAGACCAATATGGATCCGGTCACAGCCAAGGCTGATGCTGAGGAGAAAAAGGGAACTGGAAGTACAGTGGAGCTCACAGGCGGAATGAACGTTGTAAGGGATAGCGATTCAGATACCGCTGCTGCAGTTCCAAAGGGAGTTCCGAGGGCTATGCCATATATAGTGAGAGTCAACACCGGAGAGAGAGTTATGGTCAACAAGGCTGTCTTCAAGATAGGAAAGGCTGGCAGAGGCGTTGATTATCATGTAGGTGGAAATGGAGCCATAAGCAAGGTACATATCATAATCTACCAGAGGGAGGATGGCTGTTATCTGAAGGATAATAAGACGACCAATGGAACGTATCTGAATGGTCAGAGACTCGATGACAATGGAGAGATGAAACTTACAAACGATGCAATGATAAGCATCGGTGGTGAGGACTTTATATTCAAGTTAAGTTAATATACACTGCCCACAGAAGTGGGAAAGGAGCAGGTAGCAATACCTGCTTTTGGTGTTTACTAAAGGGGGTAAATAAATCAAATGAAGAGAGAGAAGATAACTGTGATCCCTATGGGGAATATATATAAAGCAAGCTACAGTCTGGATGTCAATGATGTCGTTGATGCCAAAGTATATGATATGAGCAGAAGTGGAATGTTTCCACATATGATACCATGTGATATGCAGGAAAATGGCGGAGCAAGGACATTTGAGTATACCATAGAGGGCATGAGACCTCTTCCTGAGATAATTAGAACCGATATGGGCAAAAGAGTTATGCTTACAGTGATCTACAATGTGCTGGAAGGTCTGGAGGCGTTCGGAAAAGGAATGGTTTCTCTAAGCTATGTTGCAAAGGAGATACAGCACATATTCGTATCTCCGGAGACGTATGATGTGAAATTTATCGTTGCGCCTGTGGACAAGGAATTCACAGATATGAACGAGGTAAGAAGTCTTATAAAGACGATAATTGTTGATGCGAGGTATTCGGAGGCAGATGCAGATAATTATGTAGCAAGGCTCATAAATTATGTCAATATGCCAGGCACCTTCTCAAGCTCAGATATGAAGAACAGGGTTAAGGATCTTTTGATGGAGATGGGGGCAGATGTGCCTGAACCAGGAAAGAATATATCATTGAATGATATGGATATGCCAAGAGGGAACAGCCATATACTGAGATCGGATGCTCCATCACCTAAGGTCAGCCGCCTTGGAGTTATGAGAAATAATGCGAGAATGAACGGAGCAGTACCGCCGATGGGACCAAATGGAATGCCGATGAATGGGCAGATGCCGCCGATGGGACCAAACGGAATGCCGATGAACGGGCAGATGCCGCCGATGGGACCAAACGGAATGCCGATGAACGGGCAGATGCCGCCGATGGGACCAAACGGAATGCCGATGAATGGGCAGATGCCGCCGATGGGACCAAACGGAATGCCGATGAACGGAGCAGTACCGCCGATGGGACCAAATGGAATGCCGATGAATGGGCAGATGCCGCCGATGGGACCAAACGGAATGCCGATGAACGGGCAGGTGCCGCCGATGGCAGCGCCAAAAGCGGATGCTGAGGTAGAAGAGATTGCCGAGAAAGAAGAGATCGTTGAGAAAGCGGCAGAGCAGCCAGACAATAACGAGGCACCAATACCTCCGATGCCACAGATGCCACCAATGGGAAATCCATTCGGAGGAGCACCGGTACCACCAATGGGAAATCCATTCGGAGGAGCACCGGTACCGCCAATGGGAAATCCATTTGGAGGAGCACCAGTACCGCCAATAGAGATAGCTGATGACGTGGCAGAGCAGTCAGATAATGAAGAGGCAGCCAAGAATGTGACGGAGCAGCCGGATAACATAGAGACAGCCGAGAATGCGGCGGAGCAGCCGGATAACGCGGAAACAGTCGAGCCTATGGCAGAACAGCCAAAGAGCGAGAATCCATTTGACGAGGCACTGGTACCGCCAATACCACCGATGCCGCAGATGCCGCCAATGGGAAATCCGTTTGGAGAGATGCCAGTACCGCCGGCAGCACCTGCTGGAATGCCGTCACCAGAAGGACCGGCACCATATTTCGTCCGCACAAGGACTGGTGAGAGGATCGATCTGGACAAGGCAGAATTTAAGATAGGACATAAGGTTTCAGATGTTGATTACGTGGTATCAGACAATTCTGCAATAAGCAGAGTACACTGTGTGATCACGAAGAGAAATGGTGTATGTTTTATCAGAGACAACCATTCAACAAATGGAACATACATAAATGGAGACAGGTTGAACGATGGAGAGGAAAGATTCCTTACCAATAACGCATTTGTGATATTGGGCAATGAGGAATTTGTTTATCATATAAGATAATCTTGTCACCACGGTTAAAAGATATATTACGGGAGGAGTAATGTGATGGGGTTTAGTGCAGTATACAATACAGATGTGGGGATCAAGAAAAAAACAAATCAGGATTCTTTGGCGATAAAGATTGCAGACACCCCTGACGGACAAGCTCTGTTCTCACTAGTATGTGATGGCATGGGAGGTCTGGCAAAGGGCGAAGTTGCCAGCAAAGAAGTAATATATGCGTTCTGTGACTGGTTTGACAGTCAATTCGCCGAGATGATAGAGAATGGCAGTTTCAGTGAGGGTGCATTGAAATATCAATGGCTGCACCTCGCTGTGGAGATGAATGAAAAGATAAAAGCGTTTGGTGAGCAGAATGGAATAATGCTCGGAACCACTATATCAGCGATACTTATGTACAGGGGAAGATATTACATAGTACATGTTGGAGACAGCCGTGTATATGAGATGAGTTCAGAGACAAGACAGCTCACAGCGGATCAGACTCTGGTTGCCAGAGAGATAGCTGCAGGAAGGCTTACCCCTGAGCAGGCAGAGACAGACAGCAGACGAAGTGTGCTTCTGCAGTGTATAGGAGCGTCTCCTGTAGTCGAGCCTGATTTCATAGCGGGAGATATTTTGCCGGGTGCAACATATATGATCTGTTCGGATGGATTCAGACATAAGATATCCAACGAGGAGATGATGAGCAAGATCGGCCCTGCCGCATGCAGCACAGAGGCTGAGATGGAGAATGGGTGTAAATTCCTTACAGAACTTGTAAAGTACAGAAAGGAAACAGATAACATAACAGTTGTTCTTATTAAAACGGAGTAATGGGGAGATAAGATGACAGAATTAGGAACAGTATTAGATGGAAAATACGAAATACTAAAAAAAGTCGGCCAAGGCGGAATGTCGATAGTCTATCTCGCTATGGATAACCGACTTAATAAGCAGTGGGCTGTCAAAGAGATCAAGAACGATGGATCGAAGAGTACGGCAACCCTTTTGAAAGGCCTTGAGAGGGAGGCAAATATCCTCAAGGATGTCGATCATCCGGTTCTTCCGCGTATTGTCGATATCATAAACGAAAATGGTACGATCTATGTAGTAATGGATTTTGTCGAGGGTAAACCGCTCAGCGATGTTCTCAAGGCAGAGGGAGCACAGGATCAGAGCAAGGTCATAGAGTGGGGAAGGGCGCTCGCCAGCGCACTGGATTATCTGCACTCAATGGATCCGCCTATAATATATAGAGATATGAAACCGTCAAATGTAATGCTTAAACCGGACGGTTCGGTAAAGCTTATAGATTTCGGTACTGCCAAGGAATATATCGTGGAAAACAATGCGGATACCACAGCGCTTGGAACCAGAGGATATGCAGCTCCGGAGCAGTTTGGAGATTCACAGGGACGAGGAATATACAACACGGATGCGAGAACGGATATATATAATCTGGGTGCCACACTGTATCATCTTGTGACCGGAAAGAATCCATGTGAGCCACCGTACGAGATAAAGCCTATCAGACAATGGAATCCGACGCTTTCGTCTGGATTTGAACAGATAATAATAAAGTGCTGTCAGCCTAGCCCGGAGGACAGATACCAGTCATGTTCGGAACTCTTGTATGCGCTTGACCATTACAATGAACTTGACGATGAGTTTAGAGCGAAGGCCAAGAAAAAAGTTGCCGTATTTGCAACCATGGCCGGACTTTCCATACTGTCCGGATGCTGTGCGATATTTGGCGGTATAAAGAAGGGTCAGCTCAAGGAGCAGGACTACAACAACAAGATAGCAGAGGCCGAGGATGCAGTTGATTCGAGTGACTACAATAAGGCATTTGAATGTTATAAAGCGGCGGTTGATATCGACCCTACAGCATCGGAGGCATATATAGGATATATGGACACATATGCCTACTATTACACGGATGAGGATGCTGCGACAGGAACAGGTACAGAGACACCCGCAGAAAAGGGAATCAAATTTGCCCTGAGAAACATTGACAAAGTAAAGGATGATGTCAAATACGAGATTGCCCTTCTGTATTTCAATGAGGTGCCGGATTACAGTGCTGCGAGAAAGTACTTTAATATGGTTGCGGATACAGAGAACTTTGCAAATGATGTACAGCAGGCAAAGTATTATGAGGCTATATGTGACAACAAGATAAATAAAACAGCGGATTTCAATGACAGCAAGCAGGAGGTATTTGACTTCCAGCAGTACAATAGCGACAACATAGATGACACAAATACATACAAGTATGTCAATTACCTCAATATAGCAACGATCTATGTGGATAAGCTTTCAAGTGATGAGGAACTTGCCAACAGAACGATAGAGTTGCTGCAGGAGGCGAGTGAGAAACTTAATGACAATGCAACGGTTCTTTCCAAGGAGTTCCCGGAGGAGAGAGGCGTGAATTATTACAGCGGACAGTATTCCGCAATACTTTGTTCAGTCTATACTTATCTCGCTGAAAAAGAGAGCGATCCTGTGGAACAGGTTGCATATTACAGAGAGGCGATAAACAGTGTTGACGCTTATCTGTCCGGAATAGACATGAGTGGGGATGCTGTCACAGATAAGGCAAAGAATGCATATGCAGAGTATTCCAGGAAAAAGGCTGAGATATATGTGAGTATGGGAGATATCGGCGGAGATGAGAACAACTATGAACTTGCTGAAAATGTCTACCTGAGTGCAGAACAGGCGCTTGGTGTTGACGACTATTCGGCTGATCTCTACACAAGCCATCTCACATACCTGTATAACAGATACACCAGTCTGTATGGAAGTGCTCCGGACACATGGGACAAGAGCGCAAGGAATACGGTCATATCTGTATATAACAGCGGCAGCAGGATACAGATGCTTGCAGATGGCAAAAAGCCACAATGGAACACGTTGATCCATAAACCTGTTATAGAGGCTATAGTCTCCGGAACAGGCAGTAAGACAGGCAAGTAGAGGGGGAATAGGATATGGCAACAGTTTATAATATAATGCTATATGGCGGCCTTGCACTTGCGGTCATATTTGCCGTAACGGCAATAATATTATTTTTTGCAATGAAGATCCCTAAAGCTATCGGAGATGTGACAGGTTCAACAGCCCGAAAGAAGATAGAGGAGATCCGTGAAAAGGGTTATGAGAGTGTACAGGGTATGGGCGTATCAAAACAGGACGCCATCAAGAACCATACCACCAAGATATCTGTCAGAGATGTTCAGTCCTCCGAATCCAGTAAGCGGGCTGAAAAGGGAAGAGCCAATTATGAAAAGGCAGTTGCGGAGGTAAAAAACAAAAAGAAAAGGGAAGATTATCTCAAGACTATCCACGAAGATGCAACAGATATTCTTCAGGAGGATATGCAGGAGCTGACAAGCGATATGTATTCTGATCCGGAAGAGGCAACGGATGTCCTGAGAGAATATGATGACAGTGAGGCGGCCACAGATGTACTCAGAGAGGACGACAGTGAGGCAGCTACAGATGTACTCAGAGAGGACGACAGTGAGGCAGCCACAGATGTACTCAGATCAGAAGATGACGAGGAGGCTACAGACGTACTCAGATCGGAGGATGACGAGGAGACGACAGACGTACTCAGATCAGAAGATGACGAGGAGGCTACAGACGTACTCAGATCAGAAGATGACGAGGAGGCTACAGACGTACTCAGATCAGAAGATGACGAGGCAGCCACAGATGTTCTGAGAGGTGATGATTTTGATGCCACGGATGTGCTGGCGGGTGATACAGGTATAGCCGTACAGGCGGAGAAACGCGAGCATGGACGGTTCAGGATGATCAAGAATGTTGTGGTGGTCCACACGGATGAGAGTATATAGGAGGAAAGGATTATGGAAAGGGTATTTCACAATAAGTCATTTCTTCATCGATTTATAGCGATGGTGATGGCAGTGGTCATGGTATTGACTCTGGTGGCGATAGACTCTCATGTCCATCTGTTTGCAGAGGAAGAAATAAAGACCATAGATATCACAGAGCTGTTAAAGGGCGATGATGAAAATGTGGTTTCCGGATTTTCTGCTCTTACAAAATTTAAGCTTAAGAGTGATAAGGTGGATGGTATAGATCTTGCCAAGGTAATGTATAAAGAGTATACAGGGGAGCCTTCAGAGATACTGGGAACACCTACGGATGTAACAAAATATAACAAGATAGGTGCTGAGGAGGAACTTGCCAATAAGGATAAGAGCCTCAAATATGCATTTTATTATCCGACATATAATGATAAAGATGAGCTGCAGGGATATCAGCTGATAGGAACACTCAGGGTGTCCTATGATGATAAGCAGCCGGAGATCGGCAGTGCGTTTGATCTGGTGGCAGGAAATGACAGACTCATAGAGAAAGATGGATATTATATACTTGATCTTGTCAAGGAAGGCGAGGCAGCGGTAACTCCAAAGTTTGAGATAGAGGCGAAGGATACCGATGATGAAAATGCCACAGGAATAGACAAGGTAGTCTGGATCAAAAATGGCGACACGGAAGAGACTGAGATCGAAAAAACAGATGGTAAATACATATTCAGCGTACCGGATGCATCAGGAAAGTATACATTTAAGGCATATGATAAAGCTGGAAATGCCAGTGAATTATCACAGCCGCTGATCATCAAAAAGCTGAATGGTATTCCTTCTATAACAAAGGTAACAACGACAGCTGTTAAGAAGACGGTAAACGACCTCACATTCCTTGTGTCTGCAAATACAGTTAAGGTTACAGTGAATGTCGCAAGATCCACAGCAGGAGAGGGCGATACAGCAGTAAATGTGGGAGCGAAACTTTGTTACAAGTTTATTGCAGGTGACAAAGAATCAGCTGAGATAACAAAGAATATCACTGGCGATACAGTGGAATTCGAGATTCCTGCAAGTGCATTGGATAAGGATAAAAGAACCCTTCATACAGTGGCTATCTGTGTGGAGGATGAGTTTGGCAATAGAACATATTCCACAGACTTAGATGGAAATATTTTGTTCGTCAGCGATCAGAAACCAGTGATCGAGATCAATGATGTAGAGCTTATCAGAGGAAAGGGATATGATGCATATCTAGAGGAGTCATCGAATAAGTGGGCACAGTCCATGACACTGGGACTGGATGTGAGTGATGATTATTCATACATAGACAGTATATATTACTCATATACAGGAAAGCCTGGTTCAGGAAGTCCGTCCTCAGGAAATATTGTTATTGAAAAGGATCTGTTTGACTTCAGAAATACAACAGGATTAAGCATTGTTGGAACTGGAAAAGCAGATGGTTCTGCAGATAAGATCGAGCTTGCCGATGGTCAGTACACGCTGACGTTCAAGGCAAAGAACTATGTGGGAAAAGAGGGTACAAAATCCCTTGATGTGTACATAGATAACACAGCACCAACTTTGAACATGACATCAGACTATGCACAGATAAGTGTTGGCAAGGAAAAGTATTATCCATTCTCAACCACAAAACAGTGCATGAATATAACGTGGGATGACGCAGGCAAATCAGGTGTTGATGAGAGAACGGCAACAGCAAAGCTTGTTAGAGTAGGCAAAGAGGGCAGAGATCAGAACCTTAATGTTGTCATTGACGGTGATGGTAAGGCTCATGTAAGCATTGACAGCAAGACACAGAGTGGAAGATACAACCTTGAAGTTGAAGTGTACGATCATGCTGGAAATAAGCAGACTGTAAAACAGCCTGTATTTGTGAATAGATCAGAGGTTACAGCTGAGATCAGTGCGGTTGCAGACGGAGACGATATAAAGAGCGGTTCCTATATATCAGCGGACAGAGTAGTTGTCACAGGTACTGCAAAGGGCTACAGCCTGACTGCTGATGATCTTGACATCACACTTAATGATGCAGATATCAAAGCCACACCTGACTGCAAGATAACAACAGCAGCAGGAGAATTAAATACAATAACATTTACATATGTGATATCCGCCAGCAAGGCTAGTGCACTTGGAAATTATGTGTTCAAGCTTACTGCACATAATCATGGAACGGACGAGACAAAGACAGCAAAGTATTCACTTATATATGATACGTCAAATCCTACGGTGGCTGTGGATAAAGTGACAGCGTACAACAACAGCAATGTAACCCTCAAGTGGACAGCAAAGGATAACGAGTATGTAAAGACATTGGTTATAGAGGGAACCAGGACAGAGTGTACATACAATGATGGAAAGATAGACCGAGAGGAATATGATGTGAATTTGAGACTTAAGGGTACGACCACATCATATGTGTTCAAGGAAGATGGACGTTACAGCCTCGGAGTTTACGCACTGGATGCTGCTGGCAACAGAAGTGTTGTAAAGATGGTAAGCTTTATCATAGACAGAGAAAAGCCACAGGCAGAGTATGATGAGCTTAAGACTGATCCATCGGTCACAGACAATAAGAGTCAGACCATAGATATAACAGTACACGATTCATATGGAATAAATGGCGACGATGTCACAGCTACAATATATTACAGGACATATGATGGCACAAATGGAACAAAGACAGCCACATTTGACAGGGTAAGTAATGAGGTAGTCAGGGCATCCGTAAATCTCAGACAGGTAGGCGGCAAGGCAGCTGTGTACAGAGTTGAGGTGAGCGGTAAGGATAAGGCTGGAAATGCAGTGGTAGATGCAGATGGACTTGCAAGCAACAGATATTACATAGATAATACAAAGCCATCCATCTCAATATCGCCAAAGCCGGAAAAAACTAACGGTGGATATTACAAGGGTGAAGTAGCATTCGATGTCAATATCGGTGAACAGTTCAACAGAAGGCATACACTGACGATAACAGATGCAAATGGAACTATACAGGAGCAGAACACCAGATTTGAGTTCAACGAATATGTATATGGCGCAAGCTACACCAGACAGGGAGAATATAACCTCACAATAAAGGTGACAGATGCTGCCGGAAATGTATCAACAGTTGGAACAAAGTTTGTGATCGACAGGACAAAGCCGGTTGTTCAGCTCGGAGAGGTAGCTCTTTTAAATACAGGAAATGTGACACTTCCTGTAACTCTCACAGACAATATGAAGGGTTCAAAATATACAGTTCATGTTGTGAGAACAGATGCAAATGGCAACAAGGCATACGACGCGGATCTTGAGAAGGGTACGTGGAATGGCACAGATTTCAGTAAGAATTATACATTTGCAGATGAGGGGGACTACACAGTTACCGTGTCAGCAGAGGATAAGGCCGGAAACAGATCAGATGTAAAGACAGCTAAGTTCAGGATCGATAAGACGGCTCCGGTGATCTCGATAAGTGGAGTGGGAGACAGACAGACAACTTCAGCGACAGCTACGATCAGTGTGGATGAGGCATTCTCTTTTGACTATGAGGGCAGAAGTCTTGGAGCATCAGATATAAGAGTTTCAATAACAAAGAAAACAGACGGAACCGGAGCATCCAACATGGCAGAGCTTACGACCGGAAGTTTCTCAGGTGGCAATCCTCACACGGCGTCATACAACTTTACAGATGACGGTGAGTACACCATCACAGTAAATGCTAGGGATCTAGCTGGAAATGTCGCTGCAAGTGCAACGAAGACATTTAAGATAGACTCAAAGGCACCGGTTATAAAGATGAGCGTGGCTGACAAGAACAGCAAGACTGTAAAGAGCTATGATGCAGTGGGAAGTACTGATATGCTCGATCCAAACTATGTTGATATGACGCTTTCAGTTGAGGAGACTTTCTTTAGAACGAACAATGTCAAGATAACAGTAAAGAAGGACGGCAAGGATATCTCATCATCAAGTTTTGCAAACTACAGTAATTCATCTACTGTAAGTACAGGAAGTCAGAGATTTGAAGAGGATGGAGTGTACGATGTATCGGTAACCGCACAGGACGAACTGGGAAACAAGGCAGAGGATTACAATATCGTGTTCACTGTGGACAACACAGCACCGACAGTTGAATCCACCGAAAAACTTCTCAGCTTTATGGCAAAATCCACAGCGGATGCGGATGGCAGCCTGCTTTTAAATGCGGACGATTTTGCAGATATTTTGAATTCAGGATACGAGGCGCTCTGGAATGTAAACGATACCTCAGTATTTGATGTTGATGTTAAGATGGACGGAGTGGACTTTATAGACTTCTCGGATATGTCCGATGGATATCACAAGATAACTCTTAGTGCAACTGATGAGGTTGGACATAAGACAAGTCAGGAGTTTGAATTTACATACGATGGTACAGCACCTAGAATAATAATAACCGGAGTCGAGGATGGGGAGACTGTCAGAGAACCATTTGATATGACCATAGGACTTGAGAATGAGGAAGACGAGATCACATCAATAGTTATAAATGGCAATACCATAGATCCGGCACAGTACAAGAGCAATAATCAGTATAAGATGCATGTCGAGGAATACGACACATATACAATAGAAGTAACAGCTACAGATAAGGCTGGAAATATCTCATCCACAGTGGATGAAAAGACAGGGGCAGTATTCACGTTCAAGCTCAGTGAGAGATTATCACCGGTTGCATTGATACTGATAATAATCACAGCAATACTTCTCGTTGCACTGCTGATATTTGTGATAATAGCAGGCAAAAAGAGAAAAAAGAAAAATGCAGCATAAATAAGATGTCAGGAGACGGCGAATGTATAAAGCGGTAGTGTTTGATATGGATGGAGTGCTAGTCGATACGGAGAAGATATATCGGTTATGCTGGAAGAAGAACGGCATGAGCATAGGCATTCCGGAGGACGAGATGGAGCATGTGTGCGACCGGGTTGCCGGGGGCAACAAGACTACAAATGCCCGCGTATTCAAGGATATAATGGGCGAGGATTTTGAGTATCTTCCATTTCGGCAGAGGACGATGGATCTGTTTGATGAATATGTTGCGGAACATGGAGTCGAGATAAAAAGGCATGTGGCAGAGACGCTGGGGTTCCTGCAGAGCAGGGGCATCAGGATCGCACTTGCCACATCCACAGGCAGAGAACGAGCCGTGCAGAGGCTTTCGCATGTTGGTATTCTTGATTTTTTTGAAGAGATGATCTGCGGTGATGAGATAGTCAAGGGAAAACCGAATCCTGATATATACATAAGAGCGTGTGAAAAGCTCGGGGTATCACCGGAGGAGGCTGTAGCTGTCGAGGATTCCGTAAACGGAGTTATATCGGCGGACACAGCGGGACTGTATACGGTGATGGTGGTAGATCTCATAAAACCAAACGACATCACAGAGCAGCATGCGGATCAGACATTCTACGATATCAAAGATATATGTAGTCTGTTCTAATAAAAATATAAGAGATTGCAGACGGTCAAACCTGAAAAGGTTTGACCGTTTTTATATTTGTACAAATAAATCGTTGGCTGGCAACATATTTATATATTGAGGAAATATAAGGTGGTTTTTTAGTGGCAGGACAGAAAATGCTGGGGGTGCTGAAAGGACTTATAGCAGCCTATCTTATCACTATTATTTTGTTGTTTGTCATCGCGGTTGCGGTGTATAAGATTGGGATGAGTGATACTGTACTGAACGGATTGATAACTGCGGTGTACATACTGGCGACATTTCTTGGAGGATTTATCACGGGAAAAAAGGTTCAGGAGAGGAAATTTGTGTGGGGAGCTGTATTCGGACTTATGTACATATTGATAGCCGTAACACTGTCGGCAGTGACGGGAGGTGCAGGAGATGGAGCCACAGTGCCACGAGTAACCAAGTGTATAATGTGCGTTGCCGGTGGCATGCTGGGTGCCATGCTGGCATGAAAAAACTCTTTTACTTTATATATCTTTATGTTATAATCGCGGTATATGACATAAAAAGAGAGGTGTATCCAGAATGAAGAGAATTAAGACACTCACAAATAAGACTATGAAGAATACAATGGTCAAGGGTGGATGTGGCGAGTGCCAGACATCATGCCAGTCAGCTTGTAAGACATCATGCACAGTTGGTAATCAGAGCTGTGAGAATGTTAACAACAAGTAATTTGTAACAGTTTGTATTTGATCAGCTAAAGGGGACCGTCGTATATTATGACAGTCCTCTTTAGTGCGTGTATAAGGATACCGTGTGTGGTATTTTTGAAGGAGAATTATGGTTCATCAGTACAAGAACAATGGATATAATATAGTGCTTGATGTCTGTAGTGGTTCTGTACATGTCGTAGACGATCTTGTCTATGATATTATTTCTTTATATGAAGAGAATGATAAAGAGCAGATAATAGAAACACTGTCACAGTATGACAGCGCCGATGTCTCAGAGGCATATGATGAGGTCGCCCAGCTTGTGGAGGACGGGACATTATTTACAGATGATGTGTACAAAGATTATATTATAGATTTTAAGAAGAGAAAGACAGTTGTAAAGGCACTGTGCCTGCACATTGCCCATGACTGTAACCTTGCGTGCAGATATTGTTTTGCAGGAGAGGGAGAATATAAAGGAGACAGAGCGCTTATGTCACTTGAGGTGGCAAAGAAATCTCTGGATTTCCTGGTAGCCAATTCCGGATTCAGAAGGAATCTTGAAGTCGATTTCTTTGGCGGAGAGCCTCTCATGAACTGGGATGTGGTTAAGAAGACCGTTGAATACGGAAGAAGTCTTGAGGAGAAATATGACAAGAAGTTCCGATTCACACTCACGACCAACGGCGTACTTCTGAATGACGAGATAATGGAATTTGCCAACAGAGAGATGGCGAATGTGGTGCTCAGTATAGATGGAAGAAAAGAGATCCACGATTATATGCGTCCTACAAGAAATGGCAAGGGCAGCTATGATGTTATACTGTCAAAGTTCCAGGAATTTGCCAAGAAGAGAGCAGGAAAGAGTTATTATGTGAGAGGTACTTACACTCACAATAATCTGGACTTTTCAAATGATGTTCTGCATATGGCGGATCTGGGATTTGACCAGATCTCGGTGGAACCGGTCGTATCATTGCCGGACGAGCCTTACGCTATCCAGGAAGAAGATATCCCTGTATTGCTTGAGCAGTACGATATCCTCGCCAAGGAGATGATCAAGAGACACAAGGAGGGAAGAGGTTTCAATTTCTTCCACTTCATGATAGATCTTGAGGGTGGACCATGTGTCGCAAAGAGACTTTCAGGATGCGGTTCAGGTACAGAGTACATGGCAGTTACCCCTTGGGGAGACCTGTACCCATGTCATCAGTTTGTCGGTGAGGATGATTTCTGCATAGGCAATGTATTTGACGGAATCAAGAATCAGGACATAGTCAATGAATTCAAGCTGTGTAATGTATACGCAAAGGATAAATGCAAAGATTGCTTTGCAAGATTCTACTGCAGTGGTGGATGCGCAGCCAACTCATATAAGTTCCATGGCAACATACTTGATGCATACGACATAGGTTGTGAACTTCAGAAAAAACGTATAGAGTGTGCCATCATGCTCAAGGCTGCTATGGCAGATGAGGAAGAAGAGGAATAAAAAGGGTAAAAGGAGAAGACGATGAAGAAGACAAAGAGAAATGCTGTGCTCGTCATCATTGCCTTCCTGCTTGTTCTGGGTGTTGCAATATATACAGCAATATTCGGTGTGGCAGACAGAGGTAAAGTTGAGTACATCAAGCTCGGACTCGACCTTAAGGGTGGTCTGAGTGTAACTTACGAGATTCAGGAAGATGATTACAGTGACAAAGATCTTGAAGATACCAAGTTTAAGATCGAACAGAGAGTTGAGGCATATACCAACGAGTACTCAGTATATGAGGACGGAGACAATAAGATCACTGCTGAGATTCCTGGAGTTACCAACGCAGATGAGATACTTGAGGCTCTTAATATCGAAGGAAAACTCGAGTTCCTTGATCCTGACAACTACACAAAGTGGTCACAGGGACAGGAGTATGAGGCAGCGCTCACAGGAGATGATATCAAGAATGCCACAGCCGGAATTGATTCCAGCAATGGAAATGATAATGTGGTACAGCTTGCATTTACAGATGAAGGCGCTCAGAAGTTCGCTGATGTAACAGCAGCAAATATAGGAAAAATAGTATATATCATATATGATGGCAAGGTTGTAAGTGCTCCAACTGTACAGGCTGCCATCACAGGCGGAAATGCAGAGATCAACAAGATCTCATCATATGAGGAGGCTGAGTCACTTGCGACAACTATCCGTATCGGAGCACTCCCTCTTACACTTAAGCAGGTTCGTTCTAACATAGTAGGTGCTACTCTTGGTTCAGATGCCATCAGCACAAGCCTTAAGGCAGGTGCAATAGGTATTGCACTTGTATTCCTTATCATGATCATAGTATTCAGGATCCCAGGTCTTGTGGCATCATTTGCCCTGGCATTCTACACAATACTCGATCTGCTTGTCATCAATCTGTTCAACGTAACACTGACACTTCCTGGTATAGCCGGTGTTATCCTGTCAGTAGGTATGGCGGTTGATGCCAACGTAATCATATTCACGCGTATAAAAGAGGAGCTGGCGGACGGCAAGTCTGTAAAGCAGGCGGTAAAGGGTGGTTTCCACAATGCTCTGTCTGCCATCATAGATGGTAACGTCACAACACTTATCGCAGCTCTTGTGCTTGGAATATTTGGAACCGGTACTATCAAGGGATTTGCAATCACACTGGCAATCGGTGTTGTTCTCTCGGTATTTACAGCCCTGGCAGTCAGCCAGTCATTGCTCACAGCATTCGTAAACCTTGGTGTTACAGATGCCAAGTATTTCGGTGTTGCAAAGGAGCCAAAGAAGACAAACTTCGTGAAGGCAGGAAAGTTCTGTATGATCGGATCACTTCTGGTCATCATAGTATGTTTCTGCATGATGCCGGTATTTAACAAGTCAAAGGGTTCACCACTGAACTTCAGTGTTGAGTTTGCTGGTGGTACAAGCCTTACAGTAGGTTTTGACAAAGAGTACACACTCAGTGAGGCCGAGTCAGACATAGTTCCTGTCATTGCTGATGCTGCCGGAATCGGCGAGGCAGGCATATCAGTTCAGACTGTATCAGGTACAAATGAGATCGTGTTCAAGATGCCTGAGCTTTCTGACGACGGTACAGATGATTCACAGATGTCCAAGGTAAGAGCAGCGCTCACAGACAAGCTTGGCGCAGATGTCAAGGAGGCAAATGTAATAAGTGGATCGGTCAGCAGCGAGATGTCCAAGAACGCTATATTCTCAGTCATCCTTGCAGCTATCCTCATGCTTATATATATTGCTGTCAGATTTCATGATGTTAAGTTTGGTGCAAGTGCAGTTATCGCACTTCTCCATGATGTAGCAATGGTATTCTGTCTGTACATTATACTGAGACTTACAGTCGGTAACACATGTATTGCATGTCTTCTTACCATAGTTGGTTACTCTATCAACGCGACGATCATCATATTCGACCGTATAAGAGAGAACATAGCAGTTATGAGACCTAAGAAGACCTCATATAAGGATATAGTAAACTTGAGTATCAACCAGACATTCAGCAGAACAATATACACATCACTCACAACATTTGTGACAATATTTGTTCTGTACATCATGGGTGTGGCATCCATCAAGGAGTTCGCACTCACTCTTATGGCTGGTGTGATCATCGGTGCTTACTCTTCAGTATGTATCACAGGACCACTCTGGTACACGATGAAGACAAAGCTTGGCAAAGCAAAAAAAGAAGGATTAGAGGAATAATCTGAAAGATAAAGAGATAAGGCTCCCATGACTGACATGTTGTGGGAGCTTTGTTGTTTTATCATGTATGGACAGACAGAAGGAGGAAATAATGATGATTGCTGCTGTTGTATTTGATATGGATGGAGTTATCCTGGATTCAGAACAGCTTGTGGTTCGCAGCTGGCAGAAAATAGCAGACAAATATGGCATAGAGGATATAGAGAAGTTCTGTGTGGCAGCCCTTGGACTCAACAGGGAGGCTGCAAAGAAACTGTTTGTACAGATGTATGATGGCATATATGGCGATGAGGCAAGATATGAGGAGCTTAAGTCTGAAATGGCGGCGGAGTTTCATCGCTCGGCTGCGGAAGGGGAACTTCTGTTGAAACCTGGAGCTAAGAATATTCTCAGGATGCTGAAGGACAACAATATCCCCCGTGCTCTTGCGACATCCACCAGAAAAGAGGTCGTCACCATGGAACTTACGAATCTGGGAGTTATAGATTACTTTGACAAGTTGATCTGTGGCGATATGGTGACGAGAAGTAAGCCGGCACCTGACATTTTTCTCAGAGCATGTGAGGAGCTTTATGTTGACCCTCATATGACATATGCGGTGGAGGATTCTTACAATGGAGTCAGGGCTGCATATTCCGCAGGGATGAAGGTGGCAATGATACCTGATCTTGTTCAGCCGGATGATGAGATGCGCAAAAAAACGGAGATCATACTCAAGGATCTAAATGAACTTGTACAATATCTTTTGAAAGCCTGAATGGGAAGGATATGATATATAAATATATATAAAGAACTCCTTGTGCGGAGAGTAGTCTCTGCACCAGGAGTTCTTTAAGTTAGTTTTTAGGGTTTTAAGGGGACTGGTGAAGTCCCATATATAACGTGAAAGTCCTGGCAAAGGACTGCCACGCTTTGATCTAATGGGTCAGTTAGATCAATGACTCGTAGAGTTTGGTGATATCCTCCACGCTAGTCTCTTTTGGATTGCCCGGACGACAAGCGTCATCGTAGGCTGACTGTGCCAGGAAAGGAATGTCCTCTGGCTTTACAATGTCCTTGAGATCGGCAGGAATGCCTACGTCTATGGACAGCTGACGAACCGCGTCAACAGCGGCTTTTCTGTATTCTTCCTGAGACATGTTGTCCACGCCCTGTACGCCCATAGCTCGCGCTATTTCACGGTATTTCTCACCGGTGGCATCGGCGTTGTATTCCATGACAGTAGGAAGGATGATCGCATTTGCAACACCGTGAGGTGTGTCATAGAGAGCTCCGAGCGGATGAGCCATTGAATGAACTATTCCAAGACCGACATTTGAGAATCCCATGCCTGCGACATACTGTCCAAGAGCCATGTCGGCGCGACCTTCAGGAGTACCCTCAACTGCTCCGCGGAGAGAACGGCTGATTATCTCGATTGCCTTGAGATGGAACATGTCTGACAGTTCCCATGCAGCGGCTGTGATGTAGCCCTCGATGGCGTGCGTCAGTGCATCCATACCTGTGGCTGCTGTGAGTCCCCTTGGCATTGAACTCATCATATCAGGGTCAACAAATGCCACAACAGGAATATCCTTAGGGTCAACACAAACCATCTTACGGTTCTTCTCAACATCGGTTATGACGTAGTTGATAGTTACCTCAGCTGCGGTTCCTGCTGTTGTTGGAACTGCAAATATAGGAATGGATTTGTTCTTTGTTGGAGCAACGCCCTCAAGACTTCTGATATCTGCAAAATCCGGATTGGCGATAACAATGCCGATACCCTTGGCTGTGTCCATGGAAGAACCACCACCTATAGCGATGATGTAATCAGCACCGGCAGCTTTGAAAGCCTCCACTCCCTGCTGAACATTCTCTATTGTTGGGTTTGGCTTGATGTTAGAGTAGATCTCGTATGCGAGACCTGCACCGTCCAGAACGTCTGTAACTTTCTTTGTCACGCCGAATTTGATGAGATCCGGGTCTGAACACACGAGAGCCTTAGCAAATCCTCTGCCAAGAGCCTCTGTGGCTATCTCTGCGATTGCACCGGAACCGTGGTATGAGGTTTCATTGAGTACAAATCTGTTTGCCATAAAATTATCTCCTCCTTCTTTAAGACATGATCGGTGTGGCGATATGTCAATTGATAAGTGCATATTGCACAAAAGCAATATCAAAATACTAAGACTATTATAACATTTTCACAAAAATATTCAACGCAAATAACAGTCAAAATGGATGCATTTACAGTCAAAATGGCATAAAGTTGTAATAGCGGCGCTGGTTTGATAGAATGTTCTAAGAAATATGGAACGTGAGGAATACGAAATGACAAGGACACCGGAGGAACAGCAGATAATAGACAGGTACGTTATGAAACCGAGATGGTCAATAATGTGCAAGAGAGCTGATTTTACCGAGATAGGCAGAAAATTTGGCATAGATCCCGTGGTAGCCAGAGTTATAACAAACAGGGGAATATATGGCGATGACAATATCAATATGTACCTGAACGGCGGAGCGGAGCTTTTGCACGATCCCGCGCTTATGAAGGATCTGCCGGAGGGTTGTGACATAGTGCTGGACAAACTTAAGAAGAACCGCAGGATACGCATTATATCTGATTATGATGTGGATGGGGTGACATCGAACTACATACTCCTTCTCGGTATGCGTAAGGTATGGGCGGCTGTACATGGGGCTGAGCCTCAGCAGTGTAAGGTGGTGGATTATGACATCCCCCACAGGGTTCACGATGGCTACGGCATAAAAAACAGGCTGATAGATGCGGCAAATGCAGATGGCGTTGACACGATAATAACATGTGACAATGGTATTGCAGCGTATGATCAGGTGAAGTATGCCAAGTCCCTTGGAATGACGGTCATAGTCACTGATCACCACCAGGTTCCTTTCCGTGAGGCTGATGATGGCTCCAAGACATACGTTCTGCCTCCTGCCGATGCTGTTATAGACAACCAGAGGGTAGACTGCAAATATCCGTTCAAAGGGCTTTGTGGTGCGGGCGTTGCCTGCAAATTCATCCAGTATCTGTATAGAATGTGCGGTATAGATGAGAGGGAGATCGAAGAGTTCTTTGAGGTGCTGGGGCTTGCTACCAACTGTGATATGATGGATCTCATAGATGAGAACAGGGTATTTGTAAAATATGCTCTTGAAAGCCTGAAAAACAGCAGTAATCCGGGGTTGAATGCTCTTATGAGGCTCAGCGGACGAAATGAAAAGAAGATAACGACTTACGATCTGGGATTCCTTATCGGACCGTGCATCAATGCAGCCGGAAGGCTTGGTGATGCAAAGACAAGCCTGGATTTTCTTCTGGAGAGGAGCATGGCAAAGTCTGAGATCAGGGCGGCATTGCTCATTCAGACAAACAATGAAAGAAAAGAGATGACGGAAAAAGGAGTGAGGTCCATAACGGCTATGCTGGAGGATGCCACCATAGATGGACGGTTTGGTGAGACTGCAACCCTGGCTGACAGGGTGATAGTGGCGTATATCGCCAATGTGCATGAGAGTGTTGTCGGTATAATAGCCAGCAGGCTCAAAGAGGCGTACAGCAGACCTGTAATGGTGTTCACGGACAGTGAACATCCAGGGATACTCAAGGGTTCTGGAAGATCCATAGAGGGTTATAATATGTTTGAGGAACTTAACCGTGTGAGGGAGATGTTCACAGAATTTGGCGGGCATGCCATGGCGGCTGGATTCTCTATAGAAAAGGGAAATCTCGAAAATCTCAGGCGCACGCTCAATGAGCTCTGCACACTCACGGATGATGATATAACACCGCGCGTGAGGATAGATGTAGGTATGCCTCTGTCGTATTTGGCAAACAACAGCATAAGGCTGACGGAACAGCTCTATCTGCTGGAACCATATGGCAAAGGCAACAGGAAGGCATTGTTCGGACAGGCAAATGTGTCGGTCCTTGGTGCCACAATATTTGGAAAAAACAGGAATGTTCTCAGGCTGATGTTGGATATTGGAGACGGCAGATCAATGAAGGCGATATATTTTGAGCCGGATGAGTTTGTTAATAATATAAAACAGTGGTTTGGTGAGGATGAATGTGCTAAAATGTTAAATGGTCAGCTGAATAATGTGTATATTGATATGGTATATTATCCTGAGATAAATGAATACCGTGGAGATAAAAATGTACAGATAAAGCTGGAGAGATATGACAGATCTGATGTGTGATGATGTCTTAAACAGGAGGATAAGATGAGCGAGGTAGAAAAGTATATTAAGAGTATTCCAGATTTCCCAAAGCCGGGAATAATATTCAGAGATGTGACAAGTGTCACAGAGGATCCGGAGGGTATGAAACTTGCCATCGACGAGATGGACAAGCTGCTTGAAGGTGTTGATTATGATGTCATAGCGGGAGCAGAGTCTAGAGGATTTATATTTGGCGCACCGCTTGCATATAAGAATGGCAAGGGTCTTGTCCTTGTGAGAAAGAAGGGAAAACTTCCGAGAGAGACAGTTGAGATGTCATATGATCTTGAATATGGACAGGCTACCATAGAGATCCATAAGGATTCTATAAAGCCAGGTGAGAAGGTTGTGCTCGTGGATGATCTTATCGCGACAGGCGGAACCATTGAGGCAGCAGCAAAGCTCATAGAGAGCCTTGGCGGTATCGTTGTGAAGATGGTGTTCTTGATAGAACTCACAGATCTGAAGGGCAGAGAGAGGCTGTCCAAGTATGATGTGGATTCAGTTGTGAAATTTGAGGGAGAATGATCAGGACAGAATAGCAAATAACAGGAAAGCGTGGTGATCGTATGAGTGAGATATTGGATAAGACACAGGACAATATAGTAGCTGAAGAGACTAAGAAGGCGGCTGAAGTCGGGGTGATGACAACAGAGCAGGCCACAAAGGAAGGGATAGCAGCTATAGAGAAGGCGCTTGCCGCAGGAAAGGCGGTTCCTCAGAATCAGTTGATGAAGATAGACGAACAGAATAATAAGCAGGCGCGCGCCAAGAGAGAGATAGACCTCTCCACTCCTGCGGACTTCACTCCACCGGAGGAACTGTACAAGGAACTTATAACAAGGATCCTCACATATCACCCGTCTGCTGATATAACCATGATCGAGAAGGCATACAAGGTTGCCGATGCAGCCCACAAGGGACAGCTCAGAAAGTCAGGGGAACCATATATAATGCATCCGCTCAACGTGGCGATCATACTGGCAGAGCTGGAGCTTGATAAGGAGACGATAGTTGCCGGAATACTTCATGATGTTGTGGAGGATACGGTGATGACATCTGAGGAGATAGCGTCTGAATTCTCTGAGGAGGTTGCGTTTCTCGTGGACGGCGTAACAAAGCTGACACAGTTGAAGATGACTACAGATAAGATAGAGGTTCAGGCGGAGAATCTGCGTAAGATGTTCCTCTCGATGGCGAAGGATATCCGAGTTATCCTGATAAAGCTTGCAGACAGGCTTCACAACCTGAGAACGCTGCAGTATCAGTCCCCTGAGAAACAGATCGAGAAGGCAAGGGAGACCATGGACATATATGCGCCTATAGCGCACAGACTTGGTATCAGCAAGATAAAGGTCGAGCTGGATGATCTGTCGATGATGTATCTCATGCCGGAGGTATACCATGACCTCAAGGCTCAGATCGATGAAAAACTGACAGAGAGAGATGCGTACATCAAGAGGGTGGTTGCGGATGTCAAGAAACACATAGACAACGCCGGTCTTGAGGCGGAGATCGATGGAAGAGTCAAGCATTTCTTCAGCATCTACAAGAAGATGAAGAACCAGAATAAGACTCTGGATCAGATATATGATATATTTGCTGTCCGTATAAAGGTAAACACGGTGCGTGACTGTTATTCGGCTCTCGGTATCATACATGAGATGTACAAGCCTATACCTGGACGTTTCAAGGACTATATAGCAATGCCAAAGTCCAACATGTATCAGTCACTCCACACCACACTTATAGGTCCTGAGGGACAGCCGTTCGAGATACAGATAAGAACATACGAGATGCACAGAACAGCTGAGTATGGTATTGCAGCCCACTGGAAATACAAGGAGAACATAACCGGTACGGTTATGCAGAAGGAGGAGGAGAAACTCTCATGGCTCCGTCAGATCCTTGAGTGGCAGAGGGATACCGATGACAACAAGGAGTTCATGAGCTTTGTCAAGACGGATCTCGACCTCTTTGCGGAGCAGGTGTATTGTTTTACCCCTGCCGGAGATGTAAAGAATCTGCCCAGCGGTTCAACGCCGATAGATTTTGCATATGCCATCCACACAGCGGTGGGCAACAAGATGGTGGGTGCCAGAATAAACGGACGTCAGGTGCCTATAGATACAAAGCTCAACAATGGAGACAGAGTGGAGATAATAACCTCCCAGAACTCCACAGGTCCTAGCCGTGACTGGCTGAATATAGTCAAGAGCACTCAGGCAAAGACCAAGATAAATCAGTGGTTCAAGCATCAGTTCAAGGATGAGAACATCAGCCGTGGTAAGGAACTGATACTCAGCTACTGCAAGTCCAAGGGCATTGATTACTTCATGTATTCAAAGCCGGAATATCAGGAGAAGATATACAAGAAGTATAATTTTCAGGATTGGGATTCCATTGTCGCAGCTGTTGGCCACGGTGGAATAAAGGAAGGACAGATAGTAAATCGTCTTATAGATGAATACAACAAGGATCACAGACAGCAGACTGCATCCAACGAGGAAGTACTCGATGAATTTGCGGTAAAGAAGAATCATGGAAACCATGTTGGCAAGGGAGGGATCATTGTCAATGGTATAGATGATGTGGCTGTCAGATTCTCAAAGTGTTGTTCTCCGGTTCCGGGGGATGAGATAGTTGGATTCATCACAAGAGGACGAGGTGTGTCCATCCACAGAACAGATTGTGTAAATGTGTTGTGTATGAGCGAGGCAGACAGAGCCAGAGTCATAGAGGCAGAGTGGAAAGACGATGCCGTGGCAGAGGGCACATACATGACAGAGATAAATATATATGCCGATGACAGAAATGGAATCCTCTTCGATATCACCAAGATACTCAGCGAGGCGAACATCAATGTCAACAGCATAAACAGCCGTACCAGCAAGCAGGGAAAGGCAACCATCACCATATCATTTGCGATAAAGTCCAAGGAGCAGTTAAATACGATCATAGCAAAGATCAGAAATGTGGACAGTATCATTGATATAGAGAGAACTACAGGTTGATGCTGACGGCAAAAATAGGGGAAATTGAAAGAAGGTTATGGAAAGCTTATGAAAAGCGACAGTAAGAGGTATGTATCATTGATTATTGCGGCGGCGCTGGTATTTATCATGCTGGCAGGTCCATGTGGCGGCAGTGTGACCGCAGATGCGGCGGTGAGAACAGGAAAGGCGTCCATTGCAACGGACACAGATGCCGGGCAGATAAGTGGTCTGCAGGCGGTCCCAAATAGCAGCTCGTCCATACAGCTCACATGGGATGTGAGCGAAGGGGTTGATACATACCGTGTATATGTATACGATGTGACTAAAAAGATATACAAGGAGATGGGAAATACAGACGCGGGCGTATTTCTTCTGAGAGGACTTGCAAAGTCTGGAAATGAGTACCAGTTGGCGGTCAGAGGATATGTGAATTCCGGGAATAACCTGGTTGAGGCGACGGAACTTACATGTTTGTCAGCAAAGACTCTTCCGAAAGCACCAAAGCTCTCTGAGCTGGGGTCACACAGTATTTCCTGTACCTATACAAAATGGAACGCGGTCACGGGTGCTGATGGATATCAGGTATACAGATACAACAGTTCCACAAAACAGTGGTCCATGCTGGCTGATACGACAAAACTCATATATAAAGATACCGGAAGATCGGCGGCGACAGGATATATATACAGGGTCAGGGCGTATATGGCATACAACGGCCAGACATATTACAGTGCATATTCGAACAACCAGAAGACTGCCACTGTTCCGAGATCTGTGTCTGAGGCTGTGTATTACGAGAATCAGATAGTTGTAAACCGTGGGCATGGAGAGTATTCTCTGGCAAAGGCTGATGCACCTTATATGTACGTGCACGGTTACAAGCTTGAACTAACAAAGTCAAATGGCTGCACAGGATACGCAGTGTATTATCAGGATGTCAGATCCAGATCACAGGCGAGTGCAAAAGAGGCAAAATTGCTCGGCTACACGAGATCATCGGTGCTGAACCTCAAGAGAACCACCCGCAAGGGTTATGAGAGAGTGTTCTGGGTGAGTACATACTATGTGTATGGTGGCAAGAGATATGTGAATCCGTCCAGAATACCAGTAACATATGAGGGTGTAAGATATACATATAAGGATAAGAGGGGCAAAGTAACCGGAATAGAGGAACATGAGTATGGTGCGGTGGACAGTCAGATATCTGAGATAAGATATTATACTTCTGGCAGCAGACTCAGAAAGTATGACAGATACCTGTATAATCGCAATGGATTTGCATACGGTGTCAGGACATACAATGCGGCTGGAAAGCTGGTAAAGACCGAGCGCTGGCGATGATAGGTCGGCAACAAATACATTTGCGGAGGTTTGTATGGCAGAATTAAGTATAGATGCGTATGAGCTGGGCGGATTCCAGACCAATTGTTATATTGTGTCAAATCCGGATACAGGAGAGGCGATAGTTATCGATCCTTCATGGAATGCAGCTCTCATAAAGAGAAAACTTGACGACAGAGATCTAAAGTGTGTTGGAATATTTCTCACACATGGACATATAGATCACATGGCGGCAATGGGTGAGATAAAGGAACTCACAGGTGCGCCGACATATGCGTCAGAGGACGAGAAAGAAGTTCTGGGGAACAGTAAAGTTAACCTCTCAGCAATGATGACTTCGGTATTTGGCAAGGTGGTTGAGACGAAAGCGGATAATTATCTGACTGAGGGAGATGTGAAAAAGATCCTCGGTACGGAGATGAGATGCATAAGTGTTCCCGGTCATACACGGGGCGGAATGTGCTACTATTTTGAACAGGAGCATGTGCTGTTCTCGGGAGATACGCTGTTCAAGTACAGTGTGGGAAGATCGGACTTCCCGACTGGGGATGAGAATGCTCTGCTCGAGAATATAAGAGAGAAACTTTTTATCCTGCCTGATGAGACAGTGGTGTATCCGGGACATGGAGATAAGACACAGATTGGAAAAGAGAAAAAGATGAATCCATTCTTTTAGAGTAACGGGGGTGTAAAGCCTCCGTTATACTATATGAGTGCGACGGATGTGTGGGAATAATACAGAATGATTTTACTTATTCAGAATATAGAAGATTATAACAATGATCTCAGGGTGAGCCTTCAGGCGTTCTACGGCGGTGAGAGGATAATAGTTCCTGAGATATTTGAGAAAAAGCCTGAATTGAAGGCGGAAGTGGATAAGGTGTTTGTGGCGGATGTCCGGGAGCACGTTATAGAGATAAAGATGTATGAGGCAGCCCTGGGCGAAGAGGTTCCTGTGTGCAGTACCATGGTGGATATAGATGGTGACTGCAGGGATAAGGCCGTTGTCAGAAATCCACTAAAACTTGCAATATATGAGATGCTGTCGAAATATACGGGAAGAACGCTCCCATGGGGATCACTCACGGGCATACGTCCGACAAAGATCGCTGTGGCTCAGATCGAGGATGGAGCGGACAGAGAATCTGTCATTGAGAATTATATTGATGTGTATGGCACGTCCAGGGCAAAGGCGGAACTAGCCTATGACGTGGCGGGCAGAGAGAAGAGGATCATAGATTCTGTTGCCGAAGATGACGAGTATTGTCTGTATATAGGAATACCGTTCTGTCCGACCAGATGTCTCTACTGTTCGTTTACATCCTATCCTATAGCGGTGTACCGTGATAAGGTCGAGGCTTATCTGGATGCTCTTGAAAAGGAGATGGACTACGTTGCGGATGCGTATAGAAGGAAGAAACTTATATCCATATATATAGGCGGCGGAACACCGTCATCCATATCGGCGGAGGATATGGACAGACTCTGCTGTATGGTGGAAAAAGCATTTGACCTTCAGTATATGAGGGAGTTTACCATAGAGGCGGGAAGACCAGACAGCACGACATATGACAAGCTGGCGGTGATGAAAAAGCATGGCGTGACCAGGATAAGCATAAATCCTCAGACTATGAATGAACAGACGCTGCAGACTATAGGAAGGGCGCACACTCCGGAGCAGACAAGAACTGCGATGGAGTTGGCGAGAAAAGCAGGATTTGACAATATAAATATGGATCTTATCGTGGGACTTCCGGGCGAGGATGTGGATGCAGTGGAAAATACGCTCAGGCAGATAAGGGAACTTTCGCCGGAGAGTCTTACGGTTCATACATTGGCGGTCAAGAGGGCGGCAAAACTCAACATAGAGATGGACAGATACAAAGATCTGCTGAAGGATGACATAGAGGGGCAGCTTGATGCGGTGACTAGGGCAGCCTGCGATATGGGGCTTGCACCGTACTATCTCTACAGACAGAAGAACATGACCGGAAATCTTGAAAATGTGGGATACTCGAAGGAGGGATTGGAATGTCTCTACAATATACTTATCATGGAGGAGAGAACTGATATCGTGGGGCTTGGCGCAGGAAGTTCCTCGAAACTTGTGGTGAGACCGGGACATGATGGTGTTACGGAGGGAACCCGTATAGACAGGATAGAGAACTGCAAGAGTGTTGATGATTATATATCGCGTATAGATGAGATGATAGCAAGAAAAAAGGCGGGATTTATATGGGATTAGCAGAAACGGTAATGGAGAAAAGCCTGGAGGACTGTTATTCGGTCGATATGAATGATGCAGTCAGGCATGGCATGTGCGTTAGCATCTTGTCGTCAGAGCTGGCGAGAGAGCTTGGGATGGACGATGTGTCTGTACACAAGGTGGCTGTTGCCGGGATGCTGCATGATGTGGGGAAACTCCAGATCAGTCCGTACATTTACGGACGAAGGAGAAATACCATGAAGATAGAGGAGATGCAGTATGTGAGACTTCATGCAAAGCTTGGGGCTGATATACTGAGCAGAGAAGGGTATGACCAGGATATAGTTGATATGGTGCATTATCATCACGAGAACTATGACGGTTCTGGTTATCCATATAGGATGCGTGGTGATGAGATACCTATAGGAGCCAGGATAATAAGGGTGTGTGATGTGTTCAGTGCCCTGGTGAGTGACAGACCGTACCGGAGGGCATTTGATGCGGAAACGGCGTTTGGCATGGTCATAGACGAGGTCAGACATTTTGATATGAAGGTGTTTTTGGCGTTTCAGAGGATGATAAACACATCCGATGTGCTTGAGCGTATAGACTATGTACTTCATGGAAGTATACCGGGGCTTGACGAAAAGTGAAAAAAGTGTATAGTGACATAAGGAAGTTTTTTAATTAGGAGGAACAGCAAAAGATGGCAGAATCTATGCAGGGGCTTAAAAGAAGCCACAGATGTACAGAGGTAAGCAGCGCAAATATCGGCGAGAAAGTTACGGTTATGGGCTGGGTTGCCAAGAGTAGAAATAAAGGTGGAATCATATTTGTCGACCTTCGAGATAGAAGTGGAATCTTACAGGTTATCTTTGAGGAGGCACAGTGCGGAACAGAATGTTTTGAGAAGGCAGGAAAGCTCCGTTCTGAGTTTGTGGCAGCTATAGAGGGTACAGTGTGCAAGCGTGCCGGCGCGGTGAATGAGAATCTTGCAACAGGTGATATAGAGGTTGTGGCGACAAGCCTTCGTATACTCTCAGAGGCAGAGACACCTCCATTCCCTATTGAGGAGAACAGCAAGACCAAGGAGGAGCTGAGACTCAAGTACAGATATCTCGATCTCAGACGTCCTGATCTCCAGAGAAACCTTATGATGAGAAGTAAGGTAGCAACCATAGCAAGACAGTTTATGGCTGATGAGGGATTCCTTGAGATAGAGACGCCTATGCTGACAAAGTCAACGCCAGAGGGAGCCAGAGATTACCTTGTACCAAGCCGTGTGCATCCAGGTTCATTCTATGCTCTGCCACAGTCCCCACAGATATTCAAGCAGCTTCTTATGTGCTCTGGATATGACAGATATTTCCAGATCGCAAGATGTTTCCGTGACGAGGATCTTCGTGCGGACAGACAGCCTGAGTTCACACAGATGGATATGGAGCTTTCATTTGTGGATGTTGAGGACGTAATAGACGTAAATGAGCGTCTTCTCGCAAAACTTTTCAAGGAAGTACTTGACCTTGATATCAAGCTGCCTATCCAGAGAATGACATGGCAGGAGGCTATGGACAGATTTGGTTCAGACAAGCCAGACCTCAGATTCGGACTTGAGCTTAAGGATGTGAGCGATATAGTTAAAGACTGTGGATTTGGTGTGTTTACAGGTGCTCTTGAAAACGGCGGTACAGTTCGTGGTATCAATGCTGAGGGTCAGGGAAACATGCCTAGAAAGAAGATAGACGCCCTTATCGAGTATGCAAAGACATACGGTGCAAAGGGACTTGCATATATAGTTATCAATGAGGATGGCAGCTATAAGTCATCATTTGCCAAGTTTATGACAGATGAGCAGATGGCAGCCCTTGTCAACGCAATGGAAGGAAAGCCGGGAGACCTGCTCCTCTTCGCAGCAGACAAGAAGAAGGTTGTATGGACAGTTCTCGGAGCACTCAGATGTCATCTGGCAGAACTCATGGGTCTTGTGGACAAGAATGAGTTCAGATTTGTGTGGATCACAGAGTTCCCACTTCTTGAGTGGTCAGACGAGGAGAACAGATTTACAGCTATGCATCACCCATTCACAATGCCTATGGAGGAGGATCTCCAGTATATCGATTCTGATCCAGGCAGGGTTCGTGCAAAGGCATATGATATCGTATTGAATGGTAATGAGATCGGTGGAGGTTCAGTGAGAATCCATCAGGATGATATTCAGGAGAAGATGTTTGAGTGCCTTGGATTTACAAAGGCACAGGCTCATGAGAGATTTGGTTTCCTTCTTGATGCATTCAAGTATGGAGTACCACCTCACGCAGGACTTGCCTATGGTCTTGACCGTCTTGTAATGCTCATGGCAAAGCAGGATTCTATCCGTGACGTCATCGCATTCCCTAAGGTAAAAGACGCATCATGTCCAATGACAAATGCACCTGACCGCGTTGATGACAAGCAGCTTGCTGAGCTTGGAATCGAGGTTGCTCCTGAGGAGGCAGAGGATACGGAAGATATCACCGAGTAGGATGTTAGGTATAATAAAGGTATAAGAGAGGCTATTCCCATGTGGAATAGCCTCTTTTTTGTGTGAGTGGCGAATAAACAGCATTTGCACGGCATATATATAATACCGGAGGTGAAGTATATGGATGGTGAGAAAGCGTATAGATATGGATGGCTCTGCGGAAGGATGGTGCTTGTCCTGGCGATAGCATTTGTGATTGCGGAGATGTGTGCCGGGTGCGGCGGATTTGACATGTCGGACAGTGGGGAAAAACTCGTGTACGATGTGTGCGATGAGACAATGCTGCCGGATGAGCTGACGGCGATAATAGACAGGAAGAAGGAGAAACCGTTTAATCTGGTCTATTCTAATAGTACATATACATACATAGTGATGGCTGCCGGGATGCAGGAGAGAGATGATGTGGGGATGGAACTTGAGGAGATGTATAAGGACGACAATGCCATATATGTCAAAGCACTGCTCAGACAGACAGCCACACCCACCGATGGAGTGCAGGGAGACGGAGTCTCATTCCCGTATACAGTCATAAGGATAATGAAGATGGATCTGCCGGTGGTATTCAAATAAATAATTCTAGCAAATGTAAGAGGTGGGGAATATGGAGCTGACGAAGAACAGGATCACTACAACGAATCTGAAAACTGCAAAATATATGGAGTTTACGGTGGATGATGATTTTAACGTTCCGGATGCCAAGGGCGATATAGACAGGTTTATCGCCAGCAAGGGACAGGTGTCGCTGGACGAGACGGAGGTGCTTGATGGAAGAGTAAGAATATCGGGAAATGTGAGTTATGCCATCTTGTATCAGACTGATGCGGATGGAAGTATGTTCGAGAGCCATGATGGAGAGATACCATTTGAGGAGATCATCAATGCAGATGGACTTCAGCCGGGGGATAAGGTGTCTGTACAGAGCAGTCTTGAGGATCTCTATGTCACTGTGATAAACTCCCGCAAATACGAAGTGAGAGGGCTTGTGCAGGTCAAATTATGGGCATGTCAGCAAGTTACGGCGGAGGGGGCCACAGGGATAGCAAATGGTTCAGGCATAGAGTGTATGACAGAGAAGGTGTGCTTTACAAATGTGGTGGCATCCTCGAAGGACATCGTGAAACTTAAGGAGGATGTGGAGATCCCTGCCAGCAAGCCGGACATAGGACAGATACTCTGGGATCAGGTTACATTTGCAGAGCTGGACAGCCGAGCCACGGATATGGGAGTGCATATAAGCGGCAGAATGGACGTATTTGTCATATACAGGCCAGAGGATGAACTTGCCCCGGTACAGTATGTAAATGCCTCAAGGGAGTTCCAGGACACGATAAACTGTGATGGTATAAATGAAGATATGATACTGGATGATATCATAACAGCTGGCAGAGGAACTGTGTCTGTCAGAGCCGACGATCACGGCGAGGACAGGATACTCCAGGTAGAGAGCAGCCTGAATGTTGATGTGAAGGTGTATGAGGACGTTGAGACGGAACTTCTCAGGGATATGTTCTCGTATTCAGCTGAAGTGGAGCCGGTGAGAAACAGTTTCAGCTATGAGAACCTCCTCATGAGAAACAACGCCAAGACAAAGGTTGTGAGAAAAGAGAAGATCAAGAGCAGTCAGCCATCTATACTTCAGGTTGTCAACATCACGGGAATGGTGGATATAGATGAGGTAAGACCGTCGGATGATGCTGTGATGGTGGAGGGCGCTGTGAAGGCATCAGTCATGTATGTGTCATCGGATGACACCAGACCTCTGTGCCAGATGGAGATAGCGGCTCCTTTCACATACAGGTTGGAGACGGTGCCGCTCAGATCGCAGGATTCTATCAGGATAACACCGACTCTCAGTCAGATATCAGCATCTCTGCCTGGAAATGACGAGGTGGAGATGAAAGCAATAGTTGATATGGGCATGACGATATTCACGAGAAAAGAGATAGAGTTTATAGATGATATGACAGTTTCCCCGATCGACATGAAAAAGAAAGCGGCATCACCAGGGATAGTTGGTTATGTCGTGAAGGATGGGGACAGTATATGGTCTATAGCAAAGGAGTATTATTCTAGCCTGGATTCAATAAGGAAGATGAACAATCTTGAGAGTGATAACATACAGAAGGGTGATAAGCTGATAGTAGTCAAATGTGTGGCTGCGCAATGATCACTTTCCGGACGTTTGATGTCTTTTTGTTTTGCCGGAGGTCTTCCATCGTATTCCGTATTTGCTGTTGTTCCCTCTTGCCGCGGCAGTTTCCGCAGACATGATGTCATCATAGGTGACCGGCAGATCGGATAACCCAAGAATATAATCGGCAGATACATTGTAAAGCCTGGAGAGATATAGCAGATGACGGATGGGCATAGCACTTGCATCCCGTTCATATCGGGCATACATAGTTTGTGATGTACATAGATAGTCGGCTACGAATTTTTGGGAATAATCGTGGTCTTCCCGGAGTTCCCGTATGCGTTGTATATACTTTTTATCATCATCAAAATATGTATAATTCATGCTATCACCCATAAAAATGATAGCATAGGATACCCTGGCACTTGGGATTCTAGTAAATATATTTACTAGACAAAAATAAAAGAAAACCCACAGAATATGGCTTGCAGATAATGTGAATATCTGTCAGCGATGATCCGTGGGTTTTTCTATGTGTTGTTTTCATTTGGGGAAACTATCTCGTAGTTACTCCTCTGCGGTGGCTTTTCCTGCATCTTCAGATCTGTCAGGAAGAAGTCTTGTGAACAATGGCACGATCTGTGCAGCGATAACTGCCTTTACGAGGTCAAGAGGAATGAATGCGACAAATCCCGAAAGGAATGCGACCTTCCATGTAAGGTTGCCGTTGAATTTCCACCAGATCATTCCGATTATGTCGATGATCACTACACCGAGTATGGCAAATAAAGTGTATGTGAGTCTATTGTATTTCTTTCCCTTTATCAGACCTATCACGATAGATGCGATGATAAATGAAAAAGTATAACCGCCAAATACGCCGAAGAGGTATCCAAGTCCTGAACCGCCTCCGATAAATACAGGGACGCCCACTGCGCCGAGTATCATCCAAAGGGCAATGATGATCGTTGAATCCCTCAGCTCAAATACGAGAGCTATAAGTATGATCATAAAGTTGAGCAGTGTGATGTGTGCTGCATTTGGGAGCGGTGTAGGTATGCTCAGATATGCAGATACGCACAGGATGGCTGTGAACATTGCCATCATAACCAGCTCGATCGTTGTAAATTTGTTTTTCATTTGATTAGTCCTCCAGTTGATTAAATTGATTAGAACATTTAGTTGCCCCGTGTTTATTCGTGCTATAGAGCAGTTTTCATAACAAAACCAGGTAGTTCCAGCGGGCTGATGCTGAATACTGCCTGGAATGTTAACCTATACACAAGGGCTATGGTTGACATTATATAGGGCATCACAGCAAATGTCAACCACTAAATTGCAATATGGTTAACATTTGCTGTTTATAATTGTTAAGATACCCTGAAATGGGCGTCGCTCTTTCATACTTGTAAATTTTTGTCATTTGGTTTACAATATATAGAGGCAATGAGGAGGTAAAGCATATATGAACAAGGATGATTGTATTTTTTGTAAGATAGCCAACGGCGAGATTCCATCAGCAACTGTCTACGAAGACAGCGTGTGCAGGGTTATCCTCGATGTGAATCCGGCAAACAAAGGCCATGCGCTTATAATCCCGAAAGAACACTTCGACAATATATATAGCATAGATGCAGAGACTGCCGCCAAGATATTTACTATAGCTACAGAGGTAGCGAAAGCTCAGAAGGCAGAATTGAATCCAGATGGATTAAATATATTACAGAACAACGGAGAGGCAGCAGGTCAGACCGTATTCCATTTCCATATGCATCTTGTTCCAAGATACATCAAGGACAATGTGACTATGACATGGATACCTGGCAAGGCAGACACAGAGGAGCTGTCTACATTGTCTAAGGCACTCAGAAAGAGGATTTAGACGATTACAGATAGATATATAAGTTTTTGTGAGAGAGAGCAGCATATGATGAAATAAAAGTCATATGCTGTTTTTCTTTTCTATACAGGGGAGAAGATAGTGGAGAGAAATATTGTGATAGACCAAAAGAAACATCATACCGGTATAAGGATTCTTTCGTCCAATACATTGAAAGTTATAGCCTGCATAAGTATGCTTATTGATCATATCGGATTGGTGTTTATGGAAAATGACAGAATGATGCGAGCCGCAGGACGTCTTGCATTTCCTATATTTGCATTTCTGATAGTACAGGGACTAATGCATACATCAGACATAAGAAAGTACCTCTTGAGAATGGGGACGTTTGCACTGATTTCAGAGATACCGTTTGACCTTGCGATACATGACAGGCTGTGGTATCCGGGGGCACAGAATATATTCTTTACACTGACAGCCGGATTGTTTGTCATATATTCCATGGAAAGTCGCGGCCGGATTGGAAGATGGCGGGTCGAGATAGCCATTGCCGCAGCACTGATTGCTGAATTTTTGCGGTTTGATTATGGAATGGCAGGGGTTGGCATAATACTCGTATTTTATTGGTGCGAGAAGGAGAGACTGGCAGAGCTGCATACAGGTGCAGATTCCGCTGGAAAGCTGTCATATTTCAGCTTTAGACAGAATATTGAGGCGATCATAATAAGCGCGATAACATATATACTGTGTCTTGGAATGAAACAGCTGTGTGCGCTGCTGGCGATGATACCGATAAATATGTACAGTGGCAAGCGTGGACGCTGGAATCTGAAATACGTGTTTTACGCGTTTTACCCAGTGCATTTGATCGCAATCTGGCTTATATGGAAAAATAACTGTTGACTATTGCCTTTTTATGATATAGAGTAAGGATTGCATTTATAGATATTAGAAAAACGCTCTTATTCAGAATGGTGGAGTCAGAAGGGACGAAGAAGCCATGGCAACCCCGACATCATAGATTCGGAAGGTGCCGACCTGAGCGACGCAGACGAAGGCATGACGTATTAACGTGATGAGAGTTCTGTGATCGAACAATGAGAGGCTTGACAGAAACGATCAAACCGCTCATACGAAGCGGTTTTTCTTATGTACAAAAAGAAAGGAAACAGTATGGAAAGAAGATTATTTACATCAGAATCAGTAACAGAAGGACATCCTGACAAAATCTGTGACCAGATATCAGATGCAGTGCTTGACGCGCTGATGGAGCAGGATCCGATGAGCCGTGTTGCATGTGAGACATCCATCACAACAGGTCTTGTGCTTGTCATGGGTGAGATCACAACAAACGCATATGTGGACATCCAGAAGATAGTTCGTGAGACGATCAGAGAGATCGGATATGACAGAGCAAAGTACGGATTTGACTGTGATACATGTGGCGTTATCACAGCTATAGACGAGCAGTCATCAGATATCGCTATGGGAGTTGACAAGGCCCTCGAGGCAAAGGAACACTTAATGAGTGAGGATGACATCGAGGCGATCGGTGCAGGAGATCAGGGAATGATGTTTGGATTTGCCACAAATGAGACACCTGAGTACATGCCATACCCAATAGCACTTGCCCACAAGCTGGCAAGAAAGCTCACAGAGGTTAGAAAGAACGGAACACTCCCATACCTCAGACCTGATGGAAAGACTCAGGTTACAGTTGAGTATGATGAGAACGACAAGCCTGTAAGACTTGATGCAGTGGTTCTTTCGACACAGCACGGTGAGGAAGTCAGCCAGGAGCAGATCCATGCTGATGTGAAGAAGTATATATTTGATGAAGTTCTCCCACAGGAACTCATCGATGAGAATACCAAGTTCTTTATCAACCCAACAGGAAGATTTGTAATAGGCGGACCAAATGGAGACAGTGGTCTCACAGGACGTAAGATCATCGTGGACACATACGGTGGATATGCACGTCACGGCGGTGGAGCATTCTCAGGCAAGGATTGTACCAAGGTTGACCGTTCAGCAGCTTATGCGGCTCGTTACGTTGCCAAGAACATCGTTGCTGCAGGTCTGGCAGACAAGTGTGAGATACAGCTTTCATACGCTATAGGTGTTGCAAGACCTACATCGATCATGGTTGATACCTTTGGAACAGGAAAGCTTTCAGATGAGAAACTTGTAGAGATCATCAGAGAGAATTTCGATCTTAGACCGGCTGGTATCATCAGGATGCTTGACCTTAGAAGACCGATCTACAAGCAGACAGCTGCTTATGGTCATTTTGGCAGAACTGATCTTGACCTTCCATGGGAGAAACTTGACAAGACAGATGTACTGAAAGCATATTTATAAGATTAAGTACAGACAGAGAGACAGTTTCATTAGTCTTCAAATATAAAACAAAAGGCACATGACATATCATGCATGATATGTCATGTGCCTTTTGTTTTATATGATTTCAGGATATAAAGATTTTAAATCTCTATCACAGTATCCATCAGTTTTTGTATTTCTTTGCAGATTCCAGAACTGCATCTATCTCATCGAGTGATGCCTGTATCTGACGCTGCTTTTCATCCTTTGCATCATCCTCTGTTATGGCAAATGCAGAATCAGTTAGGTCATCTTCCTGTTTCGTTTCAGCCTGGGAAGATTCGCTGCCGGCACCGTCATTCATATCGTCAAATGCTGTGTCATCATAATCATCAGTGTGGATGTAATCATCCTCATCAGGTGATACCTGATTGTCGTAGTCGGAATCCGCGTAGCTCTCATGTGTATCCTCATCAGGGAAGAGAGCCTTGTCGCCGATGATAGGATTGGAGTCATTGTGGGCGGAGAGCCTTATGTGCTCCGGTGTGTCATCTGTCTTTTCGACAGTCTGTGTTTTATTCGATTTCTTTTCCTCGTCTTTCTTATCCAGATCGTTCTTCAGTCTGTCGATCTGAGCCTCATAATCAGTGATCATTCCCTTGAGTGAAACGGCAAGGATGATGATTACTACCACGAGGACAACGAGGACGATTATAGCGATGAGCATTATTATGAATTTGTTCTTGCTCATGAACTCGGACAGTGAGTCTGAAGTCGTGTTGTCCAGCAGGTCGGTTGCATCAAGGAAGGTTCCCTCCTGAGTGTTGAAATAATACCAGCCCTGATGACCGTCAGCATTTGCTGCGTATAGGAGAACTGTGCTGCCGTTTGTACCTTTCATATATGCCTTGACATCGGTATCGTTGAGCTTGATCTTTACAGGAAGATAAGCTGAAGGAACGGATACAGCCTCCGGCTTGCTGATGATGTAGTATGTGTTGCCGCTTGAATGTACGCTTACCAGAGTGTTATCAGGGATATTCTCTGCCTCGGTGAGTGTACCGACTTCATCTTCCATGCTTGTGGCAGAAGTGTCATCGGTCATATTTTCAGAGATGGAAGTATCGGTAGATGCTTCGCTTGATGAAACTGCTGCATCGCTTATGTTGATGGAGTTGTATGCAGGGGTCATATCTATGATCTCTCCGTCTGCCGAGAGGATCTCTGTGGCAGATGTCTCTATGCTTGCTGTACCACTCTCAAGTGTCTGGAACTTGAATGTTGCGGTCATTGCACTTCCGGATCCTTCGGTGCCGTTATAGCTTATTATTCCATCCTCGACCTCAGATCCTCCGCTGATATACTTCAACAGGGAGGAGTCGTAGTGTACCTCATAACTGTAGCTTGACAGCGCCTGTCCATTGGCGGCTATCTCCACTGTGATCTCCACTGTTTCCCCCACACCCACGCTGGATGAAGGAACGTTTACATTGAATGTGACAGAGGCGGCAAATGCTGTATAACACAACATGACTGTCATGGATATGAAAGCTAATAATACTGTCGTAAATGATTTAATACGTTTGGTTGTTGTCTTCATCATAGTTATACGGTTTTACCGATTCCTCCTCATCCTCTGTTTATTATTATTGTGTAGGTACGTGTTTTTTTACTCTGCGATTTGCAGGTTATCTTAAATGTGTTTTTGCCCTTCTGAAGGGTTTTTGTTCCTGTCCCTGATACTGTAGAGTAGCTGCTCACAGGTGCGGCAGCAATCTTGATGCTGCTTACTGACGATGCAACATTTACAGTGTAGGTTGTTGTATTATTTATTGCAAATGTCGGTGAAAGCTTGGCACTTCCGACCTTGAGAGTTCTCAGGTAGTTGTTCTGATTGCCCGGATCTGCGGTTGGCATCTTCGCTGTAGCTGATGGCATGTTCTTGTATACAGGTATTGCAAATGTTATCGCTTTGTTGAGCGCTCCCGATGCTTTGTATGCCTCGTATACCTTGGCCGCCTCGGTTCTAGGCGCCTGAACATTGCCCATATACTGATGCCAGTAGAGGCACTCTTTGTAGGTGACGTTAAACTTCTGTGTGTACAGGGTGTTCTGTCCCTTGTTGATGTATGACTCTCCAATGTATATGGCTCCGCCGATTATTGACTTGGACGGTGATGTCCATGGTCTGTTGTAGGTTGTTCCCGATGCAGCCCATCTAAGTCCGTTGGTTATTGCGTTTCCCTCGGCACTCTGAAATGCACCGATGTTGTAGAAGTTGTATATTCCTGGGTAACTTGTGTTCTTGCCGTTTGTTCCCGATGTCATGGAACCGCCGACCTCCTGCTTGATCCTGGAGGCAATGTGGTAAGGGCTGACACCTGATTTCTTGGCGGCGGTGATTATCAGGGACGAATATGTCGATGATGAACCACTTGGTCTTGAGTTGTACATAAATGTTCCGGAAAGTATCGCCTCAACACCTGATCTGGTCTGAGATGAGTCGTATGACAGTTTCTCAAATGCAAATACAGAGCTTGATGATGACAGATATGTTCTCGGATCGAGGTAATACTTCACAAGATCGTCGGATGCAGCGAACCAGGTTGCTCCATCGTATGATGTATATGAATCAGTCTTGTAATTGTAGCCGACAGTCTGTGAACGCCATCCGTAGTTAGGGTAGAGGGACGTGCAGTTTACAAGGTTGTTGACTTTGCCCTTTACATTTACCTCATTTTTCACTACATCACTCCACTCCAGATTGGTGTGAACGGCTTTAAATACCCAGTTTGGATGCTCTTTGTGGAGCTTTCTCAAAAGAACCTTGTAGCTTTCAGGGAACTTCTGACTTGTCAGGAGTTTCTCAAATGCGGCATCGGATTTGCCGTTGTCCGGAGCCTTGTATGTTCCAAGTGTTATGTAAGATGCGTACACATAACCGGTGTAGCTCTTGCTCTTGTATGTGAGCTTTACCTTGTACCATGTCTTGTTAGACGTATCGGTGATGGTGAGGTTCTGTCCAAGCATGAGCATGATGGATTTGCCATCTAGAGTTATAGGCGTTCCGCCCGCCGTCTTTCTAAAATAAACATAATTTTCATTGATATAACCGCTCTTGGTTTTCTGTGCCTGTGTAGTAGGTGCCTGAGTGGTGGCCTTTGTTGTGGCCTGAGTAGTTGACGTGCTAGTTTTGTCTATGACTATAAAGCTAGAGTATACATAGCCTGTATAGCTCTTGCTCTTGTATGTGAGTTTTACTTTGTACCATGTCTTGTTGGATGTGCTGAGGATAGTCATCTTCTGGCCGCCCATGAGCATGATCGGGGAGTTGTTGTAAGTGAGAGGGGTTCCTCCCGGTGTCTTTCGGAAGTAGACGTAGTTCTCATTCTTTGCAAGGTGTCCGGTCTTGTAAGTGACGGTAGTGGTCACTTTTATAAACTTGGAATATACATAGCCAGTGTAACTCTTTTTGTTGTAAGTGAGACTGACTTTGTACCATGTCTTGTTGGATGTGCTGACAATTGTCATCTTCTGACCTTTGCGGAGAAGAATATCCTTGCCGTTGTATTTCAGAGGAGTGCCTGACGGGGCATTTCGTATATAGACGTAATCCTCTATCAGAGTTCCCGTGGATGCCGCCTCGGCCTTGTTGCCACCCACATAGAAACCAGCGATCGCTATGCACAGAACCGCCCACAGCAGCATCACTACAGATACTATGTTTCTCGACCTTTTATTGCTGGTACAGCTGTTGGTATTCATTGTAATTCCTCCCAAAATGTATATAGTAGATATCGTTTCCGTAAAAAAATAAAAATCAGTATAAGTTTACCATAATTATCGAAAATAGACACCATTTTTATAAAAAAAGTTATAAAAAAGTAATAAAAATGCAATAAAAAAGGCTCTTACAAAATCAGCGGTCATGCTGATCTGTAAAAACCTTAAAAGTTTCTGTTATGAATGGCTCAAATCCTAGCCTACGCGTAACTTGAACTTCTGGATGTCCTTGTCTGTCTCAACCTTTTCTATGAGAGCACCAAGACCGCGAAGTTTCTCGTCGAATTTCTCATAACCACGCTGTATATACTTGATATCTGATACAACGGAAAAATCATCCGCAACAAGGGCTGCGATCACGAGAGCAGCACCCGCTCTGAGATCTGGGGCAGATACATTTGCGCCGGAGAAGGTCTCAACACCGTCAAGTATGGCTGTGTTGCCCTCAACTCTTATATGAGCACCCATTCTGGATAATTCTGCCACATACTTGAATCTGTTCTCAAATATACTCTCTGTTACAATGCTTGTTCCATTTGACAAAGCCAGTGTGACTGCCATCTGAGGCTGCATATCCGTAGGAAATCCTGGATAAGGCAGGGTCTTTATGTTGGTGGCTCTGAGTCGCTTGTCGCACATGACTCTGACTGTGTCATCGTTTTCGATGACTGTGGCTCCTATATCGGTAAGCTTTGAAGTTATAGCCTCCAAATGCTTTGGAATTACGTTCTTTATAAGGACATTGCCCCTTGTGGCTGCTGCGGCAACCATGAAAGTTCCGGCCTCTATCTGATCAGGGATGATAGAGTATGTAGTTCCGTGCAGTGATTTTACACCGCGGATACGGATCACATCGGTTCCGGCACCCTTTATGTTTGCACCCATGCTGTTGAGAAGGTTGGCAACATCAACTATGTGAGGTTCCTTTGCCGCATTCTCGATAGTAGTCTTGCCCTCGGCCATTACAGCGGCCATCATGACATTTATGGTTGCACCTACAGATATAACATCCATATATATGTGGCTTCCAATCAATTCATCTGCGCTTACAGATATCATACCGTTGGAGATATCCACCTTTGCACCAAGTGCCTCAAAACCTTTTATGTGCAGATCAATAGGTCTGGCACCTATATCACATCCGCCTGGAAGAGCAACCTGTGAGTGCTTGTATTTGCCGAGTAACGCGCCAAGCAAGTAGTAGGATGCTCTGATCTTTCTTATAAATTCATCGTCAACACACAGATCAGAGTTAGGATTTATCGATCCTCCGAATATTGTTACGGTGTGCTCGTCAATATAATTGACAGTTGCCCCTATTCCCTCGATAGCCTGGAGCAGAACTCTGGTATCTCTGACGTTCGGTACGTTTTCTATTGTAACTTCCTGGTCGGTCATCACTGCTGCAGCGAGGATTCCAAGAGCCGCATTCTTTGCGCCGGCTATGGTCACTTCACCCTCGAGAGGACGACCTCCTTTGATAACATACTGTTCCATATTTCACCTCTTAGATAATTCTCAGATTATCGCAACTTTATAGATTATAGCACATAAAACGAAAATGTAAACATTTTTATATGCAGCGTGCGCTTATCAGCGGGATTCCAATATTATCCATATGCTATTTGGTTATTTGTCAGCCTCGCAATAAATACATCTGTATATCCTTTTTTCTCTATCGGTAAGTTTGAAAATATGTGTTATTCCCTGTTCTGTTGTGGTGATACAACGAGGGTTGGTACATTTCTTGATTCCTATTAAACGTTCAGGAAGTTCTATCTTGCGCTTTTCGACCAGCTTGCCATTCTTTATGATGTTGACAGATATATCCGGATCGATGTATCCGAGAACATCAAGGTTGATGTCTATATCCTGATCTATCTTCAGGATGTCCTTTCGTCCCATCTTCTCACTTTTTACATTTTTAATGATCGCAACGGAGCAATCCAGTTTGTCGAGATGCAGATCGTTGTATATCTGCAGGGCCTTGCCTGCTGTTATATGGTCAAGTACAATACCATTCTGAATACTGTCGATATTCATGATCGTTCCTCCTATGCCTTAAAATCCTTGTCAAGACCAAGCAGATCCATGATAAGTGCCATGCGGACATATTTGCCGTTCAGCGCCTGACGGAAATAGCATGCTCTTGGGTCGTCATCCACCTCAACAGAAATCTCGTTGACACGAGGAAGTGGGTGAAGTATTGACAGGTCAGGTCTGGCAAGAGCCAGCTTGGACTTGTCAAGAATATAAGTGTCCTTCAGTCTTATGTAGTCCGCCTCGTTGAAGAAACGCTCCTTCTGAACTCTTGTCATGTAGAGTACGTCAAGAGAACCGATGGCATCCTCAAGAGAGGAGATCTCCTCATATGGTATATTATTCTTTTCTATGACTTCTGTTCTTATGTATTCAGGTAATTTTAATTCATCAGGTGATATGAGAACAAACTTTATACCCTCGTATCTTGACATTGCTTTTATGAGAGAGTGGACTGTACGACCAAACATGAGATCGCCGCAGAGACCTATAGTCATATTGTCCAGTCTGCCTTTCTCCCTCTTTATCGTGAGAAGGTCAGTCAATGTCTGGGTTGGGTGGTTGTGACCGCCATCGCCTGCATTAATAATAGGAACATCAGACTTCATGGATGCCAGCATCGGAGCACCTTCCTTGAAGTGCCTCATGGCAATGATATCGGCATAACAGCTTACGATCTTGACTGTATCGCCCACACTTTCTCCCTTGGTGGAAGATGAAGAACTTGCTGAAGAAAATCCGAGGACATTGCCGCCAAGTTCCATCATGGCAGCCTCGAAACTCAGTCTTGTACGAGTGCTTGGCTCAAAAAACAGTGTCGCAAGTTTCTTGCCCTTACATACTTCGCTGTACTTTTCTTTGTGATCTATGATGTCCTGAGCCAGAGTGAGGAGATGGTCGATCTCCTCAACTGACAGATCCATCGGGTCTATTAAATGTCTCATCTGACATAATCCTCCTTAGATGATCGGATAAATATTATTATGAATTGAGAAGAGTGTACATAACAGCCTTCTCAGCGTGACGTCTGTTCTCAGCCTCATCCAGAATGTGGTTGAGGTTCTTGTCAATAACACCCTGAGAGATCTCAAATCCCTGATGCATAGGCATGTCGTGGAATACTATGGCCTTGCTGCCCTCGGTAAATTCCTCGTTGAGCTGGTAAGGCATCATCTTTGCAAGAGTCTCCTCTTTCTGCTGCTTGTATGCAGGGTTGTTGAAGAACTCCATGTCTACCCATGTATCTGTGTAGAGGATATCCATATCCTTTGCGTACTTCTTTGCATCTTCCATGCTCATGGTAGGGTCAAGCTCAACATAATGACCTGTAGCCTTAGCTGCCTCAAAGAAGTCATCACCGCATACAGTGTTGTTTACAAGTGGTGTGAGACCGTAGATGGTTCCCTTCTTCATCTTTGCAAAGAACTCAACAAGAGAGTTAAATACGTTGTTCTTGGCGCCGATGTACATAAGCTTTACATCAAGGCTGCCGAACTTTTCTATAATAGTGAGGGCATCTGCCAGGATCTGGCATGGATGATATGAACTGTCACATCCGTTGATAAATGGAACAGTGACATTGTCGCCAAACAGCTCAACAGTCTCGTTCTTTACAAGACGAGCCATGATGATATCTACATTTCTGCATACATACTTGATCTCTGATACAGGCTCACCAAGTGTAAAGTTGGAATCTTTCCAGAGCTGGTTGTAATATGTACCGCCGAGCTCGGTTATACCTGTTGTAAATGAGAGAAATGTTCTTGTGGAAGTCTTCTCGAAGAGAGTATAGAGCTTCTTGCCCTCAAGAGCATGAGCGTACTTCTCAGGGTTCTTCTTCATATCAAGTGCCAGATTGAGAATATCCATCAGCTCATCAGCCGTGAAATTCTTGAAGTTAAGCATGTTTTTCATAACAAATGTCCTCTTTTCTCTATATTATATATTACTTGTGCTAAGGGCACACATAATCCGTGGTTATCACCAGTATAATGTGATAAATGCAGATTTGTGTCTGCCTGAACTTTCATTATATAGCACATGTATTCAAAAGTAAAACAGTTTAAAAAATACAGCGATCGGGCGGAAGATCATATTGTTTTTTGGAAAGGAGTTCTATTAATTACCTAAAAAATAATATAAAAATGTATAATTAGCTTATTTTAATTGACAAAGATGTCGATATATGGTTTGATAATTTTATAAAAATTTTATAATTAAGGGAGGATACAAAATGATCAAACAGAGAAATATTGCTTTATGCATAATCTTCTCAATTATCACCGGAGGAATTTATGCGCTGTATTGGTTCGTTTGCCTTACAAACGATGCTAATCAGGAGTCCGGACAGACAGATGCAACCAAAGGAGGAGTTGCACTTCTGCTTACGATCGTAACATGTGGAATTTATGGATGGTTCTGGGCGTACAAGATGGGTGAAAAGATTGATATCATCAAGTCAAGAAGTGGTCAGCCATCAGGCAGCTCAAGCGTACTTTTCCTGCTGCTCCAGATTTTTGGACTTGGAATAGTTGCATATGCTATCATGCAGGATACGATCAATAAGAATGCATAATAACTCAAATTGCATATAAAAGATCTATCGATAAATGTATAGATGCAGTTGCATACAGACAAAATGTATGAGAAAATAGTCCCGTAGACTGATGTATGTCTGCGGGGCTATTGTTGTAGTCATACATATTTAGATTTAAGGAGGATTATCAATTATGATCAAACAGAGGAATATCGGAATATGTATTCTGCTTTCGATTGTGACATGCGGAATATATGGATTGTATTGGTTTGTTGTGCTGACAGACGATATCAATCAGGAGTCAGGAGAGACAGATGCAACAAGTGGTGGAATGTCACTTTTGCTCACTATCGTTACATGTAACATCTATGGATGGTACTGGGCATATAAGATGGGCGAAAAAGTAGATATCATTAAGAATAAGAACGGTGTGCCATCAAGCAACTCAGGTATCCTGTACGTTCTTCTTCAGGTATTTGGACTTGGAATCATAGCATATGCACTTATGCAGGATACGGCAAATAAATACGCAGAGGCTATACCTCAGATGAATACAGGCTATGGTCAGCAGCAGTATAACCAGAATGCATATGGTCAGCAGCAGTATAATCAGAATGCATACGGTCAGCAGCAGTATAACCAGAATGCATACGGTCAGCAGCAGTATAACCAGAATGCATACGGTCAGCAGCAGTATAATCAGAATGCATACGGTCAGCAGCAGTATAACCAGAATACATATGGTCAGCAGCAGTATGATCAGAATGCATATGGTCAGCAGCAGTATGGACAGAATACATACAGCCAGCAGCCTGGCATAGATCAGAATACATTTGGTCAGCAGAGTGGACAGAATACACAGAATGACAATAATGGAACAGGCAGCGATCAGCAGTAATAGAAAATAATATAACAGAGCATGGATCAGATACAGATATCGAGAAGAAATGCGATAATAAAAAGGGATGCCGTCCTTTTGGGGATAGGCATCCTCTATTATATTTTCATAAGAATAACGGGGCTTGCGATCCCGTGTATATTTAGGAAGATAACAGGATTCCTGTGCCCGGGATGTGGGATCACAAGGGCTGTACTTGCGGCAGTCAGATTGGATATTGCCAGGGCGTTTGCGTACAACCAGTATATATTTGTCGTTTTGCCGGCAGTGGCATATATTCTTATAAAAAACGATTATGTATATATAAAATATGGAAATAGAGAGTTATCGCGGTTTGACAATGTACTTATATTTATATGTATATCCGGGGCGGTGATATTTGCCGTTCTCAGGAATGTAATGCACTTTTGAGAATACGTCAGGGATGAGTACAATGGCGGTATTATAGAATGATGCCCGCGTAGGCTTATTTAATACTCCATTTCCTTGACAATAAATAATAAAAGGGCATATAATTTACAATTACCGAGGAGTTTTTCGGTAAAGTTGCACAAGCATTTCATTTGTGCTTGTAGTATTTTTCAGGGAGGGTTTTTGAAATGGCAAAAAAACCGTATTATATTACTACCGCCATTGCATATGCATCAGGTAAACCTCATATAGGCAACACCTACGAGATCGTGTTGGCTGACAGCATTGCAAGGTACAAGAGATTCGCAGGTTATGATGTAAGATTCATGACAGGAACAGATGAGCATGGACAGAAGATCGAGAACAAGGCTTTCGAGAACATGCAGACACCAAAGGAATTCGTGGATGAGACATCCGGTGAGATCAAGAGGATCTGGGATCTCATGAATACATCATATGACAAATTTATCCGTACAACAGACGATTATCATGAGAAACAGGTACAGAAGATATTCAAGAAACTGTACGATCAGGGCGACATATATAAAGGACATTATGTAGGAAAGTATTGTACACCATGTGAGTCATTCTTCACAGATGGTCAGCTTGTAGATGGCAAATGCCCTGACTGTGGAAGACCTGTCCAGGAGGCGAAGGAGGAGGCATACTTCTTCAAGATGAGCAAATATCAGGACAAGCTCATGAAGTACATCGAGCAGCATCCTGAGTTTATACAGCCGGAGTCAAGACGTAACGAGATGGTAAATAACTTCTTAAAGCCGGGACTTCAGGACCTGTGTGTTTCAAGAACATCATTTAAGTGGGGAATCCCTGTAGATTTCGATCCAAAGCATGTTGTATATGTATGGGTTGATGCGCTTTCAAACTACATAACCGGACTTGGATATGACGTAGATGGCAAGAACGATGAGAAGTTCTACAAGTACTGGCCTGCAGACCTTCATCTTATCGGCAAGGATATCCTGAGATTCCATACCATTTACTGGCCTATCATGCTTATGGCACTTGGACTTCCACTTCCAAAGCAGGTATTTGGTCATCCTTGGCTCATCCAGAGCGATGGCAAGATGAGTAAGTCAAAGGGCAACGTAATGTACGCTGACGATATGGTCAATATATTTGGCGTGGATGCTGTCAGATTCTTCGTACTTCACGAGATGCCATTTGAGAATGATGGAGTTATCTCATGGGAGCTCATGGTTGAGAGACTTAATTCAGAGCTGGCAAATACTCTTGGAAATCTGGTCAACAGGACCATATCGATGTCTAATAAGTATTTTGGCGGCGTTGTGACCAACACCAATGTCACAGAGCCTGTTGATGATGACCTGAAGAAGGTTGTCATGGATTGCAGATACAAGGTTGCAGAGTGTATGGATAAGCTCAAGGTTGCAGATGCGATCACAGAGATATTTGCACTGTTCAAGAGATGCAACAAGTACATAGATGAGACGATGCCTTGGGCACTTGCAAAGGAGGAAGACAAGAAGGACAGACTGAACACAGTACTGTACAACCTTGTTGAGAGTATCGTTATAGGTGCCACACTCCTTGAGCCATATATGCCTGAGACAACAGAGAAGATCATGGCTCAGCTTAACACAGAGAAGAGAAAGGTTACTGAGCTTGGCAAGTTCGGTCTTTACAAGTCAGGCAACAAGGTAACAGAGCAGCCAGAGATACTCTTCGCACGTCTTGACGTGAAGGAAGTTATGGCTAAGGTTGCTGAGTTCGCCCCTGTAGAGAAGGAGTCAATGTATGAGCAGGCAAAGAAACAGAAGGAAGAGAAGGAAAATTCTGCTGAGACCAAGAAGATCAAGATAGCTGAGGCGAAGGTTCAGGCACTCAAGAGCAATCCTGATGTTGTTGACAAGCAGGAGATAAGCATTGAAGAGTTCCAGAAAATGCAGCTCATGATCGGAGAGATCGTTTCTTGTGAAGAGGTTCCTAACTCAAGAAAGCTTCTTTGCTCACAGGTAAGCTTTGGCAAGAACAACGTAAAGCAGATAGTATCTGGAATAAAGGGTACATATTCCGCAGAGGATATGGTGGGCAAGAAGGTCGTGGCTATAGTAAATCTCAAGCCATGCAAGCTCGCCGGAGTTATATCAGAGGGTATGCTACTGTGCGCTGAGGATCCGGAGGGCAATCTGTCACTCCTCACAACGGAGAAGGACTTCCCAGGCGGATGCTTTATAAGCTGATCTGACATACAGAACAAAGTATATTAATATTAGAGGGGATTACGACATCTGGTGGAATATCAAGGTGCTGTGATCCCCTTTAATACACTTTTGTGAGGGACGTTGCAGGTAAAATATCGGTAATATTTGAGTAATATGTCATGTAATGTCTTTATTGATTAATTAAGTGTTCCATGATAGAATTTTGTTAGGTGTACAGGTAGGAGGAGTGCGCCTTTTGAAAGATTTAGAAATCTTAGCGCCATGAACCCTGGACGATATGTTTTCAGGGATAACGAGGTTGAAGGTTATCGAATATTCGGCGGATGCCTTCACGCAGAGTCTGGATGCGCACATGATATCCAAATATGAGGGTAACCTCAAAACAAAGAATCATGACCAGACACCCACAGTTGTGATGTATGGTGAATGCACCTTTTTTAAGTGCGCCATATAATAATAGTATCAGTATGCAGCGTGGTATAAGCCGAAAGGAGAATAATTAAATATGTGTGGAATCATAGGATATGTAGGAAAGAAACCAGCCAAAGATATTTTGATAGATGGCCTGGCAAAACTCGAGTACAGAGGATACGACAGTGCGGGTATAGCACTGCTTAATGATGATGATACACTGACGATCAAGAAGAAAGCCGGAAGAGTAGATGATCTGAGAGAGATGTGCAGTGACGACAGTCCTGTATATAAGTCTACATGTGGAATTGGACATACAAGATGGGCTACTCATGGCGGTGTTACGGATGTGAATGCACATCCACACAAATGCGGAAACGTTGCTCTCATACATAATGGAATCATAGAGAATTATAATGATATTATCAGAGAGTACGGACTGGCCGACAAGCTGGTATCCGAGACAGACACAGAGGTTGTAGCAGCACTTTTGGATACCTTATATGAGGGAGACCCTATAGATGCCATAAGGAGAGCTGTTAGAGCAATTGCGGGTTCGTTTGCACTCTGTATTATGTTTGCAGACAGACCAGGCAAGATATATGCAGTTAGAAATGTAAGTCCGATGATCGCGTCATATACAGAGGATGGAGCAATCATTGCATCGGATCTCACAGCTATAATTGCATTTTCACAGAACTACTTTGTAGTGCCTGAGTATCATATACTGACACTCTCAAGCGCTGGAATCAAGGTAGAAGATATGAAGGGGAAAGTGGTAGAGCCTGAGATACTCAAGATCACATGGGACATTACAGCAGCTCAGAAGGGTGGATATCCTCACTATATGCTGAAGGAGATCTATGAGCAGCCTGACGCACTCAGAAATACAATAACACCTCGTATAGTGAATTCACTTCCTGATTTCACTGAGGATGGGATTGATGATGAAGTGCTGAAGAATCTTGAGAATATTACGGTTGTGGCATGTGGAACAGCCATGCACGCCGGAATAGTTGGCAAAGCCATGATAGAGAAGGAGTTAAAGATTCCTGTCAATGTTGAGATAGCATCAGAATTCAGATACAAGGAACCACTCATAAATGAAAAAACTCTTGTGATAGTTACATCACAGTCCGGAGAGACCATAGATACTCTTGAGGCACTCAGACTTGCCAAGAGATGCGGTTCTAAGGTTCTGTCCATAGTAAATGTAAAGGGCTCAACAATTGCGAGGGAGAGCGATTATGTTCTCTATACACATGCGGGTCCGGAGATAGCAGTTGCCAGTACAAAGGCATATTCAGTGCAGATGGCAGCTATGTATCTCATAGGCTGCAGGATAGGTTATGTAAAGGGAATCTATTCTGAAGACAAGGCAAAAGAATTTATCAGACAGCTATTGGGTGTTATCCCGGTCATAGAGGAGACACTTAAGCAGGCTGATGAAGTCAAGACAGTAGCAAACTATATAAAGATGGCACCAGACGCGTTCTTTATAGGAAGGGGACTTGATTATACCCTGTCACTTGAGGGTGCGTTAAAGCTTAAAGAGATTTCTTATGTTCACGCCGAGGCATATGCGGCAGGGGAGTTAAAACATGGAACGATCGCTCTTATAACAGACAACGTTCCGGTCATAGCTTTGGCGACACAGGAATCTGTATATGGAAAGATGATTTCCAACATACGCGAGGTGAAGGCAAGGGGGGCATACGTTATTCTTGTCAGCATGGATGAGGAATACAATGACAGAGATGTGTGCGATAAGCATATATCAATTCCTAAACAGGACGGTCTGTTTACTGTGTTCTCAGCCGCTGTTATCCTTCAGCTCATAGCGTACTATACGTCCGATGCAAAGGGGTTGGACGTAGATAAGCCACGTAATCTGGCAAAGTCAGTTACAGTAGAATAATTGACTCCGGGACTTACATGGATATCGTGCGATAAATATCGGAGGGTTTTTTATGAGTGATAAGATGTATTTGTGTGATGAGTACAAATTGTACTTTAAGATTGAAGATGACGTTGAGGTTCTTCATAACGAGGTTGAATTATATAATGCTCAGTTCGTTGGCAATAATGCTTTTTGCCACGAGGAATATATAGATGGGCAGCGGGCACTCACATATTCAATACCGGCAATGACAACAATGAACCAGTTCCTTGAGAAGAAGATACACAAGGATGAGCTGGTGGATATAATATTCAGTATAGCGGATCAGCTGATGTATCTGAAAGCGAATGATATGTCTATAGGTAAGGTCATACTGAACAGAGGCTATATGTATATAGACTTCCAGAACATGGCAGTGCAGCTTGTGTTCCTGCCTATAGATAAGCCTATGGATAAGTGCAATATGGAGAAGTTTATCAGAGATTTCATGTCCAATGTAAAGTTCGCGAACAAGAAGGCATCTGATGCAGGATATGAGCTTATCAAGTATTTTGATCATAATCCTACATTCTACCTTTCAGAGTTTTATAAGTTTATAACTGATCTGAAGAATGACAATATCGCACATCCTGAGGATGAACAGGAACTTATGAAGTCATCGTCTGGTGTTGAGCAGATGAATATGGCTAAGGTTGAGGTTCCAGAGACACCACACACTACATCTACATCATCATTTAAGCTTGCAAAAGAAGTCAAGGATTTCTCTTCAAATGATATAGGCTTTGATGACAATGATGACGGATCTACAACTGTTCTTACAGCAAATAACAGAGTTAAGAGTGGTCCGGTGATCATCAGAACAAGAACAGGCGAGAGGATAAGGATTGACAAGCCGATATTCTGTATTGGCAAGTCCACACAGGGAGTTGACTATCAGGTTACTGACAACAACTCGGTGAGCCGTCGCCATGCCTACATAATAAATGTCAATGGCGTATACTATCTGAGAGATAACAAATCGACAAACCATACTTATCTCGGTGGAAAGATCATAAGCAGTGGAACTGATATGATGCTCATAGATGGCATCAGATTCAAACTTGCAAATGAGGAGTTCACTTTCAAGGAGAAGTAGGATACAATAACAAAGCCCCAGTCACAGTTGATTCTGTGACTGGGGCTTTGTTGATATTTAATGTTTTTAGTTGATCCGTTATAGTTTGCCCGAGTGGCTAATTATCTGATTCTTCTCCTCCGGACGATATATCAGTCTCGGCAGAACTGTCCTCGGAAGAATCATTATCTGATGAGTCGGTCTCGGAATCGCTGCGAGACCCCTCGATCGCAAGCATTGAGGCATCTACCTGAGACAGTCCTGAAGAGTCTGCACAGTAATAATCACCGTCATCGGTTATCTTAACTGAGACTACCACTGGGCTGCGGTACTCCATACTTGAGGATTTATCCTGAAGGATGTCGGCAACACCCTGGGCGAATTGGGTTTCGTAGTCCTCTTTTACCGTGTTGTTGAAGTCACCGGCGGCTATCTTTTTGTTGGAATCTTCAATATATGCAAATACATCATCAAATGCCTGGTTCAGAATGTCCATAGGATATACAGTCACATCCACATAGTAGTCGTCACCGTTTTTGTAAGCCTGTGATACCTCATACTTTGAACGGGAGTAGATAGTTTTGGCGGTTTCATTGAATATCTCTTTCACCTGGTCGGAATCGGCGTTTGCCAGGGAGTAATGATTGATGAGCTGGTCTGACAGATAATCGATGGTATCGTTGTACATTGTCTGTGCATCATCTTTTGAGCCTTCGTTGTCATCGACGTAACCGTTGAAATCGCCTTTGTAGTTGACATCAAGGATGTTCTGCATGTATGTCTGGTAGGTTGTCTTTTTCCTATGCATACATCCGGTTATGGATGTCATTGCGAGAGTGGCGGTGAGTCCTAATATCATCAATTTGGAATATCGTTTTAAGTGGTGTTTCATCTATATTAATCCTCCGTATTAAGCACAGTAGAAATGTTCTCTTGTATAAAATGTATAAATCAATTTTGATTTATACAGCATAAACAATATAGCATAAAAATGTAGGTTTGTAATCATAAAATGAATTAAATAAAATACAGAAACGGCAAAAGTGCTTTGCTTAGACAATGATGTGTGATATAATATGAAACGCGCTGATGTGCGCAAGGGTCATCAAACTGCATTTGGTGACAGAACCAGACCTGACTAGAATAGATATTGGCATAACACACGATTACAATATAACTAAATACGATTAGATTTGGGAGGTAAAGTCATGGCAAAACAGGTAGAGGAAGTAACAGATGACAGAGTTGAAACACTTAAAACTGTAAAATTCGGAGGATATGACAAAGCATCCGTTGATTATTATATTGATGAGCTTAAGGAGAAACACAACAAGGAAGTTGAGGATCTCAAGGCGAATGTCAGCAAGCTCAGCGAGGCTGTACTCAGTCTTAAGACTATGAGAGAAGTCAATATGACAGAGTCTTCCAAGACTATAGAGACTTTGAAGAAAGCCAACGCAGATCAGGAAAGCGAACTTGAGGCACTCAAGGAGCAGGTGAATGCTTACAAGCAGAGAGAACTTGAGAATGCCGGAAGATATGAGTCTATATCAAGAACACTTCTTGAGGCAAGAGAGAGCGCGGATGCACTCATTGCACAGACAGAGAAGGAGTGTACAGAGAAGAAGAATACTATCACAGCAGAACTTGAGGCATATGAGACTGAGGTCAGAGACAGATGCACCAAGCTTCAGACAGATACAGAGATACAGTGTCAGCAGATGTACGACCAGACAGAGACAAAGTGCAATAATATGAAGGAAGAGGCGTACGCTGAGGCTGAGAAGACAAGAAATAAGTCGCATTCTGACGCTGAGGCACTTTCTGCAAAGACAGATTATGAGTGCAAGGTTATGCGCGAGGAGGCTCAGAAAGATGCAACGAACACAAGAAACACTGCAACAGAGGATGCCACAAGACTTCGCAACAATGTCAAGAAGGAATGTGAGAGCGTGAGCAGATACATGTCAGATCTTCTCTCATCACTCGACAGTGTGGTTGCCGCATGTGCATCTACAAAGGAAGTTGCTGACAAAGCATTTACAGGGCTTAAGAGTGAGGCGACAGCGATGGTAAGTGACGCAGAGGATTCACAGCAGTAATATTTACGAATAAAGCAGATGCTCATGATATGATGAGTTCTGTGTATCAGCATGAAACTTTTCTATGGGCTTTTAATGTCATCATAGGAAAGTTTTATGTGTATAAAGGGATATTATACGAAACGGATAAATATAATGGAGAAGATAGATGGAGATAAATAAACTTAGCAGTTATTCAGACTTTTTGGGGATAGTTGAATATCCGGCGGTGGTGTTTTGCGAAGACGGAGAAGTGCTCAGCATCAACAATGCTGCCATCAGGATCATAGGTTCAAGTGTTGAGACACTCGGCATGGAGCCTGACAAATTCATGATAAGTGATGATTTTTGGCCTACACTTGAGGAGAAGAAGGCACTCATCTGGCACAGACTTGCACTTATAGTCAATGACAGTGAGCGTTATATAGTCAGCGGTTTTGTGAATCAGTTTGAGTATAACGATAAGAAAGCATACATGGTCCTCTTTGAGCTTAGATCTGATGTGACCATCGGAAGTGTCAGTCTCGAGAGGATAATCAATCACATAGGAGTGATAGCTTTATATCTGTACAAGCCTGAGGGAGTGTGGAGAACACGTTATGTGTCCAAGAACATAACAGAGTATGGATATACAGACGGTAATTTCTACAGCGGACTGGTTGGGCTGAGTGATCTTCTTCCGAAGAGTGATTACGATGTGCTTGTCGGACAGCTTTACAAGGCACAGAATACCAATATAGACGATTTCGAGATGGAGACCAGGATCATATCATCGAGAAGAGATATAAGCAAGATGCGTCTGAAGTGCCATATTGTAAGGACTTCTGAGGGGGAGATGGACGGAATAGAACTTCTGTTTATCAAGGACAAAGAGACCGGTTACAATGAGGACCAGGCTGCATATATCCTGTCAGCCATGTCCAAGATAAAGAGCTTTGTCATGGTCCAGAGGTATGAGAATGGCAAACCGGAATTTAAGTATATAACACCTAATGCAAAGCAGATGGGAATCAATGTTGATGCCATAAAGCTCGGCGACAGACTTATAGAGGATTATATCCATCCAAAGGACAGGAGCAGGGTATTTGCAAATGTCAAGAATGCAACCAAGCGTGAGGACAGAGATTATGAAGAGGAATTCAGGATAGTGAATGACCGCGGAGAGATAATCTGGGTCAAGTCACAAAGTTCAGTCACTCAGGCTGAGGATAATTCCTATACAGTTGAGTATTTTATATCAGATATAACGGACAAGAAGGTTCTTGAGAACAGTGTTGAGCGGGCTAAGAAGGAATTTGACGATAAACTGTCATATATCATGAAGACCAATATCCAGGCAGATGGTGAGAGAAATCAGCTTGACACAAAGAAGTGGACTATGATAACCAAGGCATTTTCAATGCTGACGGGATTGTATACAACGATCATAGATCCGGTGGGCAAGAAGATGGTTGAGCCGGCGGGACCTCAGAAGCATATGGGATATTTCTATGATATGTTTGAGAAACCACAGTACAGACAGATATACATGAAACTCAATGAGGTGATCCTTAGAAATAACGTTCCGGTTATGATGGATATGGATGACGATATTGATGGAAGTAAGATATGCGGAGCACCTATTATGATAGATGGTCAGCATATAGCCACATGGATATGTTGTTCATATGATGACAATGACGGAAAGCAGATGGAGAAGGTATATAAGGTTCAGTGGCAGCTTGGAAGGATATTCTCTGAGTATGCGTTCAGCTCGCAGATACTGGCAAAAGAGGCCATACGCGCAAAATCTCTTGAAGTCATGATGGAAAACAAAGTGCAGTGGCAGAAGATATTGGTGGATTCTCTTAACAACTCTGACAAGAGTCAGCAGCAGGTTATAAACGAGATGATATCACAGGTTGGAGAGTGCCTGAACTCCGATGTAGCAGCAGTGTACGTCAGAGATGAAGATGGCAGTCTTGATTGCCAGTACATATGGTCAAAGAATCAGAGCATGTCAGCAGAGGAATATGTGTCAGACTGGCAGCGAGGCAATATAAGATTCAGGTCTTGGCAGAATGGGCAGGGAAAGGCTCAGATGGCAGATAAAGGCTATATGGTAATAGATGCAAAGCATATAGATGACGTTGCAAAGAATATTCTTGCGGGTAGCACCGTGAAGAGTTTTGTGGCTGTCACAGTATACGTGAATGGCCGTAATGGAGCAGTGTTCGTCCTTGCAGACACATCGGTGAACAAGATATGGTCTGCGGAGGAGATAGAGTTTGTGAAACAGACATCAGAAGTCATAAGATGCTGCCTTGAGAGGATAAAGAGCGATGACAGCGTGAGAAGGATCAACAGTGTTCTTCTCGATACATATAACTATATGGATGAGGGCATATTTATAAGAGAGGTCGATACTGGAAGGGTTCTGTTCTCCAACAAAGCTCTCAACGACATGCTCGGTTATGATTTTACAGACAAGGACAGCAAACTTCTTATAGAGAACCTTCGCGATAAATATAAGATCATGGGAGGACCCGATCAGCACATTGGTGTGGAGGAGAAAGAAGTGAACTGGCGAAGTTACATAAGAAGTCTTGACAAGATCATGGATCTTACGGAAGTGCGAATGAAATGGCTTGACGGCAGTAATGCATCTCTTGTAATATTAAGAGACGTGAACGAATAGAAGGGAGACTTGTGATGGCAAGCGCAGATATTGGTATAGATTTAGGTACAGCCAGTATCCTGGTATATGTAAAAGGAAAAGGCGTTGTATTGAAAGAGCCTTCTGTAGTTGCATATGACAGAGATACAAATAAGATAGTGGCTATTGGTGAAGAGGCAAGGCTTATGCTCGGAAGAACACCGGGTAATATAGTTGCCATCAGACCTCTCAGACAGGGCGTTATCTCGGATTACACCATAACTGAGAAGATGTTGAAGTATTTTATACAGAAAGCCGTTGGAAGAAGTTACTTTGGAAGAAGGCCTAGGATAAGTGTATGTGTACCTTCCCAGGTTACTGAGGTTGAGAAGAAGGCTGTTGAGGATGCGACATATGCGGCAGGAGCCAGAGATGTGTCGATCATAGAGGAGCCTGTTGCGGCAGCGATAGGCGCAGGTATAGATATATACAGACCATGTGGCAATATGATCGTTGACATAGGTGGTGGAACAGCAGATATTGCTGTCATCTCACTGGGCGGTCCGGTTGTCAGTGCATCGATCAAAGTCGCAGGTGATGATTTCGATGAGGCTGTTGTAAGATTTATGAGAAAGAAACACAATCTGCTCATAGGTGAGAGAACTGCTGAGGAGATAAAGATAAAGATCGGTACATGCTACAGACGTCCGGAGAATATAACCCTCGATATAAGAGGAAGAAATCTTGTGACAGGACTTCCAAAGACGGTCACAGTTACTTCTGATGAGACAGAGGAGGCACTTCGAGAGCCGGCATCACAGATATGTGAGGCTGTTCATTCTGTACTTGAGAGGACACCTCCTGAACTTGCAGCAGATATTGCGGACAGAGGAATAGTCCTTACCGGCGGTGGAGCACTTCTCCATGGACTTGAGGAACTCCTGGAGGAGAAGACAGGAATCACCACTATGACTGCTGAGGATCCACTCAGGGCCGTTGCAATAGGAACAGGTAAGTATATAGAGCTTTTGAGTGAGAAGAAGAACTGATGTCCCGTGGATAGGACAAGGTTTTCTGATATATATGACTTCAGATAAGCACTTTGGATAAGAATTTCAAGGGAGACAGAACTTGGTTAGAGAAGGATATGTAGAAAAAGTTATATATAAAAATGATGACAATGGCTACGCCGTCTTCACTGTGGAAGGTGAGGACGGCGAAGATGTTTTTGTGGGCAATCTTCGCGGCGTGGCGGAGGGCGTATATGTATCTGCGGAGGGAGAGTTTGTGGAACATCCCACATACGATCTGCAGTTCAAATTTACATCCTGTGAGATAAAAATGCCCGATGACATAATAGGCGTGGAGAAGTATCTTGGTTCAGGCGTTATCAAGGGTGTTGGCGAGGCACTGGCAAAGAGAATAGTGAAGAAGTTTAAGATGGATTCTCTTAGGATCATAGAGGAGGAGCCGGAGAGACTTGCGGAAATACGAGGGATATCAGAGAGAAAAGCCAGGGAGATAGCGATTTCTTACAATGAGAAAAAAGAGATGCAGGATGCGCTGATGTTTCTCACTGGACTCAGTATTCCAGTGAATCTTGCGGTGAAGATTTACAACGAATATGGGGATAAACTTTATGATATTGTCAGGACCAATCCGTATAAGATCGCAGAGGATATCACCAGTGTTGGGTTCAAGACGGCTGACGAGATAGCGGACAGACTGGGAATAAGCAAGGATTCGGATTTCAGAGTTAGGGCGGCTATAATGTATGCCCTGTCGGGTGCGAACAGACTTGGACATATGTACCTTCCGCAGAAGATGCTGGTTGGCAAGACGTATTCCCTGTTGATGAACGATTATATGCCATATGATCCAGAACTTGAGATGACAATTTGCAATCAGATACTTGAACTGAGTGTGGCTGGCAAGATCATAATAAAAGAGATAGGGCAGTCTGAACCGAATCTGGACTATGGACAGGACTATTTTCTTGACGAGGAGCCGGATATACAGACGGAGAATATAGTGTACAGAATCAGTGATTACTATACAGAGATCAACTCAGCCAGGATGCTCACTGATCTGGATATTGATTTCTCAAAGGCAAGGATCGATATAGATAAGGTCATAAAAATTGTTGAGGACGAGGAAGGCATAAAGCTTGCAGATGCACAGAGACAGGCTGTTGAGAAGGCGGTGCGCCACGGAGTTGCGGTCATAACCGGAGGACCGGGAACAGGAAAGACCACTATAATCAACGTTCTTATAAAGATATATGAGAGCCTTCGCATGAATATAGTTTTGGCGGCTCCTACTGGACGCGCGGCGAAGAGGATAACCGAGGCTACAGGATATGCGGCGCAGACTATACACAGACTATTGGAACTTAATGGAGGCGTGAATGATGATGGAGATTCGGCGTACGTGTTCTCGAGAAATGAGAGCAATCCGTTGGAGACGGATGTTATAATAATCGATGAGATGTCCATGGTTGACAGCGGTATTTTTTACAGTCTCCTTAAGGCTGTGACTCCGGGAACAAGGCTGGTTCTCGTGGGTGATTCCAATCAGCTGCCATCAGTCGGTCCTGGAAATGTGTTGAAGGATATAATAGCCTCTGGTGTCTTTAACGTGTCAGTGCTTGACAGGATATACAGACAGGGCAAGGACAGTGATATCATTGGCAATGCCCATAAGATCAATGACGGTGTACATATAGAGATAAAAAATAAGAGTGAGGATTTCTTCTTTATACCGAGAAATGGTTACAACGAGATCATAAATGAACTGCGAGTTCTCATGACGAAACAGCTGCCGTCATTCTTCAACGTTGATAGTTCGGATATACAGGTTCTAACACCTATGAGAAAGTTTGACCTCGGAATAGAGAATCTGAATAGACAGCTCCAGGAGATACTGAATCCATCTGGAAAGGGAAAGCCGGAGTATGTTAGAGGTGATGTTGTGTTCCGACAGGGAGACAAGGTCATGCAGGTGAAGAACAATTACAAGCAGGAGTGGAAGATCATGGATCCTTCTGGAAGATTTGCAAAGGAGGAGGGCGTCGGTGTATTTAACGGTGATATAGGATTTGTTAAATCTGTCGACGACTATGATCAGAAACTTGTAGTTGAATTTGATGACGGAAGAGAGAGTGAATATCCGTATAGTCAGCTCGAGGAGCTTGAGCATGCTTTTGCGATAACTATACACAAGTCTCAGGGCAGTGAGTATCCGGTGGTGGTACTCCCACTTTTGAAGTGCCCGCCAAAGCTCTTAAACAGGAATCTATTGTATACTGCGGTCACCAGAGCGAGGAGATGTGTGGTCATAGTCGGCAATATAGGTCTGGCAAATGCCATGATAGACAATGAGGATGAACAGAAGAGATTTACCACATTTGCGCTGCGGCTCAGCGAGAATAGAGGAGCAATTTGAAATTAAAAGACATTATCACGGATCTGATATTTCCGCGTAGATGTGCGATATGTGATGAGGTTATTCCGTATGGCGGGGGATATGTGTGCGGCAGTCACACGGACCTGCCATATGTAAAGGCCCCTCTTTGCATGAGGTGCGGGAAAGAGATCGATTCTGAGGAAAAGGAATTCTGTCTGGATTGTGAGAGACATTTCAGAAATTTCGAGAGAGGGTTTCCGGTGTTCAATTACCTGGAACCTGTCAAGACCAGTGTCCTGGCAATAAAATATCATGAAAAAATAGAATATTGTGACTTTTATGGAAGAGAGATGGCAGTCAAAGTTAGACCGTATGTAAATCGTTATGGCATTGATGCTGTAACCTGTGTCCCGCTGCACAGAAAGAAATTGCGACAGAGGGGATACAATCAGGCTTTGGAATTGGCTAAAGTCGTGGCGGCCGAACTGACATTGCCACTGTGTCCGGATATGCTTGTGAGAGACAGATATACCACGCCGCAGAAGACGCTTGACAATCTGGAGAGAGCAAACAATATAAAACAGTCCATGGCTATAGGCAAGATCTATCCACAGTATAAAAATATTCTGATAGTGGATGACATTTACACGACAGGAGTAACTATAGACGTATGCGCCAGCCTTCTGAAGAAAGCCGGCGCATGTCATGTATATTATTCATCTGTATGTGTAGGTAAGGGACGTTAGTCCTGCTTGTGTTCATCAGCCTCCACAATGTGGAAATCTTCGTCGGCTCTGTCCTCCTCATCAGGCATGTACTCCTTGAATATATGTACAAATATGAGTGAGCACAGGTAGGCGTGAAGTCCTGCGGCACATATGAGCATGATACCAAGGACTGTGGCATTCATATAGCTCATCACTACAATGAGAGCAGTGATGGCTGTGAGCAGCAGTGTCCATGGAAGATTCTTGATGGACATCAGGAATGCGTTCTTTATGGTAGCTTTTATAGTGTTCTCAAACTGTGCCTGAAGTGGGAATACATACAGGACAGTGAACAGGTATATCAGAGACATAATGGTGAATATGACCATCATGCTCTTGAGATTTCTGTTGATGGCAAAGTACATATCGAAGGCACATATAAAACCTGCGATCAGAGCCAGGATACCTATGCCGGTTGCCTGCTTGAAGTTGTCCTTAAAACTCTTGAAGAACATCTTTACCACTCCGCCCTGTCCGTTCCTGATACACTTCATGGTGGTGTAGTAGAGTGCGGTGGTGGATGCTCCTATTGTGAGAACTGGCAGGGAAGTCAGCAGCCACAAAAAGTGCAGTATAACTATATCGCACACGATAGTCAGAAAATTCATAACGGGATTGTCCGTCGTAACCGATCTGTTCAAAATAAATTACCTCTCGTTCTATTTATATTTTGTGTTTATCATCATCTTTCATTATAATATGTAACCTGCCACGAATACAATAAAATAAGTGTAAACAAATCAGTATCAGTGGGATTAAGTCATGCGATCAGATCACGCCTTTAGATCTTCAATGGTAAGGGTTGCCAATGTATCCACATCTATCTTTTCCATTGAGACGATACGGGTAGCCTGTCTTGATATGGCGGACTCCATAAAGTTTCGCACCTCGCGGGCATTTGCAAATGTCTCGTCGTGATCTGCGGCTTTGTCTGCCCAGTATTTCTGTGCATAGTCGCGGGCGGCATCATCCAGCTTGTACTCCTGCTTTGAACACATGCTCTCAAATATGGACATCAGCTCATCACCGGTGTAGTCCTCAAATGTTATGAATTTGTTGAACCTTGATCGAAGACCGGGATTGGAGCCGAGAAACTGTTCCATCAGATCAGGATAACCAGCCACGATGACTATGAGATCATCCCTGTGATCCTCCATGGCTTTCAGCAGCGTGTCCACTGCTTCCTGACCAAAGTCGTTTTCCCCTTTTCCAGCTGTGAGGGTGTATGCTTCATCTATGAACAAAATACCTCCGAGGGCTGATTCGATAACTTCCGTGGTCTTGATGGCTGTCTGTCCGATGTAGCCCACCACAAGTCCGCCTCTGTCAACCTCCACAAGCTGTCCTCTTGACAGAACACCAAGTCCCTTGTAGATATTTGCGAGGAGTCTGGCGACGGTGGTCTTTCCTGTACCCGGATTGCCGGAAAATACAAGGTGAAGAGATACAGAGGGCTGTTTCATGCCGTTTTCTTCACGGAGTTTCTTTATCTTCAAAAGATTTACCAGGTTTGTGATATCCTTCTTCACACTCTCGAGTCCGGTCATGGAGTTCAGCTCCTCAAGAAGTGTGTCCACATCCTTGACTGGTTCAGGTTTTGCCGCAGCTGCAGTTGCACCTGCCGGATTTGCAGCGGAAAGGTTCTTCGGCAGCGCGTTGTATTTGTCGAGGAGTGGGCTTGGATCGATGGCGTAAAGATTCATGGATTTCAGGTATTTGTCAAGCATCAGGCAGTAGCCGGTGAGCTTTGCGATCTCGTCTTCGTCTGTCAGGTTGTTGCATGCGATGAATTCCTGTCCCATGAGTTTGAACATGCGCACATAATCTCTTGAGCGATACACTGCCTTGGGATTGACCTTCATGCGGGCAAGGTCGCCCTGGACGAAGTATGTCAGTGACCGAGGCGGAGTCTGTGCGAAATCTCCGGTGGTTCGCTCATACTTGAATGAGAGAAACCTGTCGGTTGTAAAGTGCTGATTCAGATATTCACGGATGAACTTTATCTCTAGGGTAAGTTCAGCCTGGTTGGAGCTGGACAGATATGCAAGAAACTGAAGAAGGTCAAACTGCAACATTTCTCTCGTCTTGAGTCCTGCCTTCTGGCGTGCGCCATAGCCGTCATTGTCAAGAGAGTCGGCAAACGAATAGCAGTTGTCCAGTTCGGCTTTCAGTGAGTAATTCATAAGTAAGTTCCCCTTTCTTTTTTACGATGAACATAATCAGTTCTATTGTAAAGCCTTTACCCATTGTAATCAAATAAAGTTTTGACCGGTTAAGCCATTTATGGTGTCATAATTGGAATTAGTATGTTAGAATAACCATTATATGGACAAATGATGCAGCAGTATAATAAGCGCGATGGGAGACAGACAATATGAGATTCAGACCATGTATAGACATTCATAACGGACAGGTGAAACAGATAGTCGGGGGCAGTCTTTGTGACGAGGGAGACAGAGCAGATGAGAACTTTGTGTCACAGCAGAACGGCGGATTTTTTGCGGATCTGTATAAGAAATATGGTCTTATGGGAGGACATATAATATTGCTGAATCCCTCATCCAGCGAGTATTATGAGGCGGATGTGGATCAGGCGAAAAAGGCTTTGGCTGCGTATCCGGGAGGACTCCAGATAGGCGGGGGCATCAATGCTGACAACGCGGGTTCTTTTATAGATATGGGGGCATCCCATGTCATAGCCACCTCATTTGTGTTCAGGGACGGAGAGATAAACTTCGATAATCTGAATGCTCTAAAAAATGCAGTGGGCAGAGAACATCTCGTACTTGATCTCTCCTGTAGAAAGAGAGACGGAGAGTACTATATTGTCACTGACAGATGGCAGAAATTTACAAATGTCAAGGTGGATGAAGATACTCTGGACATGCTCTCAGAGTACTGTGATGAGTACCTGGTTCATGCTGTGGATGTAGAGGGGAAGGCTTCAGGTATAGAGGAGCATGTGGCTGATATGCTCGGACGATGGGGAAGACTGCCTATGACATACGCCGGAGGTGTGGCATCATTTGACGATCTGGAACAGCTCAGACGTCTAGGAAGAGACAGGATAGATGTGACGATAGGGAGCGCACTTGACATCTTTGGGGGACACATGGCGTTTCAGGATATTATAAGGTTTATGGAGGGATAAAATGGCTAAGATGAGAAAGGTACTTGCGGTCACTATGGCAGCGGCTATGACGATGTCTATGCTTGCTGGCTGCGGGGATAAGAAGGCGGACAGCACAGAGGAGCAGACAGTGCAGAGTGCAGATGCTGAGACAACTGAGACAACCGGGGATGCGTCCTCAGAGGCAGATGAGGCAGATACTGACGAGGCGGACACAGAGGAGGAGAGCAGCCAGGTGTCAGATGGGGATGTGCTCATCGATCTGAATTTTGATGACAATGACACAGATGGATGTGCCACATATTTCAACGGCGGTCAGGCGGAGCTGCTGAACGAGAATGGAGAGCTGTGCCTTGACATCACATCGACAGGCAAGCTTGACTATGCAAACCAGATATATTATGACGGATTTGCTCTGAATCAGGACTGCGTATATGAATTGTCTTTTGACGTTCACAGTACAATAGAGAGAGCGCTGCAGTACAGGATACAGATAAACGGAGGAGACTATCACGCATACGTCATGGATGATGTGATGGTCGGAACCGACACACAGCACGTTTCAACACAGTTTACCATGAGTGAGGAGTCAGATCCGGCACCGAGACTCTGTATGAATCTTGGGCATTTTGATGGCAAAGGTGATGACAGCGTTGCACATAAGATCTACTTTGACAATATAAAGCTCACGGTTGTGGATGCGTCCAAGGCGCAGCAGGTTGAATCCATCCCTGAACCAAAGATAGTCAATATCAATCAGCTTGGTTACAAGAAGGATGCACAGAAACTTGCGACTATCACAAATGAGTCTGCAAAGACATTTGATGTAATAGATGTGGGAACAGGCAAGTCGGTCAAGACGGGTGAGATTGGAGACTGGCATTATGACTCTGGTGCGGATCTGAGATATACGGTTGTTGATTTCAGCGACGTGACTGCGGAGGGGACATATAAGATCACTGTGGATACCGGCGAGGAGTCGTATGAGTTCCAGGTCAAGGATGGAATATATGACGATGTGTACAAGGCATCGGTTCTCATGCTCTATGATCAGAGATGTGGAACAGCCATAGACAGTGCAGTGGCAGGAGATTTTGCACACGAGGCATGTCATACAGGACAGGCTATAGTGTACGGCTCTGATGTGGCAAAGGATGTGACCGGTGGATGGCATGATGCAGGCGACTACGGAAGATATGTGGTTCCTGGCGCAAAGGCGGTTCAGGATCTTATGCTTACATATGAGGATTCAGCTGAGGCTGCAAAGGATGATGCCATAGGCATACCTGAGAGTGGCAACGGGGTTCCTGATGTTCTTGATGAGGCTAGATATGAGCTGGACTGGATGCTTAAGATGCAGGATGAGAACAGTGGTGGCGTATATCACAAGGTTACCGGCGAGGTGTTCCCTGAGACTGTTCTTGCAGTTGAGGAGACAGCACAGATGATCCTCTCACCTATATCCAATGCAGCCACAGGCGATTTTGCCGCTGTCATGGCAAAGGCATCGGTCGTATACAGAGATATAGATAAGGAATTTGCAGATAAATGCCTTGCCGCAGCTCAGAAGGCATGGAAGTATCTGGAAGATCACGAGGGTGATTCAGGATTTGTTAATGTGGGCAGCATAGTTACTGGTTCATATTCGGATGGAAGGCTGAGTGACGAGTATCTGTGGGCAGCAGCAGAGCTTTACATAGCAACGGGCGATGAAAGCTATAATGATTATGTTAAGGATGCTGTGAAGACCAGCATAAAGTATGGTCTTGGATGGGCTGACGTAGGTTATTATGCTATATATGATTATTGTATGAATGTCAAGGACTGTGACGACGAGAAGGCTATCCTCAAGGAGGGTGCGGATGATCTTGTCAAGAATTATGGCAAGTGCGGATTCGGCTCTGCGACAGGCGGAGAGTATGTATGGGGCAGCAATATGGCTGTGGCAAATGACGGAATGTTGCTGCTCATGGCGTCCAGAGTTCTTGGTGATGAGACATATGTGGATTACGCCGCAGATCAGCTCAATTATCTGCTCGGAAGAAATCCGGTAAGCTACTGTTATGTGACAGGTTACGGTTCTCAGACACCAGAGCATCCACATCACAGACCATCCGAAGTGCTCGGAAAGGCAATGCCTGGAATGCTTATAGGTGGAGCAAATGGAAATCTGCAGGATCCGTATGCTAAGGCGGTCCTCGCTGATATGGCATCGGAGCGCTGCTATGTGGATAACGCTCAGAGTTACTCATGTAACGAGGTTACTATATACTGGAATTCACCGCTGGTATATCTTCTGGCAAATATAAAATAAGAAGAATCAAAATTAAGAACATGTAACTATCAATAGAACATCATATTTGTTATAACTATTGAATAGTATAGACATGGCAGGAAAGTCGGGAACGCCATAGGTATGGCGTTCTCTGGCGTTTCTGAATGGACCTGTGATCAGGATATAAAGATATAAGTTATGAGGGAACGGTATAACGATATGAATATGTATGTGGACAAGATAAAGAAACTCATGGAGAAAGAGATGGTCAGGTATGTAATAGCAGGTGGAATGACCACCGCTGTCAATCTGGTATCATTTTTTATACTCAGGCTGGTAACGGATTTATCCAGGAGTGGGGCCAACGTCATAGCCATAATGCTTGCTATTCTTTTTGCATATTTTGCAAATGGATTTTATGTGTTTAGATCAGAACATAAAAAGAGCGTGTGGGAGATCCTCAGAGAATTCATATCATTTGTCGGGATGCGTCTCTTTGCAATGCTCGTTGAGGTCGTTGGAACAAATCTGCTCTGTGACTCGTTCAGGTACAACGAGTTCGTTTCAAAAATAGTTGTCCAGGTGGTCGTGCTTGTGATCAACTATATTTTCAGCAAATGTTTCGTGTTTAAGAAAAATAAGAAATCCATAAGAAAGATGTTGTCAGATAATTATATCATGGTTATCTGCTTTATGATCCCGGCGGTATTTATGTTGGTACTCTGGATCATTGCAGAGGTTGGTCCATTTGGCGGACACAGCCTTACTATGGTGGACAGTCTTCATCAGTATCTGCCGTTCTTCTCAGATTACCAGGATAAACTAAAAAATGAGGGCAGCTTATTTTATACCTGGGATATAGGAATGGGAAGTGATCTCATAGATATAATCGCATACTATATGTCATGTCCACTGAATTTCATCATAGTCATATTTGACAGGGAACATCTCTATATAGCAATGTGTCTTCTGATAAGTATCAAGATAGCGCTGTCCGGGCTTACTATGGCAAGTTACCTGGGATATAAGTGCAAGGATAAGAACAATGTCTTTATCATCCCATTTGCCACAGCATATGCACTCAGCAATTATGTGATCGGATATTCATGGAATCTTATGTGGATGGACTGCATACTCATCCTGCCACTTATCATGCAGGGATTTGAACAGATGATGGAGGATGGCAGCAATTACAAGCTTTACACATTAAGTCTGTTCTATGGATTGCTCTGCAACTACTACATATGTTTCATGATATGTGTGTTCCTTGTGCTGCAGTTTATCCTGACAAATCATAAGAATATATATAAAGGTGCGGAGGATACCCTGAGATTTGCGGGAACCTCAGTGCTTGCAGCTGCTATGTCGGCGTTTTTGCTCATCCCGGCATATATAGGACTTAATACCACGGCATCCGCCACAAGACATTTCCCTGAGTGGGAGTGGTATGGCAGTATATGGGATATGATCAAGCAGATGTTTGTTCTCACCCCGCCTATAAAGAGTCAGAGTTTTGACGGCGGTGTCAATCTGTATTGTGGAACATTTGCTATACTTCTGATAGGCATATATATATTTAATACGAAAATAAAGTGGTACGAAAAGCTCAAGAATGTGATACTGCTGGTATTTCTCATGATGAGCTTTAACAATGTACTCCTCAACTATATCTGGCATGGTTTCCATGACCAGTATGGCATACCAAACAGATTTTCGTTTCTGTTTATATTTGTCCTGCTGACTATGGGCTATGAGGCTGTCACAAAGATCGACAGGGATCAGATCGTCGGCGTTGTGGCAGGTGTTATAGTTGCATTTGGATTCCTTGTGTACGCAGATAAGAATGTTGATCTTGACAGGAACATAATCATACTTACATGGGTGCTGTTTGTTGTGTACTCGGTGGTGATGTTGGTTATGAGCATGCTCAAGGGCAAGGGAAGATTTGTAGTGTCGCTTGTCATGGCTATCCTGTGCCTGACAGAGATCGTGTTCGGCGCGGCGAAGGGATATGAGAGCAACGGAACAGTGTACATCCCTGACTATTATGGTGGTGCGGCGGATCTTCAGGCAGCCATCGATTCAGTGAAACATAAAGGATCTCCATACAGATCAGAATTGGTTGAGACCACAGTGGTAGATGAGTCAACTTATTACAATATGCAGGGCGTGAGCCTGTTCGGTTCAACAGTTTCGAGCGACCTTGTAAATGCAATGCATGGACTTGGATTCTATACAGGTGCAAATGAGTTCCTGTTCGATGGTGCAAATCCGGTTTCGAGCGCGGTCCTTGGAATAAGATATGTGTTCAGAAGACCGGACGAGTACATGTCCTACGATATGAACTATCTCGACACCGTGGGGAATGTGGACATATATCAAAATGAGTGCGCACTTGGGCTTGGATTTATGGTAAATGACGCATTGAAAGACTGGACCAGCGATGCCGGAAACATGTTTGAGAGCATCAATAATTTTGTGGAGAGATCAACAGGCGTTGCCGGAACTTTCAGTCAGATCTATCCGGAGATCACTGGGTCAAGCAACGACATAACCATAACGCATGACAACCCATACAGTGAATATTTTGCGCTGTCGGATATAACTCCGGGTATAACCAGTTTCAGCCTGAGTTTTGACATAACAGAGGAACAGAATGATCTGTATATGATAGCCAACTGCAATGGTATAACAAAAATAAGGACATATGTGGATGGGCAGGAGCAGAATTATGAGAGGCTCCAGTACCAGACTTACCATATAGGACATCTGTCAAAGGGCGCACATGTTGAGATTGAGTATTGTTTCTCTGGCGGAGTGCCAGATAACACATCTGCCAGACTAACTCTTGCGACCATGAACGGTGCGGCATTTGATGCAGCGTATGAGAGATGGTCGAAAGTTCAGTTCAAGACTTCGGTATTTGAGGATGGATATGTGAAGGGGCACATTGCTCCGGAGGAAGACGGACTCATGTTCACATCAATACCGTATGATTCCGGATGGACGGCATATGTTGACGGCGAGAAGACGGAGATAAAGACAGTTGCCGGAGCTTTTATAGCACTGGATCTCAAGGCGGGTACCCATACGATAGAGTTTAAGTATTTCCCTAGGGGACTTAAGTTGGGAATTTTGTTCACGCTTATCGGATGGCTTTTGTTCGCGTTCCTTATGAATGCAAAGACTATAAAGGGAAAAAAGAAGAGCATAAAAGCTGCTAAAAAGGAAACTGCAGCCAGCAATGCTGCGGAGTCGGCGGATATTCAGAACGGGGATGAACAGAATGCGGATGAGTATGTATTTGAGAAGGACACAACAAAGCTTGAGGAGGCAATGAAACTTGCCGAGAAGTTGTATAAAAACAATCATGAAGATCAGGATGTGTCCGAATAGCAGTAGAAAACATAGTCTATATTGTACAAAATGATGAATAATTTTTGTGTAAATTTTAGCATAAAAAACGATGTGAGCGTTGACCTGGTTTGTTATTTATAATATAATGTAACTATGTGGTTGCTCGTAGACATATTTTATGTGTATAAAAGCACTATTTACAGAGAATATTTATAGGAACAGAGGTGCATTAATGGACAAAATTAAGGAAATTGGGATTAAACCGCTTGCCATTGTCGTGGCAGTCCTGGCGTTGCTCGCCGGAGTGCTTGGCATAGCAAATGTAGGAGTGGGAGCTATCATTTGCGGTGTTCTGGCAGCGGTGGCAGCAGTGCTGATCATGCTTGCTTTTGGAGGAGGCGGAGCAGGATCTGCGAACAAGAGTGACAAGTACAAGAAACTGTTCATGAATCTTCCTATCGGATTTGCTCAGGCAAAGATAATCAATGATCCGGTAAATGGAACAAGTTATGAGATAGTAGATGCCAATGAGATATTTGGAGAGTACTTCAAACTCGATGTATCAGATTACAAGGATAAGATCCTCAAGGAGAGCAAGATAGAGGTCCTTCAGGATATAAATGCCTGGTTCACAGCGTACAATAACTCAGGCACAAAAGAGGGAGACCTCATGGATGTTGAGATCACTATGGAGTCACTTCAGAAGGTGTTCAACACGGTTATGTATAAGTCCGAGGCTGATTACATCAACATGGTAGTAATCGATGTTACAAAGCAGAAAGAGACTGAGGAGAAACTCAGCAAGGCAATCGTTGATGCCAATGCTGCATACAAGACTCAGGCTGAGTTCCTTGCAAATATGAGCCATGAGATAAGAACTCCTATCAACGGAATTCTCGGTATGCTCCAGCTTACACTTATGGCAGAAGACCTTCAGGCAGATTACAGGGATAACCTCATAACAGCTAAAAACTGTGCAGATACACTGCTCAGACTTATCAATGATATCCTTGATATAAGCAAGCTTGAGGCAGGAAAGTACAAGATCAAAGAAGAGACATTTGACATCAGGACAGCCATTGAAGATACAGTTGCCGCACAGGTTCCTATCGCAACAAACAAGGGATTGCAGCTCGACTGTTCATTTGGCAGCAATATTCCAAAGCTTGTCCGTGGTGATGGACAGAGAATACAGCAGGTTCTCAACTGTCTCCTTTCAAATGCGATCAAGTTTACATCTGAGGGAAGTGTAAGAGTCAAGATCGCATCCATGGATGACGGTGAGAATAAGATCAAGATAAGAATGGCAGTTGCAGATACAGGTATCGGTATCTCCGAGGCGAATATGAGCAAGCTGTTCATAAGATTCAGCCAGGTTGATGCATCTGATACAAGAAAGTACGGTGGTTCAGGACTTGGACTCGTTATCACAAAGCAGATAGTAGAACTTATGGGTGGTAATATCACTGTACAGAGTAAGGAAGACATTGGTTCAACATTCATCGTTGAGATACCACTCAAGGTCATCAAGGGCGCTGATGCGGCAGATGAGTTCCTTCAGGAGAAGGAGGAGCCGGCGGTATTCTCCATCAATGCACACAGCAAGGCAAGGATCCTTGTCGCAGAGGATGAGCCGGTAAACCAGCAGGTTATCGGAAAGCTCCTCGGCATGGCAGGTTTCTCATATGATATAGCTGAGAATGGTCAGAAGGCAGTTGAACTTTTCAAGACAAAGATATACGATGCGGCTCTGTTCGATGTGCAGATGCCAGTCATGGATGGTATAGCAGCTACACAGGAGATCAGAGAGATAGAGCGTAAGGAGAAGAGAAAGAGACTTCCTATAATCGCAGTTACAGCCAGGGCAATGTTCGGGGATAAGGAGAGGATCCTGGAGAATCAGCTTGATGATTATATCGCAAAGCCATACAATCTCAATGATGTTGTTGATACTCTCAACAAGTACATAGACGAGTGATGGCTCTGTAAGCAATCTATAAATGAAAAAGATCGGGGATAAAGGTGTGATGCACATATTCCCGGTCTTTTTTTAACGGTATATTAAAACAATCAGCTCTTTTATAGATTTATGTTTCGCAAATACCAAAATGGAATAAAAATATAAATATAATGGAGGTAAAATGAGATATGGCAGACTTTTTTCAGGACGTATTTAACAAGACAAAAAAATTCGCAAATAATGCGGTGGATGAGACGAAGGATGCTGCACAGAAGGCAAAGCTGAGCAATAAGATCAGCAATGAAGTCCAGATGATAGACAGGAACATGGTTGAGCTCGGAAAGTATTTTTATGAGCAGGCAAAGGATAACCCGCCACAGGAGCTGATGCAGTATTTTAATAATATACGTGTTCTGAAGGACAGTATAGAGATAAGCCGAAGTGAGATACAGTCCATAGATGAGGCGATGGCAGCGAGAAAAAACAGTAATATGCAGCAGTAAGTTCAAAAAGGACATAATCCATAAAGTTAAAATATTATATAAAAAACCGTGTAGGACAGTTTCGAGACCAGAGACTGGAATATACGGTTTTTTATTTGATCTATTGTATATGCTGAACTTTTCAGATATGGGGGATCATCCGTGAAAATGCGCGGGTAAAAATCTACACTTTACAAAAAGTTAAATCCTCAAAATCATAAAATTTTGTTTATAGATCACCCCCTTTACAAAGACATTTTGGAGGTGTAATGTGTGCTTACCACGAAGGGAAAGGAGGACAGAAACTTATAATTTTTATGATACCATTGATCACCACTGTCAGTGTGGCAGTCATTACAGATTTCAGGGATTGGAGAATTCCAAATAAGCTGGTGGCTGTTGGGCTGATACAGGGATTTGCAGTTTCGGCTGTTATGCGGGGATTCCCTATGGGGCTTTTCTGCAGCCTGAAGGGGTGCGTGTTTCCGGTGGTGATATTATATGTATTATTTCTAATCAAAGCCCTGGGGGCTGGAGACATCAAGCTGTTGGCGGTTGCCGGATCGTTTGTTGGAACAGACATATACAGGGTGATGATCTACTCCTTTTTGGCCGGAGGAGTGATTTCTATTTTTTATCTTTTAAAAGAGTTTATTTTATCAATTACGAATCGTAAGAAATTATCAGACAGAGCGGAACGCTCAAGAGTAGGAAAGAGGAGAGTGCATTTTTCTGCGGCAATACTCTGCGGAGTCATGTACTATATGGCAATCCTTTAGTGTGATACTAGTGGATATGGTTTTTCATGGAGGTGAGACAATTCAGCAGTATAAAGCAGGAATATATGATGAAGATAAGGCGTACATGATAAGCCTTATGAATCATATAAATTCCGACAGAGAAAACCCGTTTCTCGCTTTGGCATTTTCCGGACAGGAGGAACTGAGAGATTATCTGTGTGAGAACAGACTGGATGTGTTGCTGATAGACGAGAAAATTTATGCCGATATATGGCAGGAACTCGGGGCGCAGAGATGCGTGATCCTTTCAGGGGAACGCCAGTCCGGTGTGAGAGAAATTTCAGGTGCAGCGGTATTGTTCAAGTATTCAAGGGCGAGTGATATTGTTCAGGGAATCATAAAGTACATGGATGCCGATGTTCCAGAGAGGAGCAGGCGGTTGTTCAGGTCATACGGAGTGATATCTCCGGTTGGAAGATGTGGCAAGACAAATCTTGCAATAAGCCTGTGTATGGATGATGAGGTCCGAGGCGGACTGTACATAGGAATGGAGGAATTTAGTTCATTTGATGACAGGCATGATGTCATATCAAACATTATTTATCTTGTTAAAGAGCGGGCGGCGAGATTTGCAGAGTATGTAGATGAACATGTGGTAAAGCTGGATGATTACAGTGTTCTCGGCTATATGCGTTCATATATGGATGCGATAGAGCTGACCGGTGAGGATGTCAGGTGGATGATAGATCAGTTTAGAGAATGGGGCAGATATACTACGGTTGTATTCGACATAGGTCAGGCAGTCTTAAAAGATCTGTCAGTGCTTTCGGCTTTTGATGTGGTGATAGTTCCTGAACTTTCAGATGAACAGTCACAGGAGAAGATCAGTACATTTGAAAGACTGCTTGAGTCGGTGGAGCTTGGAAAGGTTGCGAAAAGGATGAGAAGAGTCCGTGTGCCAAATGCGGCACCGGGCAGTGCAGAAATGCTTAGGTTTATAGACAGTCAGGTGGTGGATAAGTGGTAGATGGAGAAGAGATACAGGGTATACGCGCAAAGGTTATGCAGAGTATTGATCTTTCCGGAGACATAGAGGATGACAGAGTGCGGGAGGCAATAGATCAGTGCATACTGGAATATTCGGCGGAAAATCAACTGAGTGTAAAGGAAAAACTGGAGATAAAGAGAGATCTGTTCAACAGCCTCAGGAGGCTGGATGTGCTTTCTGAGATGCTCGATGATGACGATATAACGGAGATCATGATAAACGGGGCAAACAATATTTTTATAGAGCGGGCTGGCAGGCTATGCAAATGCGACAGGACATTTGAGAGTGAGGAGAGACTGAAATCCATAATCCAGCATATTGTTGCCGGGTGCAACAGGTTGGTGAATGAATCGTCTCCGATAGTTGATGCGCGACTAAAGGATGGCTCGAGAGTTAATGTGGTGCTGCCGCCGGTCAGTTTAGATGGCTGTGTTATGACCATAAGAAAGTTCCCTAAGGAGGGAATGACGATGGACAGACTTCTGTCTCTGGGATCGATAACTGATGAAGTGGCGGAATTTTTGAAAAAGCTTGTCATATCAGGGTACAACATGATCGTGTCAGGAGGAACAGGAGCGGGAAAGACAACGTTTCTAAATGCTCTGTCAGGATACATACCACACGATGAGAGAATCGTGACTATAGAGGATTCGGCTGAACTGCAGCTTTCAGGTATAGACAATCTTGTGAGATTAGAGGCAAGAAGTGCAAATGTAGAAGGTGAGAATGCTGTCAGCATAAGGGATCTTATCAAAACAAGTTTGAGAATGCGCCCGACAAGGATTATCGTAGGCGAGGTCCGAGACGCGGCAGCCATAGATATGCTTACGGCTATGAACACCGGTCATGATGGATCTCTGTCCACCGGTCATGCCAATTCCAGCAGGGATATGCTCACCAGACTGGAGACCATGGTTCTCATGGGAGCGGATATGCCTGTGCTGGCGATAAGGCAGCAGATCGCGACTGCAGTCGACATTATAATACAACTTGGAAGACTCAGGGATAAGTCGAGAAGATGTCTTGAGATATGTGAGGTTATAGGACTGGAAGGAGGTGAATTTGTGGTGAACAAGTTATATGAGTTCCGTGAAAATGGAATGAATGGCAGAAGAGTCGTGGGGACTCTTGAAAAGATAAATGATCTGCACAATACCGCAAAACTGATGTCAGCGGGGTTTATAAAATTGACAGAGAAAAGCAAAGTAACGGGGGATGCAGCCGTATGACAGACTACAGAGTGTATAGGTTAAAAGTCGGTGAGAGGGTATGGATCACAGTCATATATATGATGGCAGTTGCAGGGACAGCGGTTCTGTTTTTTGACAATGTGGCTGCATGCATCGTTGGAATGCCGGGTATTTTGTTTGTATTCAAAGCGGTGTCACGGCGTAGATGTCGTCAGATACAGAGAAAACTCAATATTGAATTTAAGGAGATGTTATTGTCCCTTGCCGCAAATATGGCTGCGGGATATTCGATGGAAAAGGCATTTATTCCTGTATATCAGGAGATGGAGGGGTTGTATCAAGGCAGATCCTATATTCAGGGCGAGTTGAAGGTCATAATAGCGGGACTTGAGATGAGTACGGATGTGAAGGTGCTTTTAAATGATCTGGCTGAGAGATCTGGGCTTGATGATGTGAAGGAATTTGCCAGGATATCCGCAGTGGCCGGAAGATCTGGAGGGAATCTCATAAAGATGATGAAGAAGATGGTCCAGAAGATCGATGAAAGACTGGAGGTTGAAGATGAGATAGACACGATGATCACATCAAAGAGGATGGAATATAACATTATGTCGGCTATGCCCTTTGCGATAATCCTGTATATGAGGGTGTGTAATCCCGGATATATGGATGGACTCTATGGAAATATATTTGGAATAGTGGCTATGTCGATATGTCTGGTGGTCATATTTCTCGCGGTATTATGGGGGAGAAAAATAACCAGTATAGATGTGTGAATATAGAAATGTGAGGTGGTGAAAATGTGCTGAAGAATGTAGCAGGTGTTTTGTATGACATACTGGAAAAAAGGATGGACCATGGTAAGACAGTTCAGAGAATAAAGCGGGTTCATACATGTACTGACGCAGAGGCAAGGGAAAGATGCAGACGCATGTATGTGGAGCGAATAGAAAAGATGATGGTTATCGTTGTCGTTTCGATCTTGATGGCTGTGTTGCTGTTTGCCAGATCAGCGATGGTGCCAGGCACAGTGATACTGGACAGGGCGGATTATGGGGGCGATACGGGAAGTAAAATATTGCGTACGGAGATTGAAGGGAAGAGGACAGACTTTGCAGTGGAGGTTCTCCCTATCGAATATGATGAGTTTCAGCTTGCAGACGTGTTTGCAAATGGATTTGCTGAGATTGAGAAAGTGTACCTTGGGGAGAATGAGTCTGCGGACTGTATTCAGATGGATATGGATCTTCCGGAAAGACTTGATGGAATCGGTCTGGATGTGACATGGATAAGCAGTGATCATGATGTCCTAACGTCATCCGGAAAACTTCAAAAATGCGATGACGGAGAGGATGAGCTGGTGAAACTTACGGCGATCCTTTCGTATGGGGAGGTGAGCGCTGAGCGGGAATATGAGGTTTTGGTGTCAGGACGAAAGACTGATGCAACGGAGAAGGCAGAGAAGGTAATATCTGATTACGTGAAGGATATACAGAAGAAAAACAGGGACAGCAGGAGGATAGAACTGCCTTCGGAGATAGAAGGGTACAGTGTGTCAGACACTACAAATGGGGCGGGAGGAATACCGGTGATGTTTCTCGGGATAGCAGCCGCCGTATGTATTTGGATGGGAGCGGGTGCAAAGGTTTCAAAACAGGAGAAGGAGAGACGGCAGCAACTTATGTTGGACTATCCGGAGCTGGTTGACAAGATGATACTCTACATTGGAGCGGGGGTCACTATAAGGGGCTCGTTTGTGAGAATGGTCCAGGGTGAGAGTGAGGGTGCTCTTGTGAGGGAACTTAAGTATACACTCAACGAGATACAGGCAGGAGTTCCAGAGGGTGAGGCATATTACAACATGGGTCACAGGATAAATCTGCCGGTATATATGAAACTTATGTCAATGCTTTCACAAAATGTAAACAAAGGAACAAGAGACATAATGCTAATGATGGCGGGGGAGGAACAGGCTGCACTTCAGGCGAGAAAGGAGCTTGCAAGAAAGAAGGGCGAGGAAGCAGGCACCAGACTGCTGTTCCCTATGATAGTGCTTTTGGGAGTAGTGATGGTGATAGTGGTGTTGCCCGCTGTGATGAGTTTTTAGGCAAAGGAAAATGAACAGGAGGAAATAAATATGAAGAGATGGAATGATTTTATGGAAGATGAGTCAGGAATGGGAGTGGTTGAGATCATACTTATAATGGTGGTTTTGATAGCCATGTGTATTATCTTTAAACAGCAGATAACCTCGCTGGTAAATAATATCTGGAACTCGATAAACAAGAGTGCAAAGAAGATCTACTAGGATAAGGGTATAGGAGCGGATAGTTATGGGAAATAAGGGACATATAACAGTGTTCCTGTGTCTTGTACTAATACCTTTGTTGATTCTCGGCGTCTCAGTGCTGGAGATGGTGAGGGTAAAAATGGGGAGCGCCAAGGCTGCGGAGACAGCCGATGGCGCTGCCAATGAGATCCTGGCGGCATACGACAGGAGACTGTTTGATGAGTATCATCTGCTTGCGGTTGACAAAAATTTTGAGGGACAGGGTGAAGGCAAGATCGAGGAGATGGCGGAAGATTATATAGAGTACACACTGGATGGAAGTGGGGATGAGGATATGTTCATAAAAGGTGTGGAATTGGTACAGTGCAGGGGACTTTTGGAAAATGATTGTGAAAATATGAAGAAACAGATAACGGAATACATGAAGATATACATAGAGACAGAGGGGGTTAAGGATCTTCTGGAGATGATAACAACGGAAAAAAGAGTTGGGGAAGGAACCAGAGAAACGGTGGACAACGGAGAAAACGACGAAAGCTCAGGGGAAAGCCTTTGGATCGGGATGGATCCAAGAAAAGTTCTCAAACGGATAACCGGAGGCGGGATACTGAGACTGGTCACTCCTGCCGGGGATGTCCCATTGGATTCTGTCTACAGTCAGGATGCGATGGAACACGGAAACCACAGTGATGAAGAGGTGTGCTGGGAGAATCTGGAATTTGATGATATAGAGACTTTTAAGATGCAGCTTGCCAATTCAGTTCCAACGGACGAGACGGGGATAACCGATGATTTTTATGGGATATGTTATGCACTGGAAATGTTCAACACATATACATCGAGGAAGTCCGAACGGCCTGCCACATGTGAGGTAGAGTACATGATAGCCGGTAAAGACAATGACAGAGACAACCTGAGTGGGGTAGTGAACAGGATAATAGTCCACAGACTTCCTGTGAATCTGGCGTATCTGCTCACGGATGGCAGCAGAATGGCGTCTGTTGAGTCTATAGCATTTGTCTTGTCGCTGCTGCCGGGGGTGACTTATTCGGCAGTGAAGTATCTGCTTGCTGGATGTTGGGCATATGCGGAGACTTTGGCGGATATAAAATGCATGCTTTGTGGCAACGATATTCAGTTTATAAAAACCGGAGATACGTGGAAGACGGACATAGACAGTTTGGGAGATCTGCTCACTATGCAGAATGATAATTATGAGGGGGCGGATGCCATAGGCTATAAAGGGTATCTTGCAATATTACTGGCGGAGAACCGCGGAGACATGTATTACAGAATGGCGGATATGATACAGCTCAATCTGTCGCAGGATGACGAGACATTTGAGATGGAAAACATGATATATGGATTTTCTATTGATGTGGATATAGTACAGAACAGAAAATTTGCTCCGTTTATAGAGAGCTTTCAGGATGTTGAAAGTCTGGATGATGGGTATTACCGCCATGGATTCAGGATTTCAATGGAGTATTAGAGATGGACGGAACTGTTCGGAAAGGAGGTGTTATATGTTCTTCTGCTATGACGACATACGGATATCGGATAACCCTAAATTTAGTATTTTTATAATGAATTTTGTTTTGCCTCTCCAAGCGCATATCAAAAAGAGAAACTGTGTGAATGTGTCAGGCAGGAGAATATATAAGACATTTCTTTCCGAGCGTGGAAGTGCCAGTGTCGAGGCAGCAATTGTGTTGCCTATGTTTATATTTGCAATGCTTGGGATTGTAAGTGTAGCCGGAGTTATACAAACGAGGGGAATTGTGTATGAGGGACTTCATGAGACTGCACTTTACCTTGCGGAGTACAGTTTCCTTGACAGACAGATAGAGGATGGCGCGGATGTCGGGGAGGAGGCGGGATTGATCTCAAATGGACTGTCTGCGGTCACAGCTAATGCAAAACTTGGGGAATATATAGATGACGGTGGGCTGGTGGAAAGGTATGTGGACGGCGGGATGGCAGGTCTTAGGATAGTTCAGGCTGAATTGAAATCGGATGATCTCATATACATAAAACTTTTGTATGACATTCACATAGAGGTTCCGATAATAGGGGATATAAGGATACCTTGCGAGGAACGCATCCGTCAGAGGGCGTATCTTGGATATGACAGGGAAAATGATGATGATTCAGAGGGGACATATGTGTATGTGGCAGAAAATGGGCAGGTGTATCACAGCTCCCGCAGTTGTTATCATATCCGGCTCACCATAAGACAGGTTTCACCCACGGCTGCTGCCAGAGAGTGCGAGGGATTATCAGGATGCAGTCTATGTGCAAGATACAGTGGCAGAGGAACTCTGTATGTGACCCAAAGCGGAGACCGGTATCATTTCTCACTAGAGTGTCCGGGACTTAAACGTACGATCTACAGGGTTAAGAAGGATGACTGCGGTGGCTTGCCGCAATGTTCTGAGTGTGGGAGATAGAACATGGAAGTATTGCCAGTGATAAATAAGATGGATAAGGAGAGATATAAATGGATGATAAGGGATCTATCATGGTCGAGATGTGCTTTATAGCCCCACTTCTCGTGGGGATAGTGTTTGTAGTGATAAATCTGTTTGTTGTGGTTATGAATTATGCGGTGGCTGCAGGGGAAGCATACACGGTGCTCTATAACAGGGAGGAGTACATACTCGTCGGAGATGTGGGAGATTCAGCTACGGCGGAGCGAGTCATGAAAGACAATGTGGAGAATGGAATAACGTTTGCAGGACAGGTGGATGCGAGGTCGTATATGACAGATGAAGGTTTTTTTGAGCATGGCGCTGTGGCGGCTCCGGTTTTGGGAATATGTGTCAATGAGATCAGTTACACCGAGGAATATCCTGGGATCTCATATGTTGTGAAAGATGATGGAAGAAGAAAGACGGTGACAGCAAGGCGGGAGATCAGAAATACGGGCAATAATCTGAGGAGGTGGCAGACGTATGGTAAGTTATTGTCAGAATGAAGGGGTAAATTCGTTCTTTGTGGTGGAGGTGGATATGACAAGGGTAAATTCATATGAGATAGATATGCTCTACAACAATTTTGTTGAGGGGATAATACAGCCGGAGTTCAGATCCATCGACGGTGAAATGTTGCTCTACAACAAGATAAATGGAATGAAAAGCCTTAGGGATTTTTTGATGGGAAATAAATTGTCTGCAAGGCAAGCATTTGCAGTTATGGAATCGGTGTGTGATGTGATTTCCGAGGCTGAGGATTATATGTTGGACCCGGGAAGTCTTATGATAAAACCTGAGTATGTATTTTGCAGTATGGGGGCGGATGAGTACAGATTTATCTATACTCCAGGTGTGAACATGGATGTAAAAAAGCAGGTAAGGCACTTTGTGGAAGAAATAATACGCAACATAGATCATAGTGATTCAAGGTTGGTAGATTTTATGTATGGAATATATGGGATGGTGGTAGTGGATAATTTTGATATAGAGTTATTGAAAGAAACCATACAGGAAAGGAAAAAGGAAAAGAATCTGTCAGAAGCCAACAAGTTAAATCCCGAGAGAAATGAGAACTATATCAGAAATTCTGATCATAATAGTGCTTGTGGGCTCGATGAAAATGTAGACTATGACAGAAAGAATCGTGGTGACAAGATGGAAAAAAGCAGATGGTCTGTGCTGCTAATTGTTATTACTATTGTTGTTGGATCTGCAGTGGCTGTGTTCCAGATCTCAAAATATGGAACGATAAAGGATGCGCGTATATTTATGGTGATGACTGCTGCAGTGGCAATGGAAATATTCCTCTATCTGGAATTTCAGAGAAGAAACGAAAAAATGAGAGCGCAGCCGGCAGGGGTGACAATGGTCAGCGAACCAGCGGTTGGTGTGCAGTCAACGATTGATACACTGGATATAATAGATGAAACATCTGCTGTTAAGGAGGAGACTTTGAGTGCGGTCATATCATCTGATGAAGGCATACGGAAGGAAATGATGCCTGGCGGAACACAGGTGCTTATGGAGCCTGATGGAGACACGACACTTTTGGTGGAGACTGACGTTTGTGGGAGAAATGCGCCTCATATTGTTCTTGAACTGGTAGACAAAGAAAACGCGGAATCTATCGTGATAAATGTTTCTGAAAAGGAGCTGGTGCTGGGACGTGACAGCGCTGTTGATGTGGTCCTGAACGATAAAAATATCAGCAGGAGACATATTTCTGTTTGTGAAAAAGGGGGAAGGGTATATGTTAAAGACCTCGGGTCCACAAACGGAACATTTGTAAATGAGATACGACTGTGCAAAGACAAATACTGGCCTTTTGCCGGTGGTGACAGTCTGCGGATGGGCAGCAGGGAATACAACGTTCAAATATCGCTTATCTGATTGATATAAAATGTAAATTCAGATATAATAGTCTGTGTGAGTCTTCCGAAAAACACATAAGTAAAGTGATTACTCGGGATGGATTACATTTTAGTGTACAAAAAGGTAGGTATTGACATGTCGTATGTAGCTTTATATAGAAAATGGAGACCTGATACTTTTGATGAAGTAAAGGGGCAGGATCATATAGTTACCACTCTTAGAAATCAGATTAAGAATGATAGACTTGGTCATGCCTTTTTATTTTGTGGAACAAGAGGTACAGGTAAGACATCTATAGCAAAGATATTTGCAAAGGCATGTAACTGTGAGCATCCGGTGGACGGAAGTCCGTGTAATGAATGTGCAAGCTGCAGAGCGATAGCGGATGGGTCATCTCTGAATGTGATAGAGATAGATGCGGCATCCAACAATGGCGTAGACAATATAAGGCAGATACGCGAGGAGGTTGCATATCCTCCAACGGAGGGCAGATACAAAGTATATATCATAGATGAGGTTCATATGCTCTCTCCAGGCGCGTTCAATGCATTGCTGAAGACCCTTGAGGAGCCGCCTTCATATGTCATATTTATTTTGGCGACTACGGAATCTCACAAGATACCGATAACCATATCATCGAGATGCCAGAAATATGATTTCAGGAGGATACCTGTTGATGTCATATCTGACAGACTGTCGGATCTGATGGACAGAGAAGGGCTTGAGGCAGACAAAAAAGCGATAGACTACATTGCAAAATCTGGAGATGGCTCCATGCGAGACGCTCTGTCTATACTTGACCAGTGCGTGGCGTTCAATCTCGGTCAGAAACTCACATATGACAAGGTGCTTGAGACGATAGGTGCTGTCGATATAGATACATTTGCCAGATTGTTGGAGTGCGTTCTCAGAGAGGATGTTGAGGGTGCCATAGATGTGGTGGATGAGATCGTATGGCAGGGGCGTGAGCTTGGAAGATTTGTGAGCGAATTCACATGGTTCCTCAGAAATATACTTGTGGTAAAACTCTCTCAGTCGGAGGGAGACAGGCTTGATATGACAAAGGAGAATATCCAGCGTATCAGGGATATAGCCGCAGGCATGGATGAGAGTGCGATCATAAGGTATATAAATGTGTTTTCCGATGCAGCTGCAAGTATAAAATATTCTACCCAGAAGAGGATAGTGCTTGAGATGGCGGTCATAAAGCTGTGCAGACCTCAGATGGAGACAGACATCACCAGTATAGTGGAGAGAGTCAGGTTCCTTGAGAAAAAATTGGATGATCTACAGTCAAATGGAATAAAGGTTCAGGCTGCGCCGCAGACCAGCCGTACAGAGGAGGCTGCAGGCTCAGAGGTAGATACAGAAGAAATGAAAGCTTTTCAGGAAAAACTGGCAAGTGAACTTCCGCAGGCTGAATTTGAAGATCTGAAAAGAGCTGCGGATAACTGGAATGAAATACTTGGAAAGCTCTCAAGTCCGGCGAGAAGATACCTTGAAAGAAACGATGATGACCCGGGCAACAGGGCGAAACTTATATTGGCGGATGACAGAAAGAAACTTGTGCTTATGATACCGCTCACGGATGATGAACTTCCAAAGTTATATTTTGAGAAAGCTGAGAATGTGGAGCATGTCAAAGGCGTGATAGAGGAGTATCTGGGAAAGAGCGTGGAGTTTGAGATAATCTGTACCAAAAACTCGCACAAGGACAATACAAAGTTAGAGCAGGAAAATATCCTGAATATGATCAATTTTAAGGTTGAGAGAAGACAGGAATAAATAATATATTAATAAAGAAACAGATATAAAGGAGGATTTTTGCAATGGCTAAGAGAGGTGGATTCCCAGGAGGCATGATGCCTGGCAATATGAACAATCTTATGAAACAGGCACAGAAGATGCAGAAACAGATGGAGGAGACAACAAAGACACTTGAGGATAAAGTGTATGAGTCATCTGTCGGTGGTGGTGTCGTTACAGCTAAGGTATCAGGCAAGAAGGAACTTATGGAGATAAAGCTCGATCCAGAGGTTGTAGATCCAGAGGATATAGAGACACTTGAAGATCTTATAATATCAGCAGTTAATGAGGCTCTCAGGACACAGGAGGAAGACTACAATAACAATATGAGTAAGATTTCTGGCGGAATGGGACTTGGAGGATTACCTTTCTAATGGAAGTTTATGGCGGAGAAGTTAACAGACTTATAGAGGAACTTGGAAGACTGCCGGGTATTGGATCAAAGACAGCGCAGAGACTGGCATTTCACATAATAAGTATGCCTGAGGACAGGGCATTTGCATTGTCGGATGCGATAGTAAATGCGAAGAAGAATATAAAGTACTGCAGTTGTTGTTATACCATAACTGACAGGGAGGTATGCCCTATATGCAGTTCGCCGAATAGAAATCACAAACTTATAATGGTTGTGGAGACTCCTCGTGATCTTGCGGCATATGAGAGAACCGGGCAGTTTGACGGTGTCTATCATGTACTTCACGGTGTTATCAATCCGGCTCTCGGTATAGGACCTGCGGATATAAAAATATCTGAGCTTATGCGGAGGCTGCAGAGTGAGGATGTTGAGGAGCTAATAATTGCAACTGGTTCCGGACCGGAGGGAGAGGCAACTGCGATGTACATATCAAAGCTTGTGAAACCTGCGGGCATAAAGGTAAGCCGTATTGCAAGTGGTGTACCTGTCGGAGGAGATCTCGAATGTATTGATGAGGTGACACTTCTCAGAGCACTTGAGGGAAGAGTATATCTTTAGAGATAATGATAAAGTCTGTTGTATGAATGACATGTACTATATTTACACATATTTATAAAGAAAGAGGTGCGGAATTATGTTAAGAGTAGGTTTTTTGACAAGTGGCGGTGACTGCCAGGCATTGAATGCGACTATGAGAGGCATAGCAAAGGGTTTGTATGAACTTTTTGACGAGGTGGAGATCTACGGTTTCCTCGAGGGTTATAAGGGCCTTATGAGAGGCAATTATATCAAGATGAAACCTGCGGATTTCTCAGGAATAATCAACAAGGGCGGAACAATTCTTGGAAGTTCAAGACAGCCATTCAAACTTATGGGTGAGCCTACTGAGGATGGACTTGACAAGGTTAAGTCCATGAAAGAGACATACAAGAAACTCAAACTGGATTGCCTCTGCGTACTGGGTGGCAATGGTTCACAGAAAACTGCAAACCTGCTCAGCGAGGAGGGACTCAATGTCATTGGTCTTCCAAAGACTATAGACAATGATCTGTGGGGAACAGACATGACATTTGGATTCCAGAGTGCCGTTGATATAGCAACTCAGACCATAGATTGTATTCATACGACAGCTGCATCACATAACAGGATATTTATAGTCGAGATAATGGGACATAAGGTTGGTTGGATCACACTTCATGCCGGAATAGCTGGCGGTGCTGATGTAATCCTTCTCCCAGAGATACCATACGATATAGAGAAAGTATACAAGGCAATCGACAAGAGAACTAAGGACAACAAGGGATTTACCATTGTTGCAGTTGCTGAAGGAGCACTTCCAAAGGAGGTTGCTGAACTGCCTAAAAAGAAGAGAAAAGAGGTTATCGCGAACAATCCATACCCATCAGTTGCATATGAACTTGCCGACAAGCTCAAGGCATATACAACACAGGATATAAGAATAGCAATACCTGGACATACACAGAGAGGTGGAAGTCCAGATGCATATGATCGTGTTATATCCTCAAGATTTGGAGCAAAGGCTGCTGAACTTATCAAGGCAAAGGATTTTGGTAAACTTGTGGTATTCCTTGACAACAAGGTTACAGCTATTCCTCTCTCAGAGAGTGCCGGAAAGCTTAAATATGTATCACCAGATGATGATATAGTAAGCGAGGCAAGAACACTGGGAATCTCATTTGGCGATAAATAACAGTATTTGCGGTCACACATTCTCCCTATCTGCATACTTATGTAATAGATACACAACAATGCAGATAGGGAGATTTGTATGAGTGAAGAATTCAGATATATTCCATATAGTCCATATGACATGAACCTCAAAGGATTGATAAAGGATGGCGGAGTCTATAATCTGAAATACGCGGGAGGTTTTGAGAAAGGTCTTTCTGGCATACTACTTCCAGAAAGCATGTATGATTCGGATGAACTGATCCGGGATATGGAGTACATGAGACAGATGTATCCGGATGACATAAAAAAGATCAGTGATGCAGTTGAGGAAGAGTGTGATAAGCTGGAGTATGAAGGCAGTCCTATGCTCGTGGAATACCCAGACAGAGAAGAGATGAGAAAGATCGCAAGAAAGGTATATGGTGATCTGAATGAAAAAGGTGAGATCCCTGATGAATACAGGGTTTCAGGCTCGGAGGCAGCAGTTTCCAGACAGGATGAGCCTCCGTATGTACCAGATGGACCAGGTGATGTAAATTGTGTTATGAGAAATATAATCGAGATGCTTGTATGCAATGAATTCTGCGTAAGGCGTGACAGACACAGAAGACGCAGGAGAAGATTTTATTAATATAGAACAGATAGAAGAATCGTTGTATAAGTTGTATTGTAAAAAAGTTGTAGTGTTACAGAAGTAATATTTTGAATTAAGAAGGTTAGATAAGTGAAGAAGAAAATAAATGTACTTGTGAGAATAATTGTCATGGCATTGGTGTTTGTCATTACAGTTTACTTCGTCAATATATTTGAGAATAGAAACTATAATAATCTGGCTAAGGAGATGGGGGATGCAGAGCTGCCGCTGGCTTATGTCAGCTATGGCAACACTCTGCTCAACTGCATGCATGGGTATACCAGCGACGTGGATATAACACTTCTGAGGGATTCAATAACCCCTATAGATGAGCAGAAACACATAGAGGTACTTGTGGAGAATCAGAAGGCACATATCAGTGGGTATTCATATGAGATCAGGTCCATAGCCGGGGATTCGTTGGTTGAAAAGGGTGACATAGAACCAGTGGACAATGGCGATGGATATGATGCCCTCGATATAAATGTGAGAATGGATCTCAAGAAAGATATGGAGTATATGCTTGTTGTCAAGGTGAAAACCGAAATGGATACAGCGGCATCGTATTACACCAGAATAGTTGTAAATGATGATTATCATGAGGCTGAACTCTTGCAGGCGGTCAGGGACTTTCATGATGCTTCATTTGATTTTGAGGCATTGGAGACGGAGTCAGTTATAGGAACATACAAGGCTGAGTATACAGGGGCATCAACTGGAGATTCATTTGGACTTGGACATGTAAATCTTGCAAATGACTATGCGGATATCATGTGGGATGGTCTGAAACCGACAGTGGTTAGTGATGTAGATCTGTATATCAAAGAGATAGATGTCAACTATGCTGTGATAGAGATGGAATATAAGGCTAGTTCCATCACAGATCAGGATGTCACAAGTTACTATTCGGTAAAGGAATTTTATAAAGCAAGCTACAGTATGGTTGAAGTGAGTGACAACAGCAGTGAAGATGGTTCGTATGCTGATGGTGTTTACGATGAGGGATATTCTGATCCTTACAGCACAGATTCCGAAGATCAGTCCGATCAGGCAGAAGGGGAAACACGGACAGCGCCAAAGATTACCATGCTCAGCTATGATCGTTATGTGGACGAGTACTTTGACAGATCTGGAATAGATTCGCTCAACAATGTATATGAGATAGGAATAGTTTCATCTGATGACCTTGAATATCGTTATGTGGAAAATAACAAGAAGATTGCATTTGTAAGGAATGGTCAGCTGTGGATGTACGATTATGAAGAAGGGGAGATAACTCTTGTCTATAGTTTCTGCGCAGATGATTACACGGAAGATGCGGCTACATATGATGCACATAATATTAATATTATGGAATTTACGGATGATGGCAATATAACGTTTTCGGTATATGGATACATGAACAGAGGCGATCATGAGGGTAAGCTGGGTGTCAGCCTGTTTACATTTGATTACACCGCACTTGAGGTGGATGAACTTTTGTTTGTAGAGTGCAATGTTCCGTATGAGGCGATGAAGACAGAGACATCAAGACTCACATATTATGATGGTCAGAAGTTCTATTATATGATGGGCGGAAAAGTTAATGCAGTTGATATTGGCAACAAGAGACAATCATACATTGCTGAAAATCTGTCGGCGGGGGATGTCAAGGTTTCTGCAGATATGTCAGTGATGGCATATGGAGAGAATGAGGATCAGAGCCAGAATACCAAGATAACACTCATGAATATGAAGACGGGAAACAGCTACGAGATAACCGCAGGAGCCGGAGAATGCCTCATATGTTATGGATTTAAGGATTCTGATATGGTGTATGGGGTGTCAGATATAGCCGATGCGGATATTGATGCGGATCTTGAATCGTTTGCGGAGACAAAGTACAGTGAGGAGTCGAGAGATACCATTCCTGCCAAAAAACTGTATATAGTTGGCAGTGATGGCTCGCAGATCAAGGAATATGCAAAGGATGGCTGTTACCTTATGCAGGTTGATGTAAATACAAACCTTTTGTATCTGACCAGAGGTGAGAAGTCAGGTGGCAAATTTGTAGCGATCAAGGATGACTTTATCACATTCAAGGAGGATGACAGCAAACAGACCATAGGGACTGTTCACAATGCGTCCATAACAGGATATGACAGGCTGTATTTCACAGTGCCTGACAATATATATATCAGTTATATTCCAAGTTTGAATATAACTAAGGAGAGGGTGGATGATCACAATATCTCCATGATAATGACCATAGAGAGAGATAAGACCACATATCATGTATATGATAATCTGGGGCTTTCCAAGATATACGATGTTGCCGGAGATGCGATAAACTATGCTGAATCAGTAGCGGGAATAGTTGTATCAAGTGACGGAGAAGTCATATATAGGAAGATGGAGAGTCAGGAGTATAACACGATAGCTGCAAGAATATTCCATCACAGTACGGGAACGGTCGATGCATCACTTATGGACTGTCTGCATATGGTTTTGACATATGAGGGCGCACAGGTTACAGAGGATGATATAAAGCAGTATGACGATCCTGTATCTGCGTTGAATGCACTTGGCAAAAAGCAGGGTATAGATGTAACAGGACTGTCTCTGGACATGCTGCTTGGCTATGTGAGCGATGGCATACCGGTTATATCAAAAATAGACGATGGAAGATACGTTCTTATAGTAAGTTACAATGATGAGGATATAAGATATTATGATCCGGTTGAAAATAAAGAGATCGTTGTGTCGAGGGAAGAGTACACTGATATGATGATGGCATGTCAGAATGTGTCGTACACCTATGTGTCAGAGTAGCTTGGAAGATACTGAGTCAACTGAATCAAAAGAGGTTATTCATAAAAGTTTTAAATAATTTTAAACAAAAAAGGAAACGGATGTTATCCGTTTCCTTTTTCTTAAATAGTTGTAGTTTAGATATATAATTGATACTGTACAAAATGCTCAAACGGCAAATTGACCGTACAAATTACTCCTCTGAGATAGTTCCTACTGGGCAAGAACCAGCGCAAGCACCACATGAGATGCACTGTGAACCATCGATAACAAATACGCCGCCATTATCACTGATAGCGCCTACTGGACATGAACCAGCACATGAACCACAACCGATACATGAATCGCCAATAACGAATGCCATAATTGTTTCCTCCTTATAAAGTAAAAATAATCACACGCTTATTGTAAAACAAAACCCATTAATAAGCAAGTAATAATAATATTTATCAACAAGGTATATTTTTCATTAAGACTCAATAAGGGTGTGGGCAATATATATAAAAGGGATAGACATTTAAAAACGGGTATAATATAATGAGAGATGCTGAATATGAGTAATCACAGGAGGATATATACGATGGCAAAGATAAGTAAAGATATGCTTATAAACGATATACTGGCAATTGATGCTGGTAATGCGGCAATTCTTATGGCAGCAGGAATGCACTGCATAGGATGTCTTGCGGCAGCGGGAGAGAGTCTTGAGGAGGCAGCAGCAGTTCACGGACTGGATGCGGTCGAGCTGGAGCAGGAGATCAACGATTACCTTGCAAAAAAGGAGGCTGAGTAGTATACTTGCTTGATAATAAGCACTGTATACTATAAGGAATGGAGATATATATGAAAACTGATGGAACAAATCCTCCCGGGCAGGAAACATTTGGACTGATAGACATTAATTGTCATATACTGCCAGGGATGGAAGATGGCCCGGACGATTTGAGAGAAGCGGCAGAGATGCTCAGGATTGCCTATGATGAGGGAATCCGTACTATAGTGGCGACACCGCCATATAACAAGAAGAACCCTATAATGGATGGTGACAAACTGGACAGGATCGTGGAGCAGCTCAACATTGAGGCTGGCAGGATAGATCCTGAGTATAAGGTATATCTTGGAAGAGAGATAGAATATAATGATGAGAATCATCAGAAGATAATCTCAGGTCAGCTGGATTCTATGGCTGACAGCAAGTATGTCATGATCAGATTCGAGTATGATATAGACTTTGAGACTATATCAGAGGCGATAAGGGATATCAACATGGATGGATATATTCCGATTGTTGCGGATGTAGAGCAGTATGAATGCCTTGAAGGCGATGAGGATAAGGTGGAGGAACTTATACAGCTTGGTGCGTATATACAGATAAGTGCATCAGCGGTTGTGGGAGATCTTGGACACGATATCAAGAGCTTTTCAAGAAAACTTCTCAAGGAAGAATTGGTTCACTTTGTGGCATCAGATGCGTTGGATTCAGAAGATAAAGCACCTTACCTCAGGGAGTGTGCTGAGTACATAGAACGCAAGTACGGTGAAGATTACATGATCGAGTTGTTCTATACGAATCCCAAAGCTGTGATAGAAAATGATGATATTGATATATAAAAAGATAATGCCATGTCAGGTTGATTCCTGATATGGCATTATCTTTTATGCAGAAATAATATATTTAGATATAATGACTGTTACAGTGCAGATAAAGTCTGAACTGCATCCTCTGTTATGATCGGAATGTAATGCTCCTTAAAATGTGCTGGCATTGCGTATGTCATATCTTCCATAACACCGTACTCTGCGATTATGCTGCACACTCTTGCAAGTTCATTTGCTGAATTGCTGCTGTTGGAAACAAGCAGGTAGTATCGGTTGTTTACCGGGTTCTTGTACAGGCAGTTATCGCTGAAGTAGAATGATGCTACCTGTTTGGATGCGCGGATGAGCGTAGACAGTGAATCAAATGAGTACAGCGCCTGAATCATCTTCTGGCTTTCAGTACTGTCCGTGTCGCTAGCTGTTGCGGTTTCCTTCTCCTGATTGCTGTCTGTATCAGTGGAAGACTCCAGAGATGCTGCGGCGATGCCGGGAATATTCTTTAAAAGTCCCTCGAGTACTTTTTTGATCTCCTCAGGAACATTCTCTGAACCACTGATCTGTATTCTTGCAACAGTATTGATACTGTCATCATTATTGTCATTGTCATCGTCGTCATAATCAGAATCCGGTTCGTATACATCGTCATAGTCGTCGAAATCTTCATCATCGTCGTCTATGTCATATTCATTGACCTTTGAAAAACGAGAGAATCGAGTGTCAAGTTCCTCGGGATCTTCAACCTTTGTGACAATGAGGATGAGACAGTCCGGTGAAACCGGGATGGCCTCAACCATAAGTGGAGTGTCATCGATCTCGAATCCTAATTCTGCAGATGCCTGCTGTATCATATCTCTAAACAGCTCTCTTGCTTTCTGAGTGCCGTAGGCCAGTTCAGAAATCTTGAGATGCTTTTCATTTAAATCTGCTTTGTTGAGTGTGCATCTTATCTGATTTTCACTTAAACGTTCAATCTTCAATAGAATCGACCCCCTTTATAAAAGAATAAAACACTTATTTAAAATGTGTATTATAGTTTACCACATTTGTCAAGCAAGTAAAGAGCCTGATGGGAGAAAAAACTGGAAAATTCATTAACATTTCATAAACTATCACATTAATACAGTATGGATTTTTTTATGAAGTTTTCATTAAATAATGGGGAAAGGGGTTGGATTAATTTCGTATATGATGTATGGTGAGATTGTGAGCGGGTCAACTCATTTCATTTGAGTTCAATTCTATATTATTCTATAAATTCTGTCTGATCCTTATCGTTTCAGATACAATTCCCAGAGAGATAGCGAATATGTCATTGCTCACAGATTCTCAGAGGCAACAGGTATTTATAATTTATTTACAGGGTATATGGGGTTAATACATCACAACACAAAAATCACATTGCACATTTGCCTATGGGAAAATAAATTAGTTGGGGGTGATGCCTATAGGGGTATAAGGCGCACAAAACAAAAGGGATAGTGTATAGTTGTTTTAAATATGCACGGAATTACACATATCAGAAACTGATGCTTAAACTGGTCCTGCCGGCTGTCAAGGCAGGACCTTATTGTTTATGTGGGTCAGTGAGCCAAAGTCTGTGTGCTTTGCCATTCCGCCACGGCATCTGCGATGGCATTTGCAAGCCTTGACTGGTAATCCGCGTCGCAAAGTTTTTGACACTCTGCAGTGTTGCTCAGAAAGCCACATTCCACAATGACAGCAGTGCAGGGGCTCTCGGTCAGCACAAGATAGTCAGAGTTACCCTTGGGTGATCTGGTATTGTCTGGGTCAGCATCGGATATCAATTTGTCTTGGATAGATTCGGCAAGTGATTTGCCGGCACTGGACGTTGAATAGTAAAATACCTGAGCTCCGTGGACATACTCTGCGGAGTAACTGTTCTGATGGATACTTATGTATAGATCTGCATTTACTTCGGAGGCTTTTGTGGTTCTGCAGCGCAGGTCAGATGTTTTTTTGCTCTTTGCATCGGGGCTGTTTAAAGCGCAGTCGGTATCCCTTGTCAAAAATACAGAGAATCCTTTAGCGGTGAGAGCGTCCCTTAGTTTCAGAGAAATCTCCAGATTTATTTTTTTCTCCTCGATGCCGTCCGGGCTTACCTTGCCGGGGTCGAACCCGCCATGTCCCGGATCAATGAGGACGACAAAATTACCTTGGTCTTTAGAGGCATCGGCACGGTTTTCGTCTGGTGGATCGTTTTCGGTTACATCCTCGCTGTTACCTGAGGTTTTTGTGTCTGATGTCTGATCGCCTGGCGGGTTTACGAGGAATTTGTAACATATAATGGGAGGCAGTGATATTATGAGAACTATTGCGGTGATGATGATAAAGTATTTATGTTGAACTTTCATATTATATATACCTGATTTCCTTATCAATAATCTATATGCATTTGACAGCGATACTATGCTGGGCTAAAATATGGGCGTATAGAGATTTGTAAATGAGATCTTAGTTTTGCAGAGACAGAGGTTGAGATAAGATGGATACTATAATTGTAAAGGCTGGTGTAGATGATGCCCACATGTATGAGAAGGCTGCTGAGATATTAAAAGCAGGCGGGCTCGTGGCATTTCCTACGGAAACTGTGTATGGACTTGGAGGAGATGCATTAAATCCGGAGGCATCCCACAAAATATATTCAGCCAAAGGCAGACCTTCAGACAATCCGCTGATAGTACATATAGCGGATACTGCCAGTGTGTATGAACTCGCGGAATATGTGAGTGATGATACAAAGAAACTCATGGAGGCTTTTTGGCCGGGACCGCTCACCATCATACTTAATAAAAAGGATGTTGTTCCGCATACCACGACCGGTGGGCTTGATACGGTGGCGATAAGAATGCCGTCGCATCCTGTGGCAATGAAACTTATTAAGGATTCAGGTGTTTATATCGCTGCACCAAGTGCGAATCTGTCGGGAAGACCATCCCCTACGACTGCTCAGCATGTACAGCAGGATATGGATGGCAGAATAGATATGATAATAGACGGTGGAGCTGTGGGGATCGGTATAGAGTCTACCATAGTGGACATGACAGGGGACAGGCCTACCATACTCAGACCTGGATATATTACGCCGGAGATGATAAAGAATATCCTTGGCGATGTGACGATTGACCCGGCGATAACGGGAATGAACAATGCCCTTAGACCAAAGGCACCGGGAATGAAATATACACATTACGCTCCAAAGGGTGAACTCAGTATAGTTGAGGGTGAAAGGCTTGCGGCAGCGGAGAAGATAAGAAGTCTCGTTGCAGAGAAAAAGGCGCAGGGCTACAAAACTGCGATCTTATGTGACACAGAAAATGTGAGTCTCTACGATGACGGTGTGTGCGAAAATGTGTATGATGCAGGAAGTAAGAAAAATGAGATAACCGTTTCGGCTGGATTATACAGTCTGCTCAGAACCTGTGATGATATAGGTGCACAGTATATTTACAGTGAGTCATTTGAGGAGGGCGACATGGGATATGCCATCATGAACAGACTCATAAAGGCTGCAGGACACAGGATAATAACCTGTTGAGAACAGGAGACAATGTATAAATAAAAATATTAATATTATCAGGAGGATCAGAAAATGATAGCACTTGGATGTGATCACGGTGGATATGAACTCATGCAGGAGGTCATAAAGCATCTTGAGGAGAGAGGACTTGAGTACAAGAACTTTGGCTGTTACAGCACAGAGTCTGTGGATTATCCGGTATATGGACAGGCAGCAGCAAAGGCTGTTGCATCGGGTGAGTGTGACAAGGGAATAATCATCTGTGGAACCGGAATTGGAATTTCAATCTCGGCAAATAAGATAAAGGGAATCAGAGCAGCTCTTTGCCATGACTGTTTCTCAGCCCAGGCGACAAGAGAACACAATGATGCAAATATGCTGGCTATGGGAGCAAGAGTCATAGGACCTGGACTTGCTCTTAAGATAGTGGACATATTCCTTGACACCCCATTTTCAAATGATGAGCGTCACGTAAGAAGGATTGGAATGATTGAGTGATGTGCACGGAGTGCATGCAGAACGTAAGTTATGCCGTAAGGAGGATCTGCGTAAGCGGGGGAGCCACCTAAAAAAGAAACCCATGACAGTTTGGTCAAGACTGTTCATGGGTTCTTTTTTTATGCAGTTTCGTCGAAATGCATCAATAAATCGACAGCAAACTGCGTTAAAAGGAAGAAAAATGATTAATGGATAAACATAAGTATTATCAACATAGTCACATTGTACATTAACAATAAAAAAATATCAAGGGGTTTGTACAAACTTTACAAAATGTTTATTTACAATATAGCAATATCATTATAAAATAATATTACTTGAGTTTTGACATAATAATCTAAAGTGATGCTTTGATAAAGCGTATGTCTGCTCAATGCTAAAGAAGGGAGGAATGTTATGCTGCAGGAGACTATGAACACGATAACAGATGCTGAGTCTCAGGCTGAGGAGATTGTCCGCAAGGCTAGAGAGGAGGCTGACTATACAGTAGCTGCTGCAAAGAAAGAGGCTGCGGATATGATCGCGGCTGCAGGGGTGAGTGCGAAGGAGAGTATGAAAAACGCTGAGGGAAACCGAAGGTCAGAGGAAGAGAAACTGACAGTGAAGGCCATGGATGTTGCCACCGCTGAGATAGGACATCTCAGAGAGCGGGCTGAATCGATGGAGAAACAAGTGACCTCAATGATCATATCGGAGCTGGTCGGCTGACCAGACCTGCAGGTGAATTTAGAAAGGGGGTAAATATATGGCGGTACTTCCTATGAAGAAGATTGAGATCTGTGCCATGAAAAGGGACAGAAAAGCAATTCTTGAGAAACTTCAGTCGCTGGGAATGGTTCAGATCGAAACCGAAAATACAGAGACTGACGACTTCAGGAAGATGAATACCACAAGCCAGAGAGCAAAGTACGAGAAGAGAGTGCAGAACACGGATGAGGCGTTACAGATATTAGATAAGTATGCGCCTGAGGAGAAGTCCCTATTTGCAAGTCTTGAAGGGCGCCAAGAGGCATCCGAGGATGATATTCAGGAGATCATAGCCGGAAGACGGGATTATAACCGTAAGGTGAAGAAGATCCAGGAGATCAACAAGGAGATAGCCGGATGTGAGGCAAGCATAGTCAAATGTCAGGTTGCCATAGATGGTCTGGTACCGTGGCTGAATATGGACATACCTATCAATACCACAGAAACTGAAAAAACTGAGGTGATGATAGGAACAATGCCGCCCGGTCTGACAGAGGAGACTATTTATGAGTATATAAGTTCCGCTGAACCGGAGATGAGCGGTTATGTCGTTACGGTAGTGGGATCCGACAAGGATCAGACATGCATGGTGGTCATAGCGCTTAAGACAGTGTCGCAGAGGGTTGAGGAGATACTCAGATCACATGGATTTACGAGAATCTCGTATTTTTCCAGAAGGACACCTGAGCAGAAGACGGAAAAGTATAAGGCGGATATAAAGGAATTTGAGCAGTGGATAGAGAACAAGAAAAAAGAGCTTGGCTCTATGGCTGAGGACAGGGATAAACTCAGACTGCTGGCTGATTATTACCGCATAAGGGCGGACAAATATCAGGTCCTTGGAAGTCTTCTCCAGTCAAAAAGTACATTTATCATATCAGGATATGTGCTGGCGAGGGATGCCGACAGGATAATGGGTATACTGGATGAGAATTTCAGCCTGATGGCAGATGTATATGATGTTCCGGAGGATGAGGCGGCACCGGTGCAGCTGCAGAATCCAAAGATGTTTGCATCAGCTGAGGGAGTGTTGGAATCATTCGGACTTCCCGGTAAGGGAGAGATGGATCCGACCACCCCGATGGCGATATTTTATATATTTCTCTTTGGCCTTATGTTGTCCGATGCGGCGTATGGTCTCATCATATTCCTGGCTTGTTTTATATTGATAAAGAAATTTCCAAAGATGGAAAGCGGACTTCAGAAATCGCTCCGTCTGTTTATGTACTGTGGTATATCAACTCTGGTATGGGGTGTATTGTTCGGAGGTTTCTTTGGGGATCTGATAACGGTGGTATCGAGGACCTTTTTCCATCACGAGGTGACATTTAAACCTGTATGGTTTGCGCCTCTTGATGATCCGATGAAACTTTTGTTATTCTCGTTGTTGTTCGGATTGATCCATCTGTTTGGCGGATTGGCGCTGAAAGGATATATGTGCCTGAAGAAAGGTGATGTGAAGGCATTCATATGCGATGTGCTTTCATGGTTCATGCTCATAACAGGGCTTGTTCTGATGCTCATGCCGACGGAGCTGTTCGCCTCCATAGCACAGATGCAGTTCAATTTCCCAGGCTGGCTAAGAAATACGAGTTATGGTCTGGCGATAGCTGGTGCAGCGATCATTGTGCTCATGTCGGGAAGAGATCACAAGAACCCTGTGCTCAGACTTGCGCTGGGACTCTATGATATATACAACCTGACAGGATGGCTGTCAGATCTGTTGTCTTACTCCAGACTGCTTGCACTTGGACTGGCAACGGGGGTAATAGCACAGGTAATCAATCAGATGGGCAGCATGGCAGGCGATGGAATATTCGGAGCCATAGTGTTCATCATAGTATTTGTAATAGGACATTTGTTCAATCTTGCGATCAACATGCTGGGAGCATACGTGCACACATGCCGACTCCAGTATGTAGAGTTCTTCGGCAAATTCTACGAGGGCGGCGGCAATCCATTTAAGCCGTTCAGGGAGAATACGAAGTACGTGGATATAGTAAGTGGTACAGAAACACAGAAGTAAAAAATATCAAAGACAGGCAATGTGAAAACGTCCGTCAATCGTACACATTGCCGTCCGTCAATCATTATTTTAGGAGGAGAAAATATTATGACAATGGGAACGGTTTTGGCATTAGTGGGAGCTGCGTTGGCAGTAATTCTTGCAGGTATGGGATCTGCATATGGAGTAGGAGTTGCCGGTCAGGCGGCAGCAGGTGTAGTAAGTGAGGATCCGAGTAAATTTGCAAAGGTTCTTATCATTCAGCTTCTTCCAGGTACACAGGGTATCTATGGACTTCTTGTTGGATTCATAGCGCTGTCCAACATAGGAATCCTGTCGGGAACACCGAAGGAGCTTACAGTAGCACAGGGACTTATGATGCTTGCGGCATGTCTTCCGATAGCAATTGTTGGTCTTGTATCAGCAATGCATCAGGGAAAGACAGCGGTTGCATCAGTTGGAATAGTTGTGAAGAAACCGGATCAGTTTGGTAAGGCAATGCTTTTCCCAGCCATGGTTGAGACATATGCGATCCTTGCTCTGCTGGTATCAATTCTTGCAGTAAATGGAATCAAACTTTGATAGGAGTTGTTTGTTATGACAGGATTAGAGACGATAGTAGAGCAGATTCTTCAGGAGGCACAGAAAGAGGCTGAGGAGATCAAGGCTCAGGCTGCCAGGAACGCGGACTCCATCATTGCAAATGCGAAAAAAACTGTGGATAAGATGAATGAGGAAACCAGTGAGAAGGTAGCTCAGGCAGAGAAATCCGGTTCATTCAGGGCGAAGTCATCATCGGATCTCAAGAAAAGACAGGCGATACTTGCGGCAAAGCAGGATATCATAAAAAGTATGCTTGATAAGGCGTATGACAGCCTTGTTGCACTTCCTGATGATGAGTATTTTCAGGTAGTTATAAAATGCCTTGAGAAGGCGGCACAGCCAAGGAGTGGGGAGATATGTTTCTCCGAGAAAGACAGGGGCAGACTCACTCCGCAGACGGTGAAAAAGATAGAGCAGATAGCAGAGGATAATGGAGGAAGTCTTAAGGTATCTGATGAGAGCTGTGATATAGATGGAGGATTTGTTCTTATATATGGCGGAATAGAAGAAAATTGTTCGTTCAGGGCGATGTTGGATGTAAACAGAGAACGACTGGCGGACAGGGTAAATGAAATATTATTTGTTGAAAACAGATAGCTGGAGGTAGGCAGATGGCAGACAAATATATATATGCGGTAGCCAGGATCAGGGCACTGGAGATGTCCCTGATGAGTCAGGCGACCATGGAACAGCTCATAGCCACGGATTCCTACAAGAAGGCAGTTCAGTTCATCACGGAGAAGGGATGGGGAGACAATGACAAGACCGGCATGAATGCTGATGACATACTCAAGGCGGAGACAGACAAGACCTGGGCTGCTGTGGCTGAGATGGTTGATGATATGTCGGTGTTTGATGTCATAAGACTCCCGGATCTGTACCACAATCTAAAGGCGGCTATAAAGACTGTGGTTGCGGGAGAGACTCCTGCCCATGTATTCTTTGACAATGCCGAGATAGATGGTCAGCGGATGCTGGCCATCGTCAGAGATAAGGCATGGGATAAACTTCCGGAGCATATGAGAGACTGTGCAAGAGAATCGTGGGATTGTATGGCACAGGCAGGAGATGGTCAGATGTGCGATGCTGAGATTGACAGGGGAACGCTTATGGCTATCATTCAGGCTGCCAAAAAGGCTGACGACGGCCTGCTCAGGGATTATGCAGAGACCACGGTTGCTGTGGCGGATATCAAGATAGCGGTGAGATCCATGAAGACAGGAAAGAATAAGGATTTCATGAAGAGGGCTATGGCACCTTGTGATACTTTGGATGTTGACAGGCTGGCAACAGCGGCAGTGGCAGGCATGGAGGAGATAGAGAGATATCTTGCTGACACAGCGTATGCCGGAGGGGCAGAGGCGCTTTCCGAGTCGGCATCGGCATTTGAGCGGTGGTGTGACAACCGTATCATAGAAACCATAAAGCCTCAGAAGTATAATCCGTTTACGGTTGGCCCTATAGTGGCATACATTTTGGCAAGGCTCAATGAGATAAAGACGGTAAGGATCATATTGACATGCAAGCTGAATCAGCTTCCGGAGGGGGCTATCAGGGAAAGGGTAAGGGAGATGTATGTATAAGATAGCTGTTATGGGTGATTATGACAGTATATACGGATTTGCAACTCTGGGACTCGATACATTTCCTGTGACAGATCCGGAATATGGAGCTGCCCAGTTAAAGAGGCTGGCTGAGGATGAATATGCGGTCATATATATGACAGAGTCACTAGCGGAGGAACTGAAAAAGGAGATAGACAGGTATAGAGAGATTATGAAACCTGCAATCATCCTGATACCGGGGATATCCGGCAATACGGGAGCCGGTATAGCCGGCGTAAAGAAATCCGTTGAGCAGGCTGTTGGCTCGGATATTTTATTTAATGAAGAGTAGTGGAGTGATATAAATGAGCTGGCGAAGACAATTGGGGAATATGGTATATATATTGTAATTGAGATGTTTAGTATTACCAAATCAGGGGAATACGAAGCCGCCAGTACTCAGCGAGTATGCGAGCGCTAGTACTGCTGCAGGCTGAGTTAAGCGAGAGCGACCCCTGATTGGTATACTAAAACAGCTCAATTATAAGAGAAATATAACTTCCCAATTGTCGGAGAAGCATACAAATAGAAGGGAGCGTGAGCTGTTAAGTGGCTACAGGAAAGATTAAGAAAGTCGCCGGACCGCTGGTCATTGCAGAGGGCATGCGTGATGCAAATATGTATGATGTGGTGCGTGTAAGTGAGAGCAGACTTATCGGTGAGATCATAGAGATGCACGGAGATCAGGCATCAGTTCAGGTATACGAGGAGACATCGGGACTTGCGCCGGGAGCACCGGTCGAGTCGACGGGAATGCCGCTCTCAGTTGAACTGGGACCAGGACTTATAAGCAGTATATATGATGGAATCCAGAGACCTCTGGACGATATCATGAAGATTTGTGGTAACAACCTTAAGCGAGGCGTTGAGGTACCATCGCTTAAAAGGGATATCAAATGGACATTTGTGCCAACGGCAAAGGTCGGTGACCAGGTGTCAGCAGGTGATGTGATAGGAACAGTCCAGGAGACTGTGGTTGTCACACAGAAGATCATGGTGCCTTACGGCGTGACAGGAACGATCAAAGATATAAAGGCAGGAGAATTCACTGTTGAGGAGACTGTGTGTGTTGTGGAGACTGAAAAGGGTGACAGAGAGTTGACACTCATGCAGAAGTGGCCGGTTCGAAAAGGACGTCCATATCAGGAGAAGATACCGCCAGTCATGCCTCTTATCACAGGACAGAGAGTCGTAGATACATTTTTCCCTATTGCAAAGGGTGGTGTAGCTGCGGTTCCAGGACCTTTCGGAAGTGGAAAGACTGTCATACAGCACCAGCTTGCAAAGTGGGCTGAGGCCGATATCGTGGTATATATCGGATGCGGTGAGCGTGGAAACGAGATGACGGATGTTCTTAATGAGTTTCCAGAGCTGAAGGATCCAAAGACGGGACATTCACTCATGCAGAGAACAGTACTCATAGCCAACACATCGGATATGCCGGTTGCGGCCAGAGAGGCATCTATATATACAGGTATAACAATAGCAGAGTATTTCCGTGATATGGGTTATTCGGTGGCGCTTATGGCGGATTCTACATCGCGTTGGGCTGAGGCACTTAGAGAGATGTCAGGACGTCTGCAGGAGATGCCTGGTGAGGAAGGTTACCCAGCATATCTTGGTTCAAGACTTGCGCAGTTCTATGAGAGAGCTGGAATGGTCAAGACTCTCGGCAGTGAGGGCAGAACAGGAGCGCTGTCAGTTATCGGTGCGGTATCCCCTCCAGGCGGAGATATTTCGGAGCCGGTTTCCCAGGCAACACTTCGTATAGTGAAAGTATTCTGGGGGCTTGATTCATCACTTGCATACAAGAGACATTTCCCTGCCATCAACTGGCTGACATCATATTCATTATATGTCGACAATATGGGTAAATGGTTCGAGGAAAATGTGGATGAAAAGTTCATGGTGGACAGACAGAAGATGATGACACTTCTTCAGGAAGAGGCTGAGCTTGACGAGATAGTAAAGATGGTAGGTATGGATGCGTTGTCTTCGGGTGATCGACTGAAGATGGAGGCTGCGAGATCCATAAGGGAGGATTTCCTTCATCAGAATTCATTCCACGATGTGGACACATATACGCCGCTTCATAAGCAGTTCCTGATGATGGAGCTCATTATGGCGTTTTACGAGGAGGCTGCCCAGGCTCTGTCGGCTGGGGCGAGCATTAGAAATATTTTGAACATGCCGATCAGAGAGAAGATCGGACGATTCAAATATGTACTTCCTGAGAATGTGGATGAGGAATATGAGAAGATATTTAAGGAGCTTGGCAAAGAGCTTCAGGAAGCTATAGAGAAGGAGGACTAGACGATGCCAAAGGAATATAGAACTATACAGGAAGTTGCGGGTCCTCTGATGCTTGTGCACGGAGTTGAGAATGTGGCTTATGATGAGCTGGGCGAGATCGAACTGGCAGATGGTGAGATCAGAAGATGTAAGGTGCTTGAGATAAATGGTGAAGATGCGCTGGTTCAGCTTTTTGAGAATTCAACAGGTATCAACCTTTCAAACAGTAAGGTGCGATTCCTTGGAAGAAGTATGGAACTTGGAGTGTCTGAGGATATGCTTGGCCGTGTATTTGACGGACTTGGAAGGCCTATAGATGGCGGCCCTGACATACTCCCTGATGAGAGAAGAGATATCAACGGTCTGCCGATGAATCCGGCTGCCAGGAATTACCCATCTGAGTTTATTCAGACAGGTATATCAGCTATAGATGGACTGAATACTCTGGTAAGAGGACAGAAACTGCCTATATTTTCAGCCTCGGGACTTCCGCACAGCCAGCTTGCTGCTCAGATAGCAAGACAGGCGAAAGTACGAGGAACTGATGAGCCGTTTGCGGTTGTATTTGCCGCGATGGGTATCACATTTGAGGAGGCGAACTTCTTTACAGAGAGTTTCAAGGAGACGGGTGCCATAGACAGAACAGTCCTTTTCATCAATCTGGCAAATGATCCGGCAGTTGAGCGTATTGCTACACCAAGAATGGCATTAACCGCAGCCGAGTATCTAGCCTTTGAGAAGAACATGCATGTTCTGGTAATCCTCACTGATATAACAAATTATGCGGACGCACTTCGTGAGGTGTCAGCCGCAAGAAAAGAGGTTCCTGGACGCCGTGGTTATCCTGGATACATGTACACGGACCTGGCAACTCTGTATGAGAGAGCCGGAAGACAGAAGGGTAAGAATGGAAGTATCACCATGATACCGATCCTGACCATGCCTGAGGATGACAAGACTCACCCAATCCCAGACCTTACGGGATATATCACAGAGGGACAGATCATTCTCTCAAGAGAGCTGTATAGAAAGGGAATCACACCGCCTATAGATGTTCTTCCATCACTGTCCAGACTTAAGGATAAGGGAACCGGTGAGGGCAAGACCAGAGGTGATCATGCCAGCACCATGAATCAGTTGTTTGCGGCGTATTCAAGAGGAAAGGATGCAAAGGAACTCATGACTATCCTTGGTGAATCTGCACTTTCAGACATAGATATCATATATGCGAAGTTTGCAGAGGCATTTGAGAAGGAGTATGTATCCCAGGGATACGGCACCGACAGAAGCATAGAGGAGACTCTGGCAATAGGCTGGAAACTGCTATCCATTCTTCCTAGAGCTGAATTGAAACGTATTGACGACAAGTGGCTTGATATGTATTACGGAAAGTAATGGGTGAGCTAGAAAATATATTTGGAAGAAAGGAGAAGACAGATGGCGAATGTTGTGGTTAATCCAACCAGAATGGAGCTGACGAGGCTGAAGAAAAAACTGGTCACGGCATCCAGAGGTCATAAGCTCCTGAAGGATAAAAGAGATGAACTGATGAGACAGTTCCTAGACATGGCAAGGGAGAATATGGAACTGAGAAAGAAGGTTGAGGCTGGCATCAAAGCTGCCAACACTAACTTTGTAATAGCGAAGGCGGGGATGAATGAGCAGACCCTCAGTACGGCGCTCATGGCTCCCAAGCAGGAAGTGCGGATCGCTCTTAGCGACAGGAATGTAATGAGTGTTGACATTCCGGTGTACGACTATAAGACGAAAAGCGCAAATTCAAATGACATATATTCATATGGATTTGCTTTTACATCCGGTGAGTTGGACGATGCAGTGAGGTCCCTCTCGGATATACTTCCTGATATGCTGAGACTGGCGGAGGTTGAGAAGTCATGTCAGATGCTGGCAGCGGAGATAGAAAAGACCCGCCGACGCGTAAATGCACTTGAGCATGTCATCATCCCGGAGACACGAGAAGGAATAAAGTATATAAGTATGAAACTTGATGAGAACGAGAGAAGCACTCAGGTCAGACTTATGAAGGTCAAAGATATGATGCTTGAGGAGGCTCATCATTACAAGGAACATCAGTTTGAGAATGCTCAGTAGACAATAAAATAACAAAGAGCCGGTTTCTGATCTTACAGAGACCGGCTCTATTTATGTTGAGTAATCATTATCATCTGTCAGATACAAGGTAGGTTGATAATACATGATAAAGCATTGGCGGATCGATAGGCTTGGACAGATGGTGAGTCATTCCCGCATCGAGAGTCCTCTTTTGCTGCTCCTCAAAAGCATCAGCGGTCATGGCAATGATAGGAATGTTTTTGGCATCATCGCGCTCCATGGCTCGGATGACTTTGGTTGCAGTGATTCCGTCCATGACAGGCATCCGCACATCCATGAGAATGGCATCAAAGCTGTTGAGATCGGATTTTGCAAATATGTCTACTGCCTCCTTGCCGTTGTGGGCGACAGTTACAACACAATCAACGCGCTCCAGGATGATCTGAGCCACATAGATATTTATGTCATTGTCCTCGACGAGGAGGATCCTGGAACCTTTAAGATTCTCTCTTCTACCAGGTTTTGCAGATGCGGTGACATCTCCTTTTGATGTCGGTGCAAAGTATAGATCCACAGTAAACTCTGTGCCGACACCGAGTTCACTTTTTACCGATATGGTGCCGCCCATGGCATCAACAAGACTCTTTACAATAGGCAGACCGAGACCGGTTCCTTTTGTGCTGTTGTTCAGCTTTGCACGCTCCTGGGAAAATGGATCATACATGTGTGGTATATATTCTGGACTCATGCCGATACCGGTATCCTTTATGGTGAATCTCAGACCTAAAAGATCGTCTTTAGGTGGAATGTTTTGGCTGGTAAATTCAACCGTTCCGCCAGGTTCTGTAAATTTGGATGCATTTGACAGGAGATTGAAGAATATCTGGTTGAATCGAAGTTTATCAGCCTTTATACATTCTGGATCTCCATCCATATTGAATACAAAGTTTATATCCCGGGCATCCATAAGTGGCTTTATGACGGTTGTTATAGAATTGACAAATTCTTCTCGTGTAAACACGTCATCCTTGAGTTTGAGGTCGCCATTTTCTATCTTGCTCATGTCAAGGATATCGTTGATGAGTCCAAGCAAAAAGTCGCTGGCACTCTCGATGTTGTACAGGTATTCCTTGATAACATTTATATCGGTTTCGTCCTTGGCAAGATGGGTAAGACCGATTATGGCATTCATAGGTGTACGGATATCGTGGCTCATGCGTGATAGGAATTCCGTCTTGGCTTGTGTGGCGGATTCTGCCTTGTCCAAAGCCTCCTGAAGTTCTTGGTTCTGAGATCTTATCTGGGTATAAAGAGCCTGTCGCCTTTGTTCTTCGATGGTTACATCACAAAGTATGTATACTATTGCATAGCTGGCATTGATGATGAGCCATCCCGGATGGGCAAGCTGAACCCATATAAACACAGCGGTTATGACGAAGAATATGACCATGAGATAAGCATTTGATGAAGGTTTTATTGTCTTGCGGTTTATCATGACTAGAATGTAGCCGAGTGCAGAGTAGAACATGATCGCCCCCACACCCACAGGCATGAACAGGATGCCTCTGGTATATTCCATGTCGGGAGAAAGCTTAAAGAACAGTCCAGTAAATGGATTGCTGGCGGCGAGCAACGCATACAGGATATATGGGAGCATCAACAGAGTGTGTTTCCTGTGAAAATTTGGTCCTTCGTTGCCCTGATGAATGAGAACGTAGGCATAAGACACCCACACTGCGGCGAGCAGAGGCATGCTTATGACATACAGAGTCATGAGTATCTGATAGACCCACCAGTTGGTGGCACTGTTCATTGCAACAGATGCAATGATATCTATTAAATTAGATACAATGCTGAATACGAGAACGAGATAAAATGATTTTCCCTGAAAATCATAGTGTTCGTGTTCCTGGTTTCGCCTGTATAGATGATTTTTTATAAGCATTATGACAAATACAGCCAGTGCAAATACGTCAGTTTCAACGTGCCACATATTACAATCCCCCTAATAGATAACCCTATGTTAATAATCCCCAATATGATATTATTAAGTATAACATAGAGAAACGGAAATGTGCTTAAAAGAATCAACAAAATGCAGGGCGGTACAGAGTGAAATATTAAGGGAGGATCGTATGGGGATACAGACAGATGAAATAAAAACTAATACAGGACAGACGGTGGATGAAGTTTCTGTTACAGACAGGAAATTTACGTTGAATGGGATAGGACTTCTTTCTGGAGCACAGCTTAAGTATATTGCATTTCTTTCAATGCTGATAGATCATGTCAACAAGACGCTGATATATCCATATCTGAACGGTGGTGCAATGAATGTGGTCAGTGACATATTTGATGTGCTTGGAAGGATAGCATTTCCGATATTTATATTCCTTCTGGTTGAAGGGTATTTTCATACTAGAAACAAATGGAAATATCTGGGAACATTGCTTATATTTGGTGTTATATCTGAGGTGCCATTTGACATGTTTTCCAGTGGAGTATTCTTTGAGTGGGATGCAAATAATATAATGTTTACTCTTTCACTTGTGCTCGTGATGATATGGATTATCGACAATATGAGAACAAAGATGAAAAAGTTTCCGGTAGTGGTATGGTTTATAGCAACGATTCCGATAGTCGCTGTCATGTGCTTTGTATCGATGAATCTTGCAGTTGATTATGAATTTCATGCCATACTGATTGGATATTTCTTATACATTTTCCACGAGAAAAAAGTGTTCGCATTGCCATTCTGTTTCCTGTCAATGTATAAGGAACCATGGGCACTGCTGGGATTTGGACTTGCGCTCACATATAATGGAAAGAGGGGCAGGCAGAATAAGCTGGTGAACTACCTGTTCTATCCAGTGCATATGCTTATACTTGGTATCATAAGGATGTATCTTGGGCTGTAGTAGAATAATGGATGAGAATGTTGGCAGTCAGCATTTGTTTATGTATAGGAGGAGAATTGCGATATTATGGAAATCGAAGAAGCATTACTGACAAGGATATATGACCTTAGGCACAGACTTCACAATATCCCTGAGGTTTCAATGCATGAGGCACAGACAAAGGAGATGCTCATGTCATTTTTGAAGGAGAATACCGACCTTGAGATTGTGGATAGAGGTGCGTGGTTTTATGCGGTTTTGAAATCTTCTGATTACAGAATATGGGACAAAAACAATGACAGGGATGATGGGAGACAGATAGAAAAGAGCTCTGAAAAGAGACCTCCGATCGCTTTCAGAGCTGACATGGATGCGGTGTGCGGTCAGGACGGACAGCCAGGACATTACTGCGGACATGATGGACATAGCAGCATACTTTGTGGAGTGGCGGTTGTGTTGTCTCGGGTTATGGCTGAATATAGAAATGATAATGTAGATGGCGTTTGTGAGCTGGCGCTGAACAGGGATATCTATTTTATTTTTCAGCCTGGCGAGGAGATCGGCGAAGGAGCAAAACTGTGTCGGGAGCTTATTTCCGAGAAGAATATAGGTGAGATATATGGACTTCACAACATACCGGGATATCCTAGAGGTCATGTATTGACGATAGATGGAACATTTGCATGTGCATCTACGGGGCTTGAGATACATATGAAGGGATCTGCCAGTCATGCGGCGTATCCCGAGGCAGGAAAAAATCCAGGACCGGCTCTTGCCGGACTGCTCATCGACGTGGAAAAACTCACTGAGGATTATAATCGAAGCAAGGGATTTGTTCGGATGACTCTCATTGGAATGGACGTAGGGAGCTGTAATTATGGTGTGGCTGCATCAGAGGGGGCTCTCCGGATGACGGTGAGGGCTGAGAGGGAAAAGGTATTTGCCGAATATGTGGATGCTATAAAACTGCTTGCACGGAAGAAGGCGGCTGATGGAGACTTCGAGATCGGTATAAAGGAGATAGAGCGGTTCCCGGCTACGGAAAATCATCCGAAGAATGTGGACAAATTGAGAAAATGTGCAGCCGGTCAAAATATTGTGGTTACAGAACTTGCTGAGCCGATGAGGTGGTCTGAGGACTTTGGATACTATCTGCAGGATATAGATGGAGCGTTCTTTGGCATAGGTGATGGTGAGGATCATGCTCAGCTTCACACGGCGAGATTTGATTTCCCGGATGAGATCATAGAGACAGCTATTAAGATGTTTGCGGGATTGGCACTGATGTAGTTGAAGGTATTTTAAAGATCATTAGACAGCTTTGGGAAAACTTCTGCCGGACTCGGGCATAAAATCCGGATCTTAGAACAAAATAATAACAGAGTGATAAGAGGAATGTGGATGGAGGTTCGACATGACAAAGGCTGCAAAAATATATCTGGTGGTTCTTATATGGCTGTCAGCGCTGGTACAGCTGGCAGTTCTCATGATCTAAAGCTTATAGAAGAATATCAATACAAATAAGCTAAAATTAAACTAAAAAAATACCTTTTTTAGCCTGTGTAAACTTGACACTCATAATATGTTTACAATAAACTCAAGATATTATGGAGTATATTAACATTAACAGAGAGTTACGGGAGATAAGAAATGGTAGCAGTAGTAATAATTATAATGGTTCTGATAGTGGCAGTGATAGTTGTAGTTCAGTCATTTATAAACAAGGGTGTGTACAGAGCAAAGCAGACAGTGCTTGGAGGGGCAGGACTTGATCATCAGTCGATCTGTGACAAGGTTATAAGTGGTCCACTTCACAACAAGGGACTGGCTCAGATGCAGGCTGACAATCCATATGCAACAGCGGAGCTTGTAGAGAGCAGATTTGCATATGTGGTAAATGCGGTCATGACTGGTGCACCTGTTGCAGGGGTTCCTTCAACAATGATCGATAAGATCAGAAATAATGGCAAGTTCAGTCATCTCAAAAATGGTACATACACAAAGACAGGAATTATAAATTATCGTCAGGGTGCTGTGTATGCTCAGTCCGTGTTTGTAGAGGGTACAGATCAGTGGATACTCTACATAAGAGGAAACTTTGATCAGACTGGCAATCTGACAGTCACACAGCTGCAGATATCAAAGGGAATCCAGGGTGGATTCTAAGCTGGACAGACAACATTTTTCTTTAGTATTTATTGAAAAAATGTATCAAAACAAATGATTATATGTTAGAATAAATCGACTTTGTTTCAGACTGCTGATTAGCAGGCGGGCAATCCCCGTTATGTCTGATGGCAAAGTCGATTTTTCTGCATAAATGTGCAGGATGATCTTCATGGATTTCGGGAAAAATAGGAAGTCTGTTAGCTATTTTACCTTGAATGTTCTGCCAATCTGTGTATCTCGACATGGGGAGGAGGGCGGACAGGGCTACTAACCGTGATCCATGCCATCACCCGGTATCATAAAGGGGTTTTTTCTTAACATGTTTTTGATTCCCCGACAGTATGAGAGCAAAATAAAATTGGTCTCATGCAAGGAGAGCTATCAGATAGGCTCTTCGTTATTTGCTCCCCGGGCTGGTGAGATATACAGCAGTGATACATGGAGCGTGAACCTGTTATCCGCTGACAGTGGGGCGGTCGCCTTTGCTGTCCATTTGGAATGGCGGATGACAAACACACTTTGATGGGGCACTGTAAGTAAGCAGCGTAGATTTTGCTGTGATACTTTAGGAGGAAATAAATGGAAAAAAACAACAATAATTCCAACAATATCATTGAGCTGAAAAACATTGTCAAGACATACGACAATGGATTTACAGCAGTAGACGGCTTTAACCTCGAGGTAAAAAGAGGCGAGTTTGTCACATTCTTAGGCCCTTCAGGCTGCGGAAAAACCACGACACTTAGAATGATAGCAGGATTCGAGATTCCTACTTCAGGGGAGATATTGCTGAATGGACAGGATATCAGTAAACTCCCGCCGAATAAGAGACCTATCAACACGGTATTTCAGAGATATGCGCTATTTCCGCATTTGAATATCTTTGACAATATAGCATTTGGTCTCAAGCTAAAGAAACTTCCTAAAGCGGAGATAGTTAAGAAGGTTAAGAAGGTTCTTGAGATGGTGGATCTCGAGGGATTTGAGGACAGAAAGGTTTCAACACTATCAGGTGGACAGCAGCAGAGAATCGCAATAGCAAGGGCACTTGTCAATGAACCGGAGATACTTCTCCTTGATGAGCCTCTGGGTGCTCTCGATCTCAAGATGAGAAAAGAGATGCAGATAGAGCTCAAGGGTATGCATGACAGGTTGGGAATCACATTTATCTATGTAACACATGATCAGGAGGAGGCGCTCACCATGTCGGACAAGATAGTTGTCATGAGCGAGGGCGAGATACAGCAGATAGGAACTCCTGAGGATATATATAATGAGCCAAAGAACGCATTTGTTGCGGATTTCATAGGCGAGAGCAATATCTTCAACGGCATTATGACGGGCAAGTTAAAGGTAAGATTCTGTGGTGCAGAATTTGTCTGTCTGGATGACGTGGAGGTTGGAACGAAGGTTGACGCCGTTGTAAGGCCTGAGGACGTTATCATCACCACTCCTGAGCAGGGGGTGGTCAAGGGTGTTGTGACCTCCGTTGTTTTCAAGGGTGTTCACTATGAGATCACCGTTGAGTCCGGAAGAAATGAGATAGTTATACAGACCACGAAGTCAGCCAAAGTCGGGGACAAGGTTGGACTCAATGTGGAGCCTGACGGAATCCATATCATGATATCGGAGACTGCGATCAACAAGATCGAGAGCTCTGTCAACAGAAATTATGCCCTCGGTGTATTTGATGGCAAGGTATCCTGTGATCTCACGAAGATCGTTCCGGGATCTGCCATGAATGATGGTGTGCTAGTGGATGCTCACGGAGAGGTGATAGACCGTGAGAAGATCAAGGTCATCGTATCAATACTTCCAGAGGATATAGATATGAGCGATGATGAGGAGGCAGGTATAATCTGTGGACATATCATCAATCTTATATACAAGGGAGACCACTATAGCTATGTGGTGAGAACTGATAATGAGGAAGACTTCATCGTGGATGATGAGTACCTGTGGAACATGGAGGACAGAGTCAGCCTGGTAATCCCAGAGGACAAGATGAAGTTTTCACTTAAGAAATAATCGGAGGGATATATATGAACGGCTTACGTTTTTCAAGAAGACAGCTGGGCATCCCATACGCATTATTTCTCATATGCTTTGTAGTTGCACCACTGTTTGTAATTATTTATTATGCCTTCACCAACGGCGAGGGCAAGTTTACATTTGACAATCTGACCGGATTCTTTACAAGCCCGAACACCATAGGTACCCTGGCATACAGCTTTTTGCTTGCCATAGTGACAACCATGGTGTGCCTGCTGCTTGCATACCCTATCGCTTATATACTTGCAAGGAGTGAGCTTAAGAGAAAGTCTGCGATCGTCATGATGTTCGTACTCCCTATGTGGATCAATTTTACACTGAGGATCACAGCACTTAAGGAGGTACTCACGGTTATAGAGGGGAATCTTGCATTCCATCCGTTTCTCAATTCGGTTATAGGAATGACGTATGATTTCCTGCCGTTTATGATACTTCCTATATATACGACCATATTAAAGCTTGATGGCAGTCTTCTGGAGGCCTCTGTTGATCTTGGGGCAAATGGCTTTCAGACTTTTGTCAAAGTTACACTTCCGCTCACTGTTCCTGGAATCGTAAGTGGAATAGTTATGGTATTTTTGCCATCAATGACCAACTATGTTGTGCTTGATATGCTTTACAACAGCACGTATATCATGGGAAGTCTGATAGGCAGTTACTTCTCCGCATACAATTGGAACGGCGGTTCCATGATAGCCCTTGTTCTGCTTGTCATTATACTTGTATTCACATTGTTTACAAACAAGTATGAGGATGAGGACGGCGGCAGCAGAGGAGGTGCATTACTATGAAAAAATGGTCAAAGATCATATTTATATGTCTTATGTTGATTTTGATGTATCTTCCTATACTTATCCTTGCGGTGTACAGCTTTACTACATCTGCAAATATTGGAAGTATCCATGGATGGTCATTTCATAACTATGTGACGTTGTTCACAAAGGATGAGCTGAGATCTATGATAATCGGAACTGTCCTGCTGGCTTTGGGATCAGCCTTGATAGCAACCATACTCGGAACTCTTGGAGCCATAGGCGCATTTTATTCAAAGAAGTGGGCTGCAGCATCGATAAATGCTATGAATGAGGTGCCTGTTGTGAATGCAGATGTAGTCACAGGTTTTTCAATATGTATACTTCTCATAGTTGCATTTGGAATAAACAAGGATAGCTATGTGCCGCTTGTCATTGGACATGTAGTTTTGTCGGCACCTTTCGTATATCTGTCTGTAGTGCCGAAACTCAAGCAGATGGACAGCAGTCTGTATGAGGCCGCGTTGGATCTCGGAGCTACCCCTTTTCAGGGGCTCACAAAGGTAGTCATACCTCAGATACTTCCGGGTATCATCTCGGGATTTGCGTTGGCAGTTACGCTGTCACTGGATGATTATTTCATCGCGACATACACCAAGCCTGCGACATTTGACACTATAAGTACCTATGTTGTAAATGCTACAAAGGGTTCACAGACTGAGATTAAGACTGCCCTGTGGGCGCTCTCAACAGTAATATTTGCTTTGGTTGTCATAATCGTTGTGGCTATGAATGTCGCCGGAAGAAATAAGGAGGTGGAGCACTCATGAGACATATACGTTTTGGACGTTCGGTTTCCAGAAAGATGGCGGCGGCAGTCATGACTCTCTCATTGCTTGCCGGACAGGTACTGCCTGTAATAGCAGCGGAAGATACGGGAGATGCTTCGAACGATGCGGTTTCTAGCAAGAACGAGGGTAGCACTGATAAGGAAGTTACTCTTAGGGTGTGCAGCTGGGAAGAGTACATTGACGAGGGAGACTGGGACGAAGAAGAGGCCATGGAACTGGATAACGGAACGACGATATTCGGTGAGAATTCCATGGTGGAGGATTTCGAGAACTGGTATTACGAGAATTATGGTGTGAAGGTGAATGTACAATATTCATGCTTTGGTACTAATGAGGATCTATATAATATGTTGACTCTCGGAGATGTGTATGATCTTGTCTGCCCTTCGGAGTATATGATCATGAAACTCATGTCTGAGAACAAGCTGGAGCCTTTGTCTGATGGTTTTTTTGATGAGAGCAATGACAAGAATTATTATATAAAAGGCGTATCGCCTTACATCAGAGATACATTTGAAACTCATGAGATAAATGGTGAGGCTTGGAGCAAATATGCGGCTGGTTTCATGTTCGGAGTTACAGGAATCCTGTACAATCCGGAGAAGATGACCGCTGAGGAGGCGGGAACATGGACTGTTCTTAACAACCCTAAGTTCGCAAAGCAGATCACGGTGAAGGATAATGTGAGAGACTCATATTTTGCTGCGGTCGGAGCATTGCAGAGGGATAAGCTGATGAATCCTGAATTCAGGGCTCAGGAGGACTACTCAGAGCAGCTAAAGGATATCATGAATGATGTCAGCCCTGAGATGATAGCAAAGTCACAGGATCTGCTTCAGGATATAAAGGATAATGTGTATTCATTTGAGACTGATAGTGGTAAAGCAGATATGATAACTGGAAAGGTCATAGCGAACTACCAGTGGTCAGGAGATGCAGTGTATGCCATGGATCAGGCGGAGGAGGATGGCGTACAGCTTGACTTTGCAGTTCCTGAGGAATGCACCAATCTCTACTTTGACGGCTGGGTAATGTTGAAGAATGGAATTGCCGGAGATGCTGACAGAAAGCAGGCGGCTGAGGCATTCATCAATTTTGTGTCAAGACCTGACAATGCAGTCCGCAACATGTATTATATAGGCTACACCTCAGTCATAGCAGGTGGGGATGACGATACAGTATATTCTTATCTGGACTACACCTATGGTGCAGAGGATGACGAGGAGGATGTTGTTGATTATCCACTTGGATATTTCTTTACTGGAGACAACTCAGATCCTGATTATGTACTCAGAGCTCCGGCTGAACAGGTCGACAGACAGCTTGCGGCCCAGTACCCGTCACAGGATGCCATAGAGAGAAGTGCGGTCATGGAATATTTCGATGAGGATGCAACCAAGGACATCAACCAGATGTGGATCAATATTAGATGCTACAATATCAAAGATGTGCCTACATGGGCATGGTTTATCGTGGCAGCGGTGATAGGCGCGCTGGCTGGAGTGATAGTTTATCATAAAAGATCAAAGAAATTTTATCTTGGAAAATAGAATAGTATAAAATAAACGACTGCCTCGATGGTGTGTGGTTTTCAATAACAGAAAATCATATGCCATAGGGGCAGCCGTTTTTGTTTATGCGAGCAACGGGCAAAGTTAGTGCTATCTCTTTGCCTGCTCAAGTTCCTTTTTTAGTCGTGCAATTTCGAATTCGGCATCGTTGAGTTTAGCCTGAGTAGAGTCCAGTTCAGCTTGAGTGGCGCCCAATTTGTTCTGAGTAGAGTCCAGTTCGGCTTGAGTAGCGCCCAATTTGTTCTGAGTAGAGTCCAGTTCAGCCTGAGTAGCGCCCAATTTGTTCTGAGTAGAGTCCAGTTCGGCCTGAGTAGCGCCCAATTTGTTCTGAGTAGAGTCCAGTTCGGCCTGAGTAGCGCCCAATTTGTTCTGAGTAGAGTCCAGTTCGGCTTGAGTGGTTTCTAACTTGGCATTTGCTGCATCTACTTCGGCAGTTTTGATGTTTAATTCTTTAAGTTTCTCCTCTAACGCCTGCATCTTTAATACAAGTTCATCAGATTCAAGTTCCAGAGACTGATCGATCATATCATGTACCTCCTCACTTTCGGTATAGGTTTCATACAGATAGGAATATAATTTCTTCGTCAGCGATATGAGCTGATGGGCATCGGAAGGAGTTATATTTCCTAGCTGCTGGTTAGTTTCTATACTGCCAAGTATATCAGTCTCGACGAGGTTTTTCAACGAACGGATTGTGTCGTGTGAACGGTTTTTAGCCATGAGTTTTCTGAGTTTTAACAGGTGAAAAGGTATGAGTATGACCATCTTTCTATTGTTCAGTTCCTGCGCACTGACATCGGCGAGTTTCACCGTTGGCACAGTGTAGGTATAGATTTTCTGACCTCCAAAATCGAGCTGCAAATTATATCTGTCTGGCACTTTAGACGATACATCACCAAGAAATATTATGCATGGATTTGGAAAATGCAGAACAAAATGTGGCTGAGCTGTTTTCCCTGCAGGCAAAGACTCCTTGTTTACATCGGCATAGCCATATCCGTAAGAAAACACACGGAAGATGATCTCCTGATCCTCGGTGATCTGAGCCTCCATATGATATGCGTCTTTGTTGTTTAGTATCAGGATAGTGTCTGCGAGAGTGGTCTTGAGTGTGCTGTCGGATTGATGTTCGGTCCAGTGGTAGCTAATGGTCGTGGTATCAGGATCGTAGTTTGTGTTAAAAAGACCATTTATCATATTGGTCACAGCTTTTGATGAGAGGGTCAATATTTTCTTGAAAGCACGGTCGAATATCAGCTCATTATGTATATTGTTGTTATCTAAATATGTCAAATAAAAATCTCCTTAGAATTAGTATTCCAGCTGGTAGGTCACACGATACATTACTAAAAAATCAAAGTCAATAGAGTGGCACAAATGCGTTAAATAAGCGAATTTAGGGGCTTTTTCAGGGGGTGATTTTACTTTTTGAATAGCGGGATGCACTTGTGATGAGTCGAAGTTTGTTCTTTTAAGGTTCATTATCAGCCGGAGTGTCAGAAAGTAATACAAAAAAACAGATTATATCGCGTAAATGCAGATGAATACGTTTTCGCATATTTACGTCAATGGTGGCAAATCAGCCCAGATAAGATCAGATAGCAGACAGATATCGCATTATTAGCGTTTCCAGATGAACACGTTTTCACATATACGCTTTGAGTTCTGCGTATCCTCATGGCTATAATGCAGCCATAACACGACAGGAAAGATATTCATAATAACAGGAGGTGTCAGGCTTGAGTGAAAGTAATAAGAAAGGGAAAATACAGATTAAGGAACTTAAAAAGCGATACAAAACCGATCCCGGAGAAAAGTCACTGTTATTTTCCAAAAATATAAATCCAGATGCGTTGTTTCAGGGAGGTGAATCCGGTTACGTTTTGAATGATGTCAATCTGGAAATAAATGAAGGCGAGTTCCATGTGTTCCTGGGGGCGAGCGGTTGTGGCAAGACAACACTTCTGAACATAATAGCAGGTCTTCTTCCAAAGACATCGGGACAGGTGAGGCTGGATGGAAAGGAGATAGACGGTCCTGGACCGGAACGGGGGCTCGTGTTCCAGAATGCAGACTCAGCGATATATCCGTGGCTGAATGTGTACAGAAATGTTGAGTATGGACTGAAAGGCAGGAATAAGAGCAAAGCTGAAAAACGGGAGATAGTAGAGAAAGCTATTGATCTTGTAGGTCTTTCGGAACACAAAAAGAAATACCCATCGGAGCTGTCAGGCGGTATGAAACAGAGACTTCAGATAGCAAGGAGCATAGCAAGTGATCCGGAGATACTTATAATGGATGAGCCATTTGGCGCGCTGGATGCACAGACTAGAAGTGTGTTGCAATGTGAACTCATAAGGATATGGAAGGAAACGGGAAAGACAATATTATTTGTCACCCATGATCTGAATGAGGCGGTATTGCTCGGACAGAGGATAAGCATTTTGTCATCTGCGCCAGATGCACATATAGAGTATGAGGTGGACGTGCCGCTTAAATATCCGAGGAATCCTGACTCAAAGGAATTTGTCAGTTTTACGGCAGATGTTCACAGGAAATTAGAGGCTGCGATCAATATACACGGGGATAGATTCGAGATAGACAGATCGGCGTGATGCGTGGTGTGAGAAATACAGTGACGACTGGAGATAGACAAATGTTCAACAAATAATCAGGAGGAAAAGACATGGCGATAGAGATGAAATTTACAACAGACAGAGTAAGAAGATTGTATGACAGACTACAGAATGACCGTAACTATATAGACATAGAGCGTGCAAAGTATTTCACGGAATCATTCAAGGAGACAGAGGGCGAACCTATAAATGTGAGATTTGCAAAGGCATTGCTCCATACGGCACAGAATATAACAGTGAGAATAGAGGATGACCAGTTGCTTGCCGGTCAGGTTGGAGGTCCTGAGAGATATGGAATCCTTTATCCTGAGCTTGACGGTCTGTTCTTTGCAGATCTGAAAAGAGTGCTGAGTGACAGACAGGAGGCAACATTTAATCTCAGGGAAGAGGACAGAAAATATCTGATTGATGTCGTGGCACCATACTGGCAGGGCAAAACATATTATGAGGAGCTTGCATCATCACTTCCGCAGGATCTCTTGAGACTTACATATAACCCTGAAAATGTTAAAGAGTCCAGATATCTGATAAATGAGACCGCAACTATGAACTCGGCAACACAGTGGGTTCACGATTACAAGATAGGAATAGACAGAGGGTTTGAGGCTATAAAGAGACACGCAGAGCAGAGACTTAAGGAGCTTGAGAATGAGACTGAAGATACAGTTCCGGATATAGAGATACGCCGGGCATTTGAACAAAGTTCCATAATTGTCAGCGATGCCATCATTACATTTGCAGAGAGATATGGGGATGAGGCATACAGGCTGGCAGAAATAGAGCTTGATGACGATAGAAAGAGAGAACTTAAGGAGATTGGAAGAATACTTCACAGGGTTCCGAGATACCCTGCTGAATCATTCTATGAGGCAGTTCAGTCACAGTTTATCATTCAGATGTTCTCAAGACTTGAGCAGAAGACCGCGGGAACAATATCCAATGGACGTATGGATCAATATCTGTATCCATATTTCAAAAAGGACAAGGAGGCGGGTCTCATAACAGATGACAAGGCAAAGGAGCTAATATCATGCCTGTGGCTTGCGATAGCAAAGTTCAGAGATGTATATGTAAGCCCTGCTGCGGGAGCATTTACAGATGGATATGCACACTGGGAGGCTGTGACAATAGGTGGCCTTACCCCGGATGGACAGGATGCGACAAATGAGCTGTCATACCTGATACTCGAAAATAAGAGGGAACTGCCGCTCGATTATCCTGACCTTGCGGCAAGAATACACACCAACACTCCAGAGAGGTTCCTTAATGAAGTGGCAGAGACTATCAAGCTGGGAACTGGACATCCAAAGCTCCTCAATGACGAGGAGATCATTCCTGTATATCTGTCCAAGGGCGCAACATTTGCGGAGGCAAATGACTATGCTGTGTCAGGATGCACGGAGACAAGACTTGTGGACAGGGAGACATGGACATCCAAGGGCCCTGTAGTCAATCTCGCAGCACTGATCGAACTGACTCTCAGAAATGGAAGAGTAAAGAAATATGGTGATGAGCTGCTGACAATAGAGACGGGAGATGTAACTGAACTTAGCACATGGGATGAATTCTATGCTGCATTTAGAAAGCAGGAGGAATATCTCATCTCAAAGACATGCGAACAGATATGGGCGATCCATAAAGCAAGGGAAGGCCATTTTGCATCGCCGCTGGGATCGGTGCTCCATGGTCTGTGCCTTGAGAAGGAAAGAGATATACATTCATCTTATATAGAAGGTGGAATAAATCTTGGATTCTTCGATATGGTGGGATTTGCGACAACCATAGATTCCCTTGCCGCTGTTAAAAAGAATGTATACGAGGAGAACAATGTAAGTCTTGGTGAGCTTGTAAAGGCGCTTGATGCAAATTTTGAAGGTTATGAGGCTTTGAGACAGAGGCTTATCCATTCGGCAGCTTATGGTAATAATGATCATGTGGCAGACGAGATAGGAAAGGATATAGACAGACTTGCATCCAAAGTGGCAGCAAGAGAGGCTGACAGGTTGTCAGGAGGCAGGCTGGTGATAGATGTAAGGTATGTTCCGGCATCAGCAAATGTAGCCATGGGAAAAGTCCTCAGTGCACTTCCGGATGGAAGACTTCAGGGGCTGCCTGTGTCGGATGGCACATCGGCTGCACAGGGAGCAGATGAGTACGGCCCGACAGCGGTACTGCTGTCCAACTTCAAGTCGAAAAACCTTGATCTCAATAACCGTGCGGCAAGACTGCTCAATCTGAAGTTCAGCCCGGCCAGCGTTGCGGGCAGAGAGGGAACAAGAAGACTTGTTGATTTTATAAAGAGCTGGAGAGATCTGAAGCTGTGGCATGTACAGTTCAATATTATAGATCAGGCGACACTGATAGATGCAAAGGAACATCCGGAAAATTACAGAAATCTCATAGTAAGGGTTGCTGGCTACAGCGCATACTTTGTCAATCTCAGCGCGGAGCTGCAGCAGGATATAATAAACAGAACCAACCATGAGACTGTCGCATAGAAGACAGATGTGTGAAGAGGAGGTGGTGTGATTTGGTCAGGGGATTGGTTTTTAACATACAGCATTTCTCCATACAGGATGGCAAAGGTATTAGGACGACCGTATTTCTGAAAGGATGTCCCTTAAAATGTATATGGTGTGCTAATCCGGAATCCCAGAGAACTGTACCGGAGCTGGAATATATAAGCAGCAAATGTATAAACTGTGGGAATTGCATGAAGTGTGATCCGGATCATATCACCTCCCGGGATATAAAAGGAGACATTCATATAAATGTGGAATCTTCCAGAAACGCAGAGCCATACAGAAAGGTATGCCCCGCCCATGCGCTGCAGGTTATGGGAGATTACATGACGGTTAAGGATGTAATAGATACGGTAGAGGCAGACTCCATATTTTACAGGTATTCATTTGGCGGAATGACACTGTCCGGTGGCGAACCTCTGATGCAGCCCGATTTCTCCAGAGAACTGCTGCTTGAGGCACACAGAAGATATATAGATACCAGTATAGAGACAACGGGTTTTGCATCCTATGAGAACGTGCGGAAGGTATTTGCTGAGTTAGACAGCATCATATATGACATCAAGATGTTTGATCCCGACAAGCACAGGTATTACACAGGTGTTGGAAATGAGGTAATACTTGATAATTTTCACAGGATGAGAAAAGAGTTTCCCGATACACCGGTGCTGGTGAGAACTCCGGTGATTCCGGGCATCAATGATGATGAAAAGGAAATTGCTGGGATAAAGAATTTTATAAGCGGATATCCGAATGTGAGCTATGAACTGCTGAAGTATCACAGGCTTGGTCAGCCGAAGTATGAGGCACTTGGCAGGGAGTATGAACTTGGGGATATCAGCCTGGATGACGAGAGATTTGAACGCCTGAAAGAAGTGGCGGCATTATAAATGGTAGTGAAATGGGACAGCATCAGAAAAATAGGCTTTAAATGGGCAGGTGTTCAATACAAGGAGGATAAATGTTATGGCAAAGGTTATGAAGAGCGGAATAGTCACATGGGGATTATTCATTGTTATATGGTGGATACTTTCTCTGTTCCAAAGTGAGGTACTCCTCCCCGGTCCACTTGAGACACTTAAGGGGGCAAAAGAACTTATACTGAATGGAAAGTTACTTGCATTTGGACTGATAAGTCTCAGAAGGGTGTTTCTTGGATGGATAATAGGACTGGCAATTGGAATCCCGCTTGGACTTATCATAGGAAGGATATCGTTCATCAGGAGTTTGTTTGAACCGTTTATCAATTTCTTCAGATTTGTGCCGGGACTTGCGCTTATAACACTGTTCCTGATGTGGTTTGGTGTTGGAGAGACATCCAAGATAGTGCTGATAGCCTATGGAACAGTGTTTGTGGTGATCGTCAATATCATATCGGGAATACTGGCACTGGATAAGGACAGGATCAACTCGGCAAGGGTTCTTGGAGTATCGGAGTTTCAGATACTTCTTACGGTGATCTGGCCATCAGTTATCCCATATGCATTTACGGGTGCGAGACTTGGACTCGGAGGTGCATTTGCCTCGATAGTTGCAGCGGAGATGCTGTCGGCAAAGGAAGGAATAGGTTATCTGATATTCACAGCAAGAATGTACTTTCATACGGACTGGATAATAACAGGAGTTATAGTACTTGGAATACTGGGTTATCTGTCTGACAAACTTCTCAGACTTCTCGGCAACAACTGCCTTGCCAAATATGGAGTAAGAGAAAAGAAAGCTTTTTAAAAATGAACATAAGGAGAGGAAAAGAGATGAAGAGAAACAGGTTATCATTAAAAAATGGAATTAAAGTATTGAAAAAAGCCGGAACTCTGGCTGTTGTAACTGCACTTGCAGCAGGGCTTGCAGGCTGTGGCACATCGGGAACGGCTGAAGGAAGTTCCGCGGGATCTGCGGATAAAGCGGCTGTCTCCACGGATGCCGGAGAACTTACCCCGGTGCGAGTTGGAATAGATGCTCAGCAGCTTTCATATGTTCAGATAGTTGCAAAGGAGAAAGGTTATTTTGCTGAAAATGGTATAGATGTCACGCTGGTCAATTACGCGGTGGGAATAGATACGATAAACGCGATAGTTCTGGGTGAGATAGATATAGGTGCCGCTTATGATTATGCCGCGGTAACAAGACTGGCGGCAAAGACAAATCTTAGGCTTACTTCGGAATATGTGGTAAACAGTGAAGACACACAGTGGTTTGAGTCTTCTGACCCGGATGTAAAGACCGCTGCTGATCTCAAGGGAAAAAGAATTGCCCTTGTAAAGGGAACATTAGGCGAATATATATGGGCAAAGGAGCTTGAATATGGAGGGCTCAGCGAGGATGATGTCGAACTTGAATATTTAAGTTCAGGCGGAGAGGCGGCGACAGCCTATGTGTCCGGACAGGCAGATGCCGTTCTTGGTGAGATAAATTTCAAATCATCATATGAAACGGTTGAGGGCAGGCATACATTGAATACGACAGCTGATATTGGACTGAGAGGGCAGGGCTACATAATGGCAGATGATACATTTGCAAGAGAACATAAGGATGCACTTGTTGGCTATTATAAAGGACTGCAGGAGGCTCTTGACTACATCAACTCCAATAAGGATGATGCAGCGCAGATAGCAGCGGATTATCTCACACTGTCAAAGGAGGATATACTCACAAGCCTCAATTCTTATGAATATGAGATCAGATTCACACAGGATGATTACGATCATATACAGGATATAGCAGACTGGTGCGCAGATAACGGAATAACAGATCAGGTGACAATCAAAGATTATATGAATATTGACGCTGTAAAGGAATTTGTTCCTGACAAGGTTACATATTCAGAAAAATAAAATTAAAGCCGCAGAATTGCTGACATACAATTCTGCGGCTGTGTTTTATGCAAAAGGGTAATGATCATATGCATATTGTAATTATCCAATTACAGCATCGAGTATCCATAGCTGTTGACAATGGCCTCGATCTTCTTGCCGGCCTTGCACATAGGGCATTCGTCAACGGAATATGATGCGTAGTCGTCTATATCCTTCTTGTTGAACAGAGAGTGGACCTCGTGTCCTGCGACTTCGTCAGTTGCCGAGAATATAGCTGAAATACCTGAAATAGTTCCTCCGTAATACTCGATACACTCAATACTCTGCTTTATAGTCTTTCCTGTTGTGGCTGATGCCAGGAGAAGGAGGATATTCTTATCCTTGATCATAGGCTGGAGATTGTCTCTGAAGATCAGCTGACCTGATGAGTGAACCTCAGGAGTCATGATGTAGACTGTCTGGTGCTGGTTCATTGATACGATTCCGTTCTCAGTCAGGGCATTTGCCAGATATGCACCTATGACTTCTGTGCCATCCATACATACGATGGTGTCGACGATGGTGGTTGCCACGTACTCTGTTGCCATGGATTTGGCAGCAGCAAGAGCCATTTTTCTTCTGCTCTTGAGGGTTGTCATGTCGATGTATTTGTTGATATGGGAGTGGTTGGTTGCAAAATGTCCGTCAACCACCTTTATATCAAGCGCGTTGTTATAGGATGATGTGATCTTTGTTGTAATGTTTTCCATAAGCCTTTATTCTCCTTTTTAAATTAAAATATATTCGCAGAATATTTTGCGAGTGATCGCAGATTGAATATCCTGGTAAAGATCGTATTCTCAATAAACTAGTGTTACACAATTTCAAGAATAGTGTTGACCAGAAGGTCATCCTGTTTTGGATTCATGAAACAGAATCTTATATATTTGTTGTCGAGACCTCTGATATCTGCACAGCTCCTTATGTACAATCCCTTTGGAAGGCAGTGCTCCACCACATCACCGGCAGCAATATCGTCCTTGAGGAGTTTTATCAGGATAAAGTTTGCAGATGGTTTGTAGAGCTTTATCGACTTGTGGGTCGACAGTGCTGAGTATACAAGGCTGCGCTCAGTCTTGATGAGCTCTCTTGATTCGGAAATGTATTTGTCATCGGTGAACATCGCTGTTCCGGCAGTTTCGACAAGTTTGCCGATGCTGTACGGGAGACCGGTTATCTCCAGAGTCTTCTTCAGGACTGGGTTGGATGTGGCCATATAGGCGAGTCTCAGTCCAGGTACCGCAAAGAACTTTGAAGTGTTCCTGAGGACTATCACATTCTCATATTTTGATATGAGAGAAATTGCGGAATTGGCGCTGATATCGTCAACGAAATCCATATATTCCTCATCAACCACCATAGTGATATCGTTGCCGTCACATATCTTGGCAATAAATTCCATAGATTCTGCATCTATTATCTGAGAAGTAGTTCCGTTAGGATTGGATATAAATATCATGTCTATATCCTCGGTAAGTTTGGATATAAAATCTGCTATATCCAGATTGAAGTCGTCTTCCTCAGGTGTGGAATAATAAGTGATGTTACACCCGTTTAGGGTGAGCAGCTTTTCATAGTTCTGAGCGCCTGGAGTGATGAGTATTACATTTTTTGGTGATTCAAATTCACACAGTATCTTTACAAATTCGTATGAACTTCCACCTATTATGATGTTGTCTGCGTCTGTTCCTGAGTAGGCTGATATGGCAGATTTTAATTTTTTCATGCTGCGATCCGGATAGACAGCCAGCTGACTGAGATTTTCAGATATGGCTTTGCTTACTGAATCAGGAATCCCAAGAGGATTCATGTTGAGATCTGCACGAACTGTCTCAACCTGACTGATCAGATTCTCTGTTGTAAGATTGATAACCCCTTTTTTCATAAAAAAACCTCTTTTTTAGTTGAATTCAGTTGTTTTAAGTTATTTTTCTGTTTTATATTGTTTAAAAAGAAACAATATTTTGCTATAATCAGAATATATGTCTATTAGTCAATTATACCGATTGGGGGCTACAAATACAACCACAACAAGTAAAAATTGACAAAAAGACAACAGAATCAGATACAGGAGACCAGAATATGAAAGGAATAGTTGAACAGTATGCCCGTGGCGAATTTAAGGTGGACAGACCTGAGGTTGCCATATCAGTCAGCAGGATAGAATTGAATATCGAGGCAGGTACAGTGTATGACGGAGAGTTTTCGGTTGATACGTCGAACAATTGTCCTGTGAAACTGATGGTGTACGACAGCCGCTATATCCTGGATTTCAAGAGTCACACATATGTCGGAAGAAAGAACAAAGTGTGCTATTCATTTGATGCCCGTGGTCTGGAGCAGGGCAAGTCGTTCAAGGGACACATCAACATAATCACCGATGGTGGTGAGTTCATAATCCCATATAACATAGCAGTGGTTGCTCCGTATATTAAAGTGGGTGACAGGAAACTGGAAGATCTGTTCCAGTTTGCATCATATGCAGAGGAGAACTGGGAGGATGCCATACGCATTTTCGGCAGTGATGATTTTGTGCGCACTTTTATAGGCAGAGATGAGAAACTGCACAGAGTGTACGATACTCTGGGATTATCGCTTTCAATAGGACAGGCTATGGAAGAATTTCTGGTCTATACACATAAAAAAAGAGCACTTACTTTGTCAGTTGCTCAGAATGATCTGCTGGTCGAGATGCCGAAGGAGCTTGTCAGAGCGTCGGTTACGATAACTAAGAATACCTGGGGATACACAAGCACCAAGATAGCATCAGATTGCGATTTTCTCATTCCTGAGACAAATGTACTCAAGTGGAACAGCTTTGATGGAAATACATTTGAACTCACATTCCTGATAGATCCACAGAAGATACATGACGGTGAGTCTGCGGGATACATATATATATGGAACACATACCAGAACATGAAGATCAGGGTCAGCATCAGAAAGCCTGAGGTTGTCAAGATGACACCAAAGAGCAGGCAGACCAGATTTACGATCAAGAGGGCGGAAGAGGCGCTGATACGCGCGTATATTGACTTCAGAACAGACAAGATAGATCTTGGCAGATACATTGCTGAGACCAGAGATGCACTGAACACTCTCATCAAATACAGACCTGAATATGGAATGTACCGGCTTGGACTGCTGCACATGCAGATCCTTGAGGGACATACTGAATTTGTGGAACAGGAGTTCCTCAGAATAGATGCCGATGCCAACTTTACCAGTATGGAAGATATGGAGAAGTGCTATCTGAGTTATTTGAAATCATTGCTCAGAAGAGAGAAGTTCCTCATAGACAGAACTGCCAGAATGGTGCGTGAAAAGTTTGAGACAAGCAAAAAGAACAGACTCTTTTATTTCTGGATATTGCTGTTCGTAGATGTGAATTATACAGAGGACAAATGGGTTCTCTATGATGATATACAGAAACTTTTCAACGAGGGCGTGAACAGTCCGGTGATCTATTTTGAAATCTGCGATATGTTCAACAAACAGCCGCTTATGATGAAAAAGATCGCACCTCTTGAGATCGCAGCCCTCAGATGGGGCATGAGAAATGAGTTCGTGTCCGAGGATGTGATAGTTGAGTTTGTCAAGACTGCATCTCGTCAGAAGACATTTGATGAACATTCATTTAGGATGCTAGAGCAGATATATGATATGCGTCACGACAGGACTACCCTTGAGGCGATATGCGGCATACTCATAAAGGATAAAATGTATGATCCTAAATATCACAGATATTACAGTGATGCATCCGAGAAGGATCTGAAATACGTTGGTCTCAATGAGTGCTTTATCAGGAGCATGGACAGAAGACACTATGATGAGATACCGGAGGCTATACTCAGATATTTCAGCTATAAGAATGTGCTGACGAATGACGAACTGGCATACATATATGCCAGTGTGATCATGAACAAGGCAGATCAGATGACGATCTACCGTGATTTTGTGCCAGCGATAGAACGCTTTATGGAGAAGATGATACTCCAGGGAAGTGTGAGCGATGATCTCACGGTGATATATGATGAGTTCCTTGATCCTGATACGGTGAAACCGGAATTTGCATCAAAGCTTATAAATATAATATTCAAGAGAAAGATAGTGTGCGACAACCAGAATATAACGGGAATCCTGGTTTCTCATGGAGAGCTTGGTGGAGAGATAAAGGTTCCGGTTGTGAATGGTGAGGCGTATGTTGAGATAATCTCGCCGTCGGCGGTCATAACTTTGCTGGATGACAACGGCGGAAGATATGTGGGTACAATTCCATACAGGATGGAGAGGATCGTTGACGAGAGAAGTTATCTGGATATCTGTCAGGAATACAGTGCTAAAGATTACAGATATCTGTTGTTCCTGTACAATGATATAGATATATTTACCCACAGGGATGCAAAGGAGATAAATCTCGCCAGAGATATTGTGCTCTGCCCGGAGGTCAGCTATAGGGTAAGGCAGGAGGCTCTCACTCATATGGTGGAGTATTATCATGAGAACTTCGATGCAGATATTCTTGGAAGATATATGTCAAAGATCGACCTGGACTATGTTGATCCGGCATATGCATCCAGAATAAACACTTACTACATAGCTCTTGATATGTATGAGAATGCATTTGAGGGCATGTATAGATTTGGATATGTCGATGTGGATATAGATGAGCTGATAAAGATCGCTGAGTATGGGATAGATGACAAGAGGTATGATGAGAGCAGGCTGCTCATATCGATCTGTGTGTATATATACAGGCGCGGATATGCCGGACAGAAGATACTCTCTTATCTTATCAACAATTACAATGGATCCCTTGAGGAGATGGCAAATCTGTTCAAGTCGGTCAATTCCAACTACAGGAATATTGATATGCTGTCAGAGAACATCCTGGCACAGATGATGTTCGCGGATGGCTATATAGAATCTATATACGATATATTCGATGTGTATTACCGTGGCAGAAGCAGGGGAATGGTAGTGAAGGCATTTCTGAGATACTGCGCACATCAATATTTTATAAAGGATCAGAAGATACCTTCAAATATAATGGAGGATCTGTATCTTGAGATAGAAAAGGGCAATATAAGGGATGAAATATCCAAGATGAGCCTGCTCTATTACTTTAGCAATAGAGTGGGCAGATACACCGCAGAGCAGCAGGAATGGATAAGGACTACTGTCAGACAGTTTATCGAATTTAGCAAGATACTTCCGTTTTTCCGGAAATTCGAGGCTATAGTCAAGCTGCCGGGTGACATGAAGTTCAAGACATACGTCATATTTAAAGGCGAGAGTGGAAAGCAGGTTTGGGTGAGCTACAGTTTTGGACAGGAGAGCAGCAGCATGGCCAACTACAAATCCGAGAGAATGAATGAGATCATACCGGGTGTGTATGTGAAGGAGGTCGTGGTGTTCCACGGAGAATCACTTATATACTCCATAGATGGAGTTGTGGGTACATCTGTTGTAGTTGAGAGCGATATATTGAAGAACGAGACGTTCCACAAGGGTGGTGGCAGCAGCTTTGAGCTTATCAACAGCATGCTTGTAAGTCAGGAGACCAGAAATGACCATGAGCTCATTCAGGCTATGGACACATATCTGTATGACAGGCATTTCTTCGATGCAAATCTTATGCTGCTATAATTATTTTCATAAGGAGGAGCCCGCGTGAGCGGGAGGAATCCTTGTGAAGCACGCAGGCGCCGCGCTTGAGCGCACCCAAATGCGCCTGTTTCATAATTTTCATAAGGAGGGGCCCGCGCAAGCGGGAGGAATCCTTGTGAAGCACGCAGGCGCCGCGCTTGAGCGCACCCAAATGCGCCTGCTCCATATTTTCATAAGGAGGAACTTTAGGATGGCTGATACACAGTTGTATTTGGGCCTTGATCTGGGACCGGAATATACACAGCTTAGTTATTACAATGCGGATACGCGTGAGCCGGAGTCGGTGTATCATGAGGATGCAAAAGATACATATATGCTCCCGAATATCATGTTCTACAGTGCGTACCATAAGAGAATAGGGGACGGTCAGAATGACTGCTATAAGTTTATAGATCTGTCCGGCTGGTGTGTCGGTGCTAAAGCCTCTGCTTACAGATTTGACGATAAGGGAACTCTGGTTGACGGGGTCTATGAGGGGACATTGAACAATGAGAACATAGAGGTTGAGGGCAGAAGTTACAAAGCATCAGATCTTATGGTGAAGATGCTGGTACTGCATATCAAGCAGTTCACGGACACCTTAGATGGATTTGTCATAAAGAGACTTACAGTCACGGTGGCTGATACCGATCCACGTATAATACAGGCAGTCAGGGGACTCAAGACGGCACTCAGACTCAGCCACGATCAGTTTAATATCGTGAGCCATTTGGACAGTGGGCTTTGCTATATATTTGCCCAGCCGGAACCGCTCAGAAACAACAGCGTGGGATTATTTGATTTCGGCAGGTCAGGCCTGGATTTCTACAGAATAGATATGACGAGAAAATATCCGCTCATAGTCACGACTCAGCATACAAATTACCATGACAGGATGAATCTCAAGAGATTTGGAAGATATCATGAGGATATGGATGAGACATTTGCAGACATCGTGAGAGAATGTACGGATCAGGTGTTTATATCGTCTGTATTTCTCACAGGACTTGGGTTTTCTGAGAATTGGATGAAACAGTCAGCGGCTGTTTTGTGCCAGGGCCGCAGGGTGTTTGTCGGACAGAATATATATACAAAGGGAGCTTGTTATCGATCCCTTGGTGGAGTGTATACGGAATCGCTCAGCAGATATTTCATAGATACCGAGCAGACTGTTAAGACCAATATAGGCATCAACCTGATGGACGATAAGAATACATTCTGGCCTATAGTGTACGGAGGACTTGAGTGGTTTAACACCAGAGGCAGGGTGGAAGTTTTCCTGGATAACACACGCAGGATACAGATAGTATATCAGGATATACTGACGGAGGAGGAATTTCGAGAGACTATTGAGATATATGGTCTTCCAGCCAGACCTCCAAAGACGACAAAGATCTCTATAGAGGTTGAATATTATGGTGCCGAAAGGGGTGCCATAGTCATAAGAGATATGGGATTTGGAACTCTCTTTCCGACCACAAATAAGATATATAGGAAAGAATTTGATATATCATCGCTCAGAAAAAAGCATGCTAAAAAACTTGAAAACGAGAGAGTTAAGGCGGCTGAGGGAGACACAGAGGAGCTGATCGGCGAGGATCCTGTGGACAGAGATGATATCAGGGAAAATGAGCGGCGTGAGATGGAACGCATCCAGGCTGAGGAGACCGCTGCACAGGATGCTCTGAAACACGAGATACACATGGATCTGGATGACCTTAGGTACAGAGCCGAGGATGATGACAGTGAGGATGTAGTATATTACGGAACGGCATCTCCGGTTCAGGATAGTGCCGGTGATCAGGAAGATGACACTGAGTCGCTAAAGGAGAAGATTGCTGATCCGCAGAGTGATATTACAACTAAAGAAGATACGGAGCAGCTAGATGACCTGACGGAGGATAATGGTGCTGCGGATGCTGAGAATCTGACAGATGATAATGGCGCTGCGGATGCCGAAGATTTGACAGAGGACAGTGGAGTTGCAGATGAAGATATTCCGACTGCAGAAGAAGACACGGAGCAGGTAGAGGATAATGAAGTTGCAGATGCTGCTGAAGTAGAAATACCAATAGAGGATATCAACGCTGAAGATAGTGAAGATCTGACAACGGAGAATGATGTTACAGGTGGAGATATTACGGCAAAAGATGATGTCATAGACGATGATGCCGCAGACGATGAAGTCACAGATGATGATATATCATATGATGATGATCTTGATGACGATGAGCAGGAACAGAGCAGATTTACAATTCCTGCCTACCTCAGAGGTCAGCGTTTTGATCCGGGGGAGTAGACGTTATAGCAGCTGATATAGATAAAAGGTGATATACAGATGAGTGGAATTATAATTTGCAAGACGAAAACAGCAGACAATCCATACACATTTTTAAATACTAAGATGAGTGTGTTCTCCTATGAGGAATTGTGTTACTACATATTTAACAACATGGTTTTGGTGGGGAAAGATGATCTGACCGACAGACTTACGGCTTGGCTCAGGGATGAGCTTGAGATGTATGATCTGGCAGATAAGGTGGATACCCTCAATCAGAAGAATGCGTATATACAGGATGTCATGGTTGAGATACTGACATTTGGAGAGTTTTACGGCACGGAGGAGATAAAGGAATTCCTTGGTGAGTGCAAGCGTATAAGAACTCTGAAACCATATGAGCTGGACAAAAAGCGCGCAGACAGTTATATGATGTACAAGCATTACATCAAGGCCGATGCCATATATGATGAGATAATAGAGTACAAGGAAAGTCACGATGAATTTGACGAATTCCTTGGGAATATATATCACAACAAGGGTGTTGCACTGGCTGGAAATCTTCAGCTTGAGGAGGCAAAAGAATGCTTTATCAGGGCATTTTCATTGAATAAGAACAATGAATCCCTCATAGAATATTTCTGTGTCATGGCGGTGACTGTTGACACTGCCACATTGCAGAGGGAGATAAGAAAGCGTGGAATGCCGGCGGGATTTCTGGATGATCTCATGAATGAGATCGCAGATTCCAAGGAAGATGTGCATGAGATGTCCATATATAATAAGGTCCAGAAAGCTGTCTACAACAGGATGCACGGCGACATTGAGGATTATGACAGAAGAATGGACTCGTTGCTCAGTACATTGAAAGATCAGTTTAGAAATCAGATAGGATGACTTGGGGCTTGACGCAGACCCAGCCGATGTTGTACTATGCACAGAGAATATATACAAATGCTGTGACGAAGAGGAGTAGCATGGGGAGTCAGACAGAGAGAAGGGTTCTTGGGCTGTGAGATCTTTCCTGACAGAGACATGTGAAGGTAGTTTCTGAGCTGCGTGATTGAAAGTTTAAAAGGATAGGTCGCGCCGGGGCGTTCCCGTTATAGGATAAGATGAGATACAAAACAAGGTGGTAACGCGAATATTTACTCGCCCTTCTGACAGATTGTCTGAAGAGCGGGTTTTTTTATGCAGAATACAGGAAGAATAGAAAGGAAGAATGAGATGAAAGAGTTAGAGAAGACATATGATCCTTCCCAGATAGAGGACAGACTCTACAGAAAATGGGAGGAGAAGAAGTATTTCCATGCAGAGGTAGACAGAAGTAAGAAACCATTTACGATCGTTATGCCACCTCCAAATGTAACAGGACAGCTCCACATGGGACATGCTCTGGACAATACAATGCAGGATATACTTATCAGATTTAAGAGAATGCAGGGCTATTCAGCACTTTGGCAGCCTGGTACAGACCACGCAGCCATCGCAACTGAGGTAAAGGTTACAGAAAAGCTGAAGGAGCAGGGAATAGATAAGAAAGAGATCGGACGAGAGGAGTTCCTCAAGCATGCATGGGCATGGAAGGAGGAGTACGGCAACCGTATCGTGAGCCAGCTCAAGAAGATGGGTTCATCTGCTGATTGGGACAGAGAGAGATTCACCATGGACGAGGGATGTTCCAAGGCCGTAAAGGAAGTATTTGTGAGACTGTATGAGAAGGGCTACATTTATAAGGGCTCAAGGATCATCAACTGGTGTCCTGTATGTAAGACTTCCATATCAGATGCCGAGGTTATCCATGAGGAGCAGGATGGTTTCTTCTGGCATATCAACTATCCGGTAGTCGGAGAGCCTGGAAGATTTGTCGAGATAGCGACCACAAGACCTGAGACACTGCTCGGAGATACAGCTGTTGCAGTAAATCCTGACGATGAGAGATATACAGATATAGTTGGAAAGATGCTGGAGCTGCCACTCACAGACAGACAGATCCCAGTCATCGCAGATCCATACGTTGACAAAGAGTTTGGAACAGGCTGTGTAAAGATCACACCTGCCCATGACCCTAATGATTTCGAGGTTGGAAAGCGTCATGGCCTCGAGGAGATCAATATACTGAACGATGATGCGACCATCAACGAGCTGGGCGGTAAGTACGCAGGTATGGACCGTTACGAGGCAAGAAAGCAGATGGTGGCAGATCTTGACGCACTTGGCCTTCTCGTAAAGGTCGTTCCACACAGCCACAACGTAGGAACACATGACAGATGTAAGACAACTGTAGAGCCAATGATCAAGCCTCAGTGGTTTGTCCGCATGAAAGAGATGGGACAGGCTGCACTTGATATTATCAAGACGGATGAGCTTTCATTTGTGCCTGAGCAGTTTGACAAGACATATATCCACTGGCTTGAGAACATCCGTGACTGGTGTATATCAAGACAGCTCTGGTGGGGACACAGAATCCCTGCATGGTACTGTGACGAGTGCGGCGAGACAATCGTCAGCCGTGAGACACCTACAGTATGTCCAAAGTGCGGATGTACACACCTCACACAGGATGAGGACACACTCGATACATGGTTCTCATCAGCGCTGTGGCCATTCTCAACACTTGGCTGGCCGGACAAGACACCAGAGTACGAGTATTTCTATCCTACAAGCGTGCTCGTAACAGGATACGATATCATTTTCTTCTGGGTAATCCGTATGGTATTCTCAGCACTTGAGCAGACTGGCAAGAGCCCATTTAAGCATGTGCTGATCCACGGTCTTGTAAGAGATGACCAGGGACGTAAGATGAGTAAATCCCTTGGAAATGGAATAGATCCACTCGAGGTTATAGATAAGTACGGCGCAGATGCCCTTCGTCTGACACTTATCACAGGAAATGCTCCTGGAAACGACATGCGTTTCTACTGGGAGAGAGTTGAGAATTCCAGAAACTTTGCAAATAAGATCTGGAACGCGACACGTTTCATCATGATGAACATGGAGAAGGCAGATTTCTCAAATGTAAAGATGTCTGACCTTACAATAGCTGACCGCTGGATCCTGTCCAAGGTCAACACCCTTGCAAAAGAGATGACAGACAACATGGAGAAGTTCGAGCTTGGTATTGCGGTATCAAAGGTATACGACTTCATCTGGGAAGAGTTCTGTGACTGGTATATCGAGATGGTTAAGCCTCGTCTCTACAATGATGAGGATGAGACAAAGGCAGCGGCACTCTGGACACTTAAGACAGTTCTGATCCAGGCACTTAAGCTCCTTCACCCATACATGCCATTTATCACAGAGGAGATCTTCTGCAACATTCAGGACGAGGAGGAGTCTATCATGATCTCCAAGTGGCCTGAGTACACAGACGAGTGGAACTTTGAGGCTGACGAGGCAGCTGTTGATACCATCAAGGCAGCAGTTCGTGCGATCAGAAATCTTCGTACAGGAATGAACGTACCACCTAGCAGAAAGGCAAAGGTATATGTCGTATCTGCAAAGGAGGATGTGAGATATATATTTGAGTCATCGAAGAGTTTCTTTGCCACACTGGGATATGCCAGCGAGGTACATGTACAGGCGGACAAGACAGGAATAGATGAGAACGCTGTATCTACACTGATCCACGATGCATCAGTATACATTCCTCTTGAGGAGCTTGTTGACATAGACAAGGAGATCGAGAGACTTGAGAAGGAGGCTGCAAAGCTTGCTGGAGAGATCAAGCGTGCATCCGGAATGCTTGCAAATCCAAAGTTCGTTGACAAGGCACCAGCCGCAAAGGTTGAGGAGGAGAAGGCAAAGCTTGCAAAGTACACAGAGATGTCTGAGCAGGTTGCCGAGCGTCTTGCACAGCTTAAGAAGTAATAAATAAGTAAATGGGGTCCCGACAGACGGTAGCTGCGCCTGCCGGGACTTCTTGGTTTGAGAAATCTCAGATGGGTTTTGTGAGTTTGAGTGTGACCGTGGCTGTGTCTGCCTCATATCATATAACAGAAAGGATTTTCTGTATGTATGAGGGAGGTGGTATGAGTGGGGTTTACAAGTATTCCTATTCGAAATATTATACACGAGGCGGTAGCTCGGGGTGGTATAATAGTTGATGTCAGAAAACGTGAGGAGTTTGCAGCAGGGCATATTCCAATGGCTATCAATGTGCCGCTTGAACAGATAGAGGAAGGAGCTTATTCACTTCCAAAAAGTAAGTATCTGATAGTGTACTGTGAGCGCGGCATAAGCAGTATGAGGGCAGCCCTTGCCATGGGTGAGGACGGCTATAAAGTGATCAACACCATCGGCGGTCTTGCACAGTACAAAGGACCGCTCACAAGGCAGAAGTAATGGAATATACTTGAGGGATTTGCAAATAAAATATATTTGTGTGATATAAGGAAAGGACGATAGATGAGCAGAGTGGAACTGATCGCTCCATGTCATTTTGGACTGGAGTCTGTACTGAAGAGAGAGATACAGGATCTTGGATATGAGATAGTCCAGGTGGAGGATGGAAGGATAACATTTGCCGGAGATGAGAGCGCCATAGCCAGGGCAAATGTGTTTATAAGGACAGCAGAGAGGATAATGCTCAAGTGTGGCAGCTTTAAGGCTACCACATTTGATGAGCTTTTTGAGGGAACAAAGGCGATCGCCTGGGAGAAGTACCTCACCAGAGATGCAAAATTCTGGGTATCCAAGGCAACCTCCAACAAGAGTGCGTTGTTCAGCCCTTCGGACATACAGTCCATAGTAAAGAAGGCTATGGTTGAGAGGATGAAGAAGACATATAGAGTATCATGGTTCACGGAGGATGGAGCGAGCTATCCGGTCCGTGTGTTCATATTTAAGGATATAGTCACAATAGCGCTTGATACTTCCGGTGTATCGCTGCACAAGAGAGGGTACAGGAAACTCGTGGGTAAGGCACCTATATCAGAGACTTTGGCATCGGCGCTTATAATGCTTACCCCTTGGAACAGAGACAGGATCCTTGTCGATCCATTTTGTGGCAGTGGTACATTTCCTATAGAGGCTGCCATGATAGGAGCGCATATTGCACCGGGAATGGACAGGGAATTCACTGCCCAGGAGTGGGGAAAAGTGTGTGACAAAAAAGTATGGTACAGCGCGGTGGATGAGGCTCACGATCTGATAGATCACGATGTGAAGATGAATATTCAGGGATACGATCTTGACTCAGACATGGTAAAGTGTGCCATGGAAAATGCAAAGGCTGCAGGGGTTGATCAGCATATTCATTTTCAGCAGAGGGATGTGAAGGATCTCAGGAATCCGAAGAAGTATGGGTTTATCATTACAAATCCACCTTATGGAGAGAGGCTTGAGGAGAAGGAGGCGCTTCCGGAGCTGTACAGGACAATAGGTGAGAGCTACAAAAATCTGGATGACTGGTCAATGTTCCTCATCACATCATACGCTGATGCGGAGAAATATATAGGAAGAAAGGCGGACAAGAACCGCAAGATATACAATGGTATGATAAAGTCCTATTTCTATCAGTTTATGGGACCAAAGCCACCTAAAAGAAGGAGAGAAGACAGTTGAAAAAGCTGGTTTATATAGTTCTTATATGTGCAATAGGAATACTGGCGTATTATGGAATGCAGAATCCAGTCGGCAGACTGGAAAAGAATGAAGATGAGCAGCGTGCGGCGCAGGTTCTGTCGGGCAAGCTTGCGGAAAACTACAATTCGGATGGACTGAAACTCAAGATAAATGGCAGTGATGTCACGGATGAGCAGTATCTCCCATATATTGGCTCTGATCTTCACGTTATGCTGCCTATTGATGCAGTGAAGGACAAGCTGGGATGTACAGTCGATGAATATGCAAATGGCAGTGTCATTATAAAGAGAAATGACAGGACAGTCAGGATTGTTGCAGGATCTCCGGATGCTGTATTTGATGGGGAAGATGTTACGCTGCAGACTTTGCCTGTGGAAAACAATGATACACTGTATGTGCCAATAGAGTACATAAGTGATGCCATAGATTATACATGTGAGTACAACTACTCGACAGGGCAGATATCCCTTCAAAAAAAGGGCGAGGACATAACTCTTCCGTCATCGTATGATATGAGAAAGGAAGGCCGTGTCACAGAAGTGAGAGACCAGGGAGATTCAGGTACGTGTTGGGCATTTGCATCGCTGGCGGCACTTGAGACAACTCTCATGCCGGATGAAAAACTGCAGTTTTCAGTGGACAATATGACGAAGAACAACGGATTTGGTGTTGAACAGTTTGAGGGCGGACAGTATAGGATGAGTATAGCCTATCTGGCATCGTGGAAAGGTCCTGTTCTTGAGAAGGATGATCCGTATGGTGATGACGAGACCAATTCTAAACTCAAAGCAGTGAAACATCTCCAGGAGGCCGAGATAATAGAGAATAAGGATCTTAAGGCTGTGAAGGAGGCTGTATATAAGAAGGGCGGAGTTGAGACCGCAATATACAGTGATATGGTGGATGCCGACAGCGACTCAGAGTACTACAACAGAGATCACAGTTCTTACTATTATGACGGCACAGAGGGGATCAACCACGATGTAGTCATAGTGGGATGGGATGATAACTATAGCCGTAAAAACTTCAACAAGACACCTAAGAAGGACGGTGCATTTATCTGTAAGAATAGCTGGGGTACGGATTTTGGCGAAGAGGGATATTTTTATATATCTTATTATGATGTGCATATATGTGAGACCAGCGTTGTATACACGAAACTGGAGCCAGCTGACAACTATGACAAGATATATCAGGCAGACAAGCTTGGCTGGGTCGGCGTGTTAGGATTTGACAATGAAGAGGCATATTTTGCAAATGTGTACAAGGCGGGCAAGAATGAGGAGCTGGCTGCGGTGGCATTTTATGCAACAGGAGCCAAGACCACATACGAAGTCTATGTTGTGACGGATTTTGAGGACGAGAGCAGCCTTGCAGATCGCAGGCTGGTAGCGTCAGGTGAGGTTGAGTATGCAGGATATTACACGGTGGATCTCGACAAGGCAGAGAAACTTGCCGATGGCAAGAAATTTGCGGTCATGGTACACATCACCACACCGAACACGAAGTACCCGATAGCGATAGAGTATGATGCGGATTCTCTGACGGACAGTTTTGATATAAAAGACGGTGAGGGATATCTGAGTCTATATGGAAATCAGTGGTACAGTGCAGAGAAGGACAGAAAATGTAATGTGTGTCTGAAGGCATTTACGAAGACAGTAGAGTAGGAAAGGAGTCGTATATATGGATAAGCTTATATTTGCAACTGGCAATGAAGGTAAGATGAAGGAAGTCCGCATGATACTTGCGGATCTTGGTTATGAGATACAGTCCATGAAGGAGGCTGGGATCAATGTTGATATAGTCGAGGACGGAAAGACATTTGAGGAGAATGCCCTTATCAAGGCGAGAGCGATCAGCAAGGAGACTGGATGTCTGGTGCTTGCCGATGATTCTGGTCTGGAGGTTGACTACATGGATAAGGCGCCTGGAATATACAGCGCGAGATTCCTTGGTGAGGACACATCCTATCGCATAAAGAACCAATACATAATAGACAAGCTGGCAGGTGTTCCGGATCCTGAGAGAACCGCAAGATTCGTGTGCGCAATAGCAGCGGTATTCCCGGATGGAAGTGAGTATACGACACGCGGAACCATTGAGGGAATCATCGGATATGAGGAGCGCGGCGAGAATGGATTTGGATATGATCCTATATTCTTCCTGCCGGAAAAGGGCAAGACCACAGCGGAGCTTGACCCGGAGGAGAAGAACGATATAAGCCACAGAGGGAATGCGCTCAGACTGATGAAGGATGTCATTAGAAAGCACAGAGAGAATAATTGATGGCAGATGAATGCGAATCACCGTGTTTGTTAGATTTTAAACAAGGGGGGCAGAGATGAAAGTCCTGATAATAAGTGATACACATGGCAAAAGCAGCTGCATAGAGCAGATATACGATATAGTTGGAGATGTGGATATGCTGATACATCTGGGAGATGTTGAAGGCGATGAAGAACTCATATACGATCTGTTTAATTGTGAGATCCACATGGTGAGGGGAAACTGCGACTACAATGCAGAGCTCCCGATATATGATGAATTCAATATTGGAGACAAGAGGGCATTTATAACCCATGGGCACAGGTATGGAGTGAACAGCGGAACAGCATACCTGGAGGAACTCATAGATACAGAGGGTTATGATTTTGTGATGTATGGACATACCCACAGGCGGGATCTGACGACTTATAAGAATTCATATATCGTGAATCCGGGAAGTCTGGCACTGCCGAGGGATAACCGAGTAGGAACATATATGCTGTTGGATTTCGACCAGCACGGTACACCATTTTTTGCAGAAAATGAGCTGCCAAGGCTGGAGACCCCGGAGGAGAAGAAGAGAAAGAGTTTCTGGGAGAACATTTGGGAGTAGGGCATATTTGAGAGATTAAAATGGCAGGTAAAATGATATGAAGAAACATGATATAGTTGAAGGTGTGATAGATACATATGAGTTTCCGAACAAAGGAAGTTTTCATATGGACGATAGGAAGGTGACCGTCAAGGGTGCGATAAAGGGGCAAAAGGTCTCATGCCGCATTACAAAGCTCAAGAAGGGCAAGGCAGACGGAAGACTCCTTGAGGTTCTGCAGAAATCGGAGCTTGAGGATTCATTACCGGTTTGTTCTCATTTTGGTGTGTGCGGTGGATGCAGTTACCAGACACTCAGCTATGAGAATCAGCTGAAGGTGAAAGAGGAACTGGTGAAGGGACTTCTGGATGGGGTTATCGATGGTGAGGCGCATCCTTATGAGTGGCAGGGGATACTTGCGTCACCGGTAACTCAGGGCTATAGAAATAAGATGGAGTTCTCATTTGGCGACGAATACAAGGATGGTCCGCTGGCACTTGGGCTTCATAAGAAGAACAGCACATACGACATAGTCCAGATGGATGACTGTTATATAGTAAATGACGATCTGAATAAGATCGTGAAATATACAGTGGAATTCTGCAGGGCAGCAGGACTTCCTTATTATAAAAAGATGCAGCACACAGGGTTACTCCGCCATTTGGTGATCAGACGATCTGCCACAAATGGTGATCTGCTTGTAAATCTCGTGACATCGACACAGAATCTTGATGCCCTTGACCTTGATGCATTTGTGAGAGGACTTCTTGATCTGCCTCTTGAAGGAAAGATCGCGGGAATCCTTCACACAGAAAATGACTCAATGGCAGATGCGGTCATAAGTGACAGGACAAATCTGCTCTATGGAACAGAGTATATATACGAGACAGTTCTCGGTCTTCAGTTCAAGATATCGCCGTTCTCATTCTTCCAGACAAATACCAAGAGTGCGGAGAGACTCTATGACAAGGCGCGTTCCTATGTAGGTGACACAAAGGACGCGGTCATATTCGATCTCTACAGCGGAACCGGAACGATAGCGCAGCTCCTTGCACCGGTCGCAAAGAAGGTGATAGGAGTGGAGATCGTGGAGGAGGCTGTTGAGGCAGCTCGTGTAAATGCGGAACTCAATGGTCTTGACAATTGCGAGTTCATCGCGGGTGATGTCCTTAAGGTCATAGATGAGATCAAAGAAAAGCCGGACTTCATAGTCCTTGATCCGCCAAGGGATGGAATCAATCCAAAGGCTCTTACGAAGATCATCAACTATGGAGTGAATGAACTTGTGTACATTAGCTGCAAGCCGACTTCGCTTGCAAGGGATCTGGTGACACTTCAGGAGAATGGATATTATGTGACTAAGGCCTGTGCTGTGGATCAGTTCCCTGGGACGGTGCATGTGGAGACGGTCTGCCTTCTGTCAAGAAAAGCCCAATAAATCAAAGGTTTCTGCAATTTTGGAAGAAAAATGGATGTGTGTTTCTGCTTCCGCAGAGTGATGATATAACCGGAGGTTTACCCCAGGGGATAGGCTTTGGAGAATAGGGAATATACATTTTTGCGTAGCATTGGATTGGTAAACAATGACGAAATGGCATTCTTGAAGTTGTTTGGTGCTGCTGAAAACTTTGAGAATTGTGGAGTATATCATGTGAATATTAGATGGTCGAAAGATCAAAGTTTATCAGAAACAACTCAAACACCATTGGGATATTCATATGTGGGCAAATGACGGGGAACTGATTATGGCAAAATTATATAAAATTGTTGAGAATATTACTACTATATATGTATTTATCATGACTTTTGTTGTCTGTTTCATTCTTTCGTTAGTTCAAAATAATGATACAGATCTTAGTGGAGAAAAATTGCTAGTTTTCATTTGCGGATTTTTTGGAAGCGTAATATGTATTGTAATACGGTATGTGTTTTTGTACAGGAATGCAATATCTCAAAGTAATATAATAAAAAAAACACTTATGTTAATATACCTGATAGTAGGAAGTGGTGTATTTGCTCTAGTATTGTTGGGAATTTTATTTTTAAGTGATTTTTCTATAAAACATGATGTTTTGTCAAACTATAATGCATGCCAAATTATAATGTTTGTAATATTACTATCTCAATGGCTGGGAGAACAATTATTAGGGAATAACATAAATAACAGATAATAATTGATAAAGATTGTATGCATCTTTTAGTCACATCCGTGAAAACAAAGCGGATAATTCCGTCTGCATTTTGAGAGGGATTCCCTGTACAGTTAATGTAGGGATATTTGCAGACATATTATTCTATAAAAATAGTTTGATTTCCATGGCTGAAGATTGGGAAGAGATGGGTGATATTAAAAAATTTATTCCTATAGGATGGCTTGGTTATTCTGGGGGATACGTTCTCTATGAAGTGAGTAGTCATAACATTTTTTTGGAAAATATGGATGTAGATGGCGAAGTGGAAGATAAGCCAATTGCCAATTCTCTAAAAGAACTTATTAACAATATGAATGTTCTAATGTAATTGTTTTATTGCAGAAAATAAAGATCTTGACAGAGATGTATTTAAAAACAGGATATAACGTTTTAATGATAACTTATTGACATTTATATTGGCGTCACTTAAACTGTGCTTATACGTTTATGGGAGAAAAACTAAAATAAGTACATAGGGGGAATTTTATTATGGCGTACGGGGACAGTTCAGGTTTTATCATCATATCTTTATCAATCATACTTATAATTTTCAGTTGTATATGCTGGTATAAGATCTTTGAAAAAATGGGAATAGAAGGATGGAAGGTATTTATTCCCGTGTACAATGTTTACTTAATGTGTGAATATTTGATCGGTGCATACAAAGGATGGATGTGTGTCCTTACGTTTATTCCGATAGTTGGAGCTATATTTACTTTGTATTTATACTTCAAACTGTGTCAGAGTTTTGGTTATGGTCTGATGTTCCTGATAGGTTTCCTGGTGTTAAATCCGATTTTTATAGGTATTTTAGGCCTTGGAGATTGTTATTACTCTGATATGACAAGTTAATAAAACAATGAATATAGTATAATGTCAAAAATCCGGCAGGTGAACAAATAGTTTGTCTTCCGGATTTTTTGTACACCGTAAATTAAGCAGACGGCAGAAAGAGAGTGGGCAGGAAATGCTGAAGACGAAAAATTATATTTATATGACATTCTTGACATAAAAAAAGAAACGAGCAATCCGAATATTCGGGAAAAAGGAGGAAAACAGATGTTGCTTATAGGCGCCAGGATTCAGGAATACCGGAAGAAAGCCGGGATGAATCAGGAGGAATTTGCGGAGAGACTGGGTGTCAGCAGGCAGGCGGTGTCCAAGTGGGAGCGCGACAAAGCGTATCCAGATCTTGACAGGCTTGTGTGCATATGTGAGCTGCTGGATGTTCAGGTCGGCGAGTTGATATATGGAAAAGGTGAAGAACCAGATGAATTGGAAATGAATCCCCGGAAAGGTGACTTGGCGCATAATGTTGTGCACATGAGAAACCTCAGAGGCAAGAACAGACTGGTCAGACTGAAGGTATTATTTGGCGCATTAGCAGCCATATGCGTGTTTTGTGTAGTGGTGGTGGCGGTACTGTTTGTGAGAAATGAGTGGATCAGTCATTCGAATAAGAATGACAATGTACGCGTGGAGAGAGTGTACCAGCAGTATACAAAGGCAGATCTGGCATACATCGGCGATGATGGCCGCAAGATCATGGATACTGTGTGGCTGGACGTTCCGGGAATAAGGGATGGGGACTATATACAGTTGTATACAGGGACAAACAATGATAGTTTGTTCCTAAACTACAAGGGTTCTACATTGATTACAATATCAATGATCTTGATGGTATTTGTTGTATTTTTGATCCTTGTAGGACTTGAGATAAGAAGGATGAAGAAAGAGGACGTACTGCAGATCATACTTGAGGATAAGAATATCGATGAAAAAATGTAAGAAAATAGTTTGCGTGATCATAACAGCATGCGTGCTGGTGGGTGCTGCATTTGCTGCTCTTGGATTCATGGGTGTTTTCAATATGAGCAAATGGCTGAGGTATAACACCGAAGATGAAAATTGGCAGACAGAAAATGGAATATCTGATACAGCGATGGAAAATGAGTTGTGGCATATAGTGTTTAAGGGATATGCGTTTTCTGTAGAGCCGGTTGGGATTGCCATCATACATGAGAGTGGCTGCCTTAACATAAGAAACTGCGATGATTATCTGATACAGATCGATGTGGAGGATAAGACAATGGCAGACTTTTGGGACAACAGGGAGCAGCTTGTAGAAAACATTGAAGATTCCGGCTACGTGATGGAGCTTTTTCCTGAGAAACTCGATATACAGGGAAAAGAATACATCAGATACATAGTAAGCATTGCAAATGAACGCGGTGCTGAGTTTGACAAATCATATTTCTGCCAGCTTATATGTGATGCTGGGGATGGTCAGCGCATTTTTACTTCGATCAGATTTGATGGAATAGATGTCGATGAGATGAGTGGGTCGGAGAGGGAGAGAATCTATAAAAAGGCTGTTGATGAAACTGCGGCCATTGTTGCCAGAGCGGTTCCAACCGATGAAACAAATGATATGACAGGTTCATATTGGCAGGAAGAAGAAACGACAGAGACAGCGAAAATAGATTGCATAGAAAATGGAGATACTTCCCTGTCATATGAAGTGCCGGAGAATTACAGCCTTCTGAAAGAAGATATATCAGGAAAGTCATATTATTCTGATGTTGATAAGATTAAGGTTATGACTTCTATTGTACCATATACATGGATGTCGGCCGCAGAGATGGCAGAGAAAAAGACCGGGGCTGGTATTTCGAAAACTGTAGAAGAAGGTCAGCGAGAGATAAATGGGGTGACTTTTTATTATTATGCATATTCAGTTCTATATGTAAAGGCTGGTGATAGAAAACTGACATATTTTCTAAATGCGTATGCTGATTTGAAAAATGGGGAGATATATGCCATTAATGGTTTTGCAGATGACAATACAGATGCCATGGATATTGATTTATATTATAAATTCATGAACATTACAGAGAAATAGATAGGATAGATTGAAAAAAAGTGACAAAATCATCCGTAAAATGAATTTGCTACTCATAGTTGCCTGCTTGCTACCGATTGAGGATTGATAAAAACGGTGCCGCTCCTAATAATAAAGCCACTATATTTATTTTTAGGAGGACTTGATTTATGAGAAACAAAAAAATGCTGCTTACGGGACTTATTACTGTGGTTATGGGAATTTCTATAGTAGGATGCGGAAATGACGGTAAGTCTGTCGGAGATGCAGGGACAACAAGACAGGATACTGAAACCGAAACAGAAATTGAAACCGAGGAAGAAACCGAGGAGGCCGTTGATGCCGAATATGATGATTCATATGCAGATGAAACCGATTACGGTGATGATAGTGAGAAATCCACAGAATTTACAATGCCTGTATATGAGGATTTTACATTGGCATCGGGACTTAGCGAGAATTATGCAGATCTTGACAACAGGGCATTTGTATATAATGGAAAGAAGTTCACTTTAGGTGAGTCCACATTGAAGGATCTTATAGACGGCGGAATACCATTTGAGCAAAATTCTCTCAATAACAGTGGCAACAATGTAAATAAAAATTACGAAACAGACAGATACACAGCAGACATAAATGACTATGTAACGATGCAGTTTATGTTTAGCAACTTTACTGACAGTGAGCAGAAAGCGGAGGATTGTGTTCTCTCATATGTAAGATATTCACACCTTTTTGTGCCAAACCCGGATTATGATGCCAGCATGAATGCAGAGATCAGTGAGATGATGCTTGATGGTGCAAAGCAGGTGAACTTCTCATTCCCTACAACTATCACTAAGGATCAGTTGCTTGAAAAGTGCAGCGAGAATGCAGAAGAAGATGGCAAAATAGTCAAGTACAGTGTAGATTCTGAGGTTTATATGGGAAGCAGCGGATACACATTTGAGTTTGACGATACGACAGGACAGCTCAAAGAGGTCAGAATAAGCTGGCTGCCATAATCTTAAGATAATAAAAAACAATCATTTTTAGAGCCACAGATCAAGAAAAAGATTGATTTGTGGCTCTAATTATACATAATAGTAATTGGGGTTCTTTGCACACAGAGGACACAAAATAAGATTACACATACAAAAGAGAGGTTAAATATATGACACAGATGAAGTTTTATGATAATAAAGTAAAAAAAGTTGATGTCACACCGGAGATGAGAGAGCAGGCTTTGGGATTTGCCAAGTCGATCATACTTTCAGGTAATCAGTATAGCAGACTCTTGCCATCTGAGATCAGGGCATCGGGAGATGTCACTGAGCAGCAGAAAATAGAGATACAGAGGACATATGTTGGAAAGCTTGGAGAGCTGGTTTTCCTGAAATATCTCAGGATGAACGGTAAGGAAGTGGACACGGATGGCATGTTAGAGATATATGAGGGTGAGGCGAATGTTGACAGTTATGATTTCAAGACAGCAGACGGCAAGACTGTAGATGTCAAGACCGGTTTCAGAAAGATCCATTCACGTCTGCTTATCAATATAGAGCAGTTTGACAATAAGAAAAAAGATTATTACGTGGCAGTGAAACTTAATGCTGAGGATACCGATTCCTGGAGGAAACTTGTAGACTGGGACAGCATAACTGAGGGAAGTGTGATGGGATATGCGGAATATAGCTATCTGGAGGAAAATGCCAAGGTTAATGATTTTGGAGAAGGTTTTGCCAGATATATAGAGTATTATAGATTGATGGGAGTTGACAGGCTGCTGAGCAAGTTTTAGAAGCTCTAAAAAAACAAGGCAGGTGCAACATGGCAGGCAGTATGTTATTGAACGCGTTGTCTATTACAAATGGTTATCTTGTACAGAATTATAGTAAGAGTGAACTTGACGTAATCAGCGGTGAGATAGGGACGATATTGGGAAACAAAACTGAATATACATACGAACAAGAGGATGCATATTCATATGAAGAGGTTCAGGAAATATTGTCCAATATAAACGAAAAAGAAAAAATCAGAAAATCAAAGGGCGTATATTACACACCGACAGATATAGTGGAATTTATTCTCGTAAACAGTGTGAAGATGGCATGTGGAGAGCTGGATGAGAATAATATCGGCGAGCTTGATCTGAATGAGATCCCATACGATAGTTTTTGTTGTGAAAAAACAGTATATGATCCGACCTGTGGCGCCGGAGTTTTCCTGCTGGCGGCATTGGAGAAGAAATTAGATCTGCTGGATATGCATTACCCAAATGTGACAAATGATATGGTGGAAAATGTCGTTGCAACATTGAAGGGGAATGATCTTAACAAGGATTCCATAGCTATCACGAAGATCAGATTGCTGCTCTGTGTACTGAACAGGTATGGGGTTTCGAAGATAAGGGGGCTTTCAGCTATCATGGATGGCTGTTTCACCTCCTATGATTTTGTATCGAAAAAACCAGATGTCAGAAAAAAGTATGATATCATCATCGGAAATCCTCCATATGTTGAAGATTCCAGGAGTGCATCTAAGCCGTCGGTGAAATATGGGAATATCTATGCAAATGTTCTTGACAACTCGGCGCAGCATTTGAAAAAGGGGGGCGTTATGGGATTTGTGATCCCATTGTCCTATGTGTCGACTCCGCGAATGAAAAAGATAAGGGACGTGTTGTATGCGCGTACCGCAGAGCAATATATCTTGAGTTATTCCGACAGACCGGACTGTCTGTTCACATCGGTACATCAGAAACTCTGTGTATTATTTGGCAGAAATACAGAAAATGCCCTGAGTATCCATACAGGGAATTACAGATATTGGTACAGGGAGGAGAGAGGTGGTCTGTTCAGTTCAACTGAGGTGGTTGAAAATACATTTGCTGAGGATGGGTTCATTCCGAAACTTGGAAACACGCTTGACAGTGATATTTACAGAAAGATAGCCGGAAACAGAACAACACTGATGGATATGCTTGACAAAAACGATGCCCCGATATTCCTGAACATGAGAGCGGCTTTTTGGATCAAAGCATTTCTGGAAGAACATGAAGGCTCAGAATATAAAAAATATATGTGCCAAAGTCAGGATCATGCGAATTTCTGTATGTGTCTGTTAAACTCATCGCTGTTCTGGTGGTATTGGATATGTATATCCGACTGCTGGCACATCACGCGAAAGGAACTCACAGGATTCAGAGTTCCGGGTGATGTCGATTTTCAGGTGACGAACAGATTGGCAAATGAGTTGGAACATATGCTGGAAGATACGAAAGTTTTTGTGGGTACAAAACAAACCGACTATGAATATAAACATAAAGAGTGCGTGGAAGTGATACACGAGATAGATGATCATATAAACGCTTTATATGGTTTGACAGATGAGGAGAGCGTTTATATAAAGAACTTCTCTTACAGATACAGGATAGGAGGAGGTGCAGAAAATGGACGTGATTGATCTGTTTTCAGGATGCGGTGGTTTATCGCAGGGGTTTATCAAAGATGGAAATACAGTAAAAAAAGCTGTTGAATTCGATAAAAAGATAGCTGATATCTATATGGCAAATCATCCCGGAGTGGACATGATAGTGGACGACATTAGGAATATAGATCGATCGGGGATTTTTCAAAAAGGGGACGCAGATGTGATCATTGGAGGTCCTCCGTGTCAGGGGTTTTCCATGGCAGGAGCCAGAATAAGGGAAGGATTTATCGATGATCCGAGAAATTATCTTTTCAAGCACTATTTTAACGTTGTAAAAACCGTTAAGCCCAAAGTGTTTATCATGGAAAATGTGAAGGGCATCATGACGATGCAAAATGGAAGGATCTTTGAGGAGATAAAAAAGATCTTTCAAGATTCTGACAAGCTGGATGGGGAGCCATATCACCTGTATTATCGGATCGTTAAGGCTGTGGAATTCGGGATCCCTCAAAAGAGAGAGAGGATGATCCTTATAGGAACAACCATTGACAATGTTGATGTGGAGAGTCTCTGGAATGAGACAGTGGAGGATATGAAAAAAGAATATCCTACATATTTTGACAAGGTGACGGTGGAGGATGCAATAGGCAATATGCCAGACACGACAGTCGATGGTATCATACCTAATCCTGAACCGGCTACCGATTATGAGAGATATCTGTCATGTGGCAGTGATACACTGAGCAATCATACGAAAACAAACCACTCAAAGATAGCGGTTGACAGGATGCGCCGGGTGGAAAACGGGCAGAACTTCACAGTTTTGGATGAGCAGATAAATTCCGTACACAGTGGATCGTATGGCAGGCTGTGCTGGGACGAGCAGGCGCCTACGATAACTACGAGATTTGACACTCCGGCGGGAGGCAGATTTATACATCCTGTTGAGGACAGGACGCTGACCCCGAGGGAGGCTGCGAGAATACAGAGTTTTCCGGATGATTTTGTATTTGTTGGCAACAAGACGACCATATGTAAGACCATAGGCAATGCGGTGCCGCCTAAGATATCTTTCTTTCTGGCAAAGCTTGTCAGAAAGATCATAGAAACGGAGGAAGAATGAAATGAATCCTGTGCTGCAGATGAAAATAGATGAGCTTGAAAAAGCTGATAAATACGAATGTTGGTATCTGGTGAAACAGCCAACTTCATTTGACAGTATATGTTATCTGGTTTCTTTTTTGGAAGAATATCAGACAAATAAAACAAATGTCAGTTTGCAGGATTTCGTTGGAATGAAGGTCAGGGAATTGACGGCAGTCAAACCGAATATAGAAATCTCTGACAACTACCGTGCGCTCAGAGTTGCAGTATTCTTCGGTCTGATAGCAATGACATCGATAAAATACGAGGATGCATTGATTACTGACAGTTTCAGGGAGATCACAGGAAGATGCGGTGGGGAGTATGAACACACGCATCTCTATACTGATATAATCCAGAGACAGATTGAGAAAATGTATATAAGTTCACAGATCGATGAGGAATATCAGGGTGTCAGACGAAACTACAGGCTGTATCCGGTTATGCTTTTGTATAAGATTTTACTTGAGCTTGGACGGGGAACAGGCAGTTATTCCATGTCCATGACCGAGTACAGATATCTGGTGGCGACGACAAAGACGTTTGAGGGATTTCTGGAGACACTTTTGCTTATCAAGCTGCTCAGGGAAGATAAGAGTGATGCGGAGGAGCAATTTCAAAAGTACAAGGCTAAGTTTGACAACAGACTTATACAGGCATTAAAACAGCTGGATACACTGGTGATCGATAAGAACGGTATTCGGCTTAACATGGACAGACTGGATGAGGTCGCAAAAAAAGTTTTTGTTTTTGAGCAAAGCCCGGAGACATTCACGGCAGATGATTACGTGGAATTTATTGGTTCCACAAAATCATTGCTTGACGCCGGAAATATCCATGGGGAAAAGGACAGGGTGACAACAGGATGTAATGTGCTGCTGTACGGCGTCCCGGGATCGGGTAAGAGCTGGACGATAAAGAATGAATACTGCAGGCCGGGCAGTGTGACGGAGCGTCTGGTCTTTCATCCGGACTATACATATTCTGACTTTGTGGGACAGATACTTCCTGATGTGTCAGATGACGGTCAGGTGAGTTACAGGTTCACACCGGGACCATTTACAAGTATTCTCCGAGAGGCATATGTTCATCCTGACAAGGATTACATCCTTATCATAGAGGAGATCAACCGCGGCAATGCGCCGGCTATATTTGGCGAGATATTCCAGTTGTTAGACCGCAAGACAGAAGTGCTTGATGAAGGTGATGATGGATTCCCGATAGGCACAAGTGAGTATGGCATAACAAACACAAATATTGCGGAAGAGGTATATGGAAAAGCCAGAAAGAACGAAAAGGTCCGCATACCTTCAAACCTTTCTATCATCGGTACTATGAACACATCTGATCAGAATGTATTTACATTGGATACAGCATTTCAGCGCAGATGGGATATGCGCCTTGTAGAAAATGATTTTGCAGATGTTGATCCGAAGTTTGCTGACGCAGAGATCCTTGACACTACAGTGACATGGAAAAGATTCTGTACGGAGATCAACAGGATTGTGACGGGAAATGGTACGGGTATGATCTCTTCGGAGGACAAGAGACTGGGAGCATATTTTGTTCATCCCGGAGATCTCAAGTTTAACGAGAATATGGGAGATCTTAAAGATTACGATTCGCTCCGGAAAAAGGCTCGTAAGGGGCGGCTCACAGATGATGAGGAAGATCAGCTCACAGTTATCCGCGAGGCTATGAGACAGAACAGAAAATTCCCTGAAAAGGTTATAAAATACCTGTGGGATGATGCCTTCAAGTTCAATAGAGAAGTTATCTTTGACACAGCAAATTATCAAAGCCTTGAGGAGGTCATCAAAGCCTTTATGTATGCAAATGGCCCTGAACGGTTTAAGGTGTTTGAGAGCAGCGTGAAAGATTCTCTTGTGATATCAGAGGATTAAGGCGGTGATAAACAATGGATTTGGCTGAAAAAACAGTGATGGAATATGAAATCAGAGAGTGCTGTCATGTTAACACCAACAAAGATGACGATGATTTCGTCGGGATCAAGGTAGATTCTGATGGCGCTATGGTCTGCTTTCCCATAGGCTATAGGCTGCCAGATACGGATGCGGGGATAAGAGCGGATATCAAGCACTTGATAAATGTGCTGGCTGAGTTTACTACAAAGGATGAACGGCTGCTTGCCGTGAGCAGATTTGCAGACCGTCAGCAGGTAGAATTCCCTGTAAATGCGTATCGAACCGTAATAGAATACTATTTCTCGATCGGCGGTACATATTATGTTGAAAAGGAACAGGTTTATGTCACGGCGTCTGCAGGAAAACAGGACTGGGCAAGGACTGCGAAGAAGAGGATGCCACTTATCCAGAGAAAGAACGGTATCACATCTTTTGTGTACACACAGTTTGAAGTGAGATCTTCGACTCCAAATTACAACAAAGAGATCACACAGATAAACAGATTTTGTGTGTACGAGGCTTTCAGATGTCTTGGATGGCTGTATGTGCCATATATGCCGGAAGAACCCGGATCACATCCGGACGTTAAGACCTCGATCAGAATCCTTCAGGGAAAACTTGCATCCACCAATGATGACAGGAAAAAGGCATTGTTCCAGGGGATGGAGGACATGCTTGAATATATCGATGAGCGTACCACGGACAGGCAATTCTATTTTGGGACAGATAAATTTGAGAGAGTCTGGGAGAAACTGGTCGACAGAGCATTTGGTGAGAAGGACAAGGATAAATATTTCCCGCGTTCAAGATGGCTGCTCGACTATGGCAAATGTAAGGAAAAACGTCCTTTGATGCCGGATACCATCATGATATACAATGGGAAATATTATATTCTTGATTCCAAATATTACAAATATGGTTGTACGGGAGATCCTGATCATCTGCCAAATGGTTCGTCTATAAGCAAACAGATCACATATGGTGAGTATCTGGAAAAATATAAAGGAATAGACCATAATTCGTTGTTCAATGCATTTATCATGCCATATAACATGGAAGATAATATTTTTAAATTGACGTCTGAGATAGAAAATATTGGCGAGGCTGTGGGAGATTGGCGAAACAATAAAAAGTATTATGAGCGTATCCAGGGTATAGTAATGGATACGAGACATATTATGTATCATTACTCCGGTAAACCTCAGAAAGAGAAAATCGCTCTGGCAGAATGTATAGAGGCGGTATTAGAAAGAACAGAAATACAGCAAGCGCGCTGGCACCCATAAAATGAGTGACCCAGCGTGCTTTTTTGATGCCGAAAATTAAATTTTCATATGTGTGATCCAACACGTTTACATGTCGTCATGTCCATCGTCGAAATCACCGTCCTCGTGATCGATAAATTCACGGCTTGTGACTTTCTTGCGGTTTCTCTCATCCTCAACCATCTCAGAGAGCTTTTCCTTTACTTCCTTGGATTTCTTGATGTTCTTTATCTCAAAATCCCCGAGAGTCTTGTCGGCTGAACAGCATTTGATGGTGCCGAGACCGAACATTCTCTGACCGAGTGAGCGGTTCAGCGAGATGTCCATGATCCTGTAGAGGCGGACTTCATCTTCCTTGGTATTTAGAAAACCTGTGCTTATAAAAAGTCTGTCATCGGACAGACTGTACTTGGTGAATGACCAAGGCAGCCCGAATAAGGTGCGCTTTCTGTCTTTCCATACGATATTTGGCATATGTAAAACCCTCCCTGTAATCTTTTTTAGATGGTATCATGGCTTGGAGGATTTGTAAATCAAATATATGGATAAAACACAATGCCGGCAGACGGTTTGGCCAAAAAGTGATATAATAAATGAAACGTGTCGGCAAGGCAGAGACATTATAATTATACGATGAGGAAAGTGCATGAATAAGACAGATATACAGCAGACCGAAGGAAAAAAAGATAAGCGCAAAAAGAATCCCCGTACAAATAATACTCCAAAAAGAAACATAAAGGTCAGGACAGTTCTGGTGTTTGTGCTGACGTTTTTGGTGCTGAATGCTATAGTTCATCTTCAGCTTTTGAATACGGAGAATCAGGAGAAATTGAAGGCAACTTATACGACGGAGTCGACTATCAGGCGTATAGAGTCACAGATAGACAAGTATCTGTCAAAGACGGATATGTTAAAGAGCATGATAGAATCCGGATATGAGATAGGAGACAGCAACTTCGATAGTCTGGGAGGTTTCCTGGTGGATGGCGACAACGTGATCGTTGCCGTAGAAATGGCTGAAGATGGGGTTGTAAATATGGTGTACCCATTGAACGGGAATGAGGCTGCACTGGGGCTTGATATGCTGGGCAATCCAAAACGCAGGCGTGAGGCTGCAGTCGCCAGGGACAGTGGCAGTTATACCATAGCAGGTCCGTTTGAACTCACACAGGGTGGGTATGGAGCATTGCTGTTTGATCCGGTATATGTAAAGGATTCCAGTGGTGACAGTAAGTTCTGGGGATTCTCTCTTTTGGTGCTGGACTGGGATAGATTCATAGAGGAGACAGAGATAGCTAAGCTTGAGGATACGGGATATCATTATCAGGTGTGGAGAAATCAAGATGACAATGGCGAGAGAATTATGATAGCCAGTTGTCAGGATGGTAATCTGAAGGACTCGATAGAGGTGAATTGTGATGTCCCGAATGACGTGTGGTATTTCGATATAGTTCCGGTGGACGGCTGGATATCCGGTGGGCAGCTCATTTTTGGAAGTGTATTGTGTCTGGCGGTGGCATTACTTATAGCACTTGTATTCTGGCAGTATGCCACGAGACGTTACAAGGAGCAGGTGTATACTGCGGAGATAGAAAAGGCAGCAGAAGATGCCAGGTTGGCAAATGAGGCAAAGACAAGATTTTTATTCAATATGAGCCATGACATAAGGACGCCAATGAACGCCATAATCGGATTCACAAAGCTTCTCAGGGAACATTCAGGAGATCAGAAGAAGGTAAATGATTACACGGACAAGATAAATGCCTCGGGGTCGGTGCTGTTGTCGCTTATCAATCAGGTGCTTGAGATGGCAAGGATAGAGAGTGGCGAGGCAGAACTCAATGAGGATGTTGGAAATCTGAAGGAGTTAGTGGAATCTATCAAGGCAGTATTCGAGCCGGAGGCTGGAAGGAAAAAGCTTACATGTGATTATCTGGTGCATGTAAAGGACGAATTTGCCAATTACGATGAGACTAAGGTCAGAGAGATACTGATAAATGTGATAGGTAATTCGGTCAAATATACTCCGGATGGGGGCTGTATATCGGTAAATGTGGAACAGGTATCTACGGGTAAAAAAGGTTGTGCCTCATATAGATTCATAATATCTGACACTGGTATAGGTATGAGTGAAGAATATCTTCCGCATATATTTGAGGAGTTTACCAGGGAGAGGACAAGTACAGAAACGAAAGTTGATGGAACAGGACTTGGACTTCCTATAGTAAAATCTCTGGTGGATATGATGGGAGGAAGGATAGAAGTTCAGAGCAAAGTTGGCGTTGGAACCACCACGATAATACTTCTGCCATTTACAGTGGCGACAAATACAGAGGTATTGACAAGTATGGATCAGAGCTGGGAGACTGTCGCAGATAAAATGAGGGGAAGGCGTATACTGATGGCGGAAGATAATGATCTCAACGCAGAACTTGCCGTTACCCTGCTGCAGGAGAAAGGACTGATAATTGATCGTGCAGCTGACGGAGTTCAGTGTATAGCAATGCTCAGGAGCAGACCTTCAGATTATTACATGGCGATACTGATGGACATACAGATGCCAAATATGGATGGTTATCAGGCAACGGAGATCATAAGGGGATTAAATTATGCGAGGTCTGAGATACCTATCATTGCAATGACGGCAAATGCATTTGAGGAGGATAGGAGAAAGGCTATGGCATCAGGAATGAATGGGCATATAGTAAAGCCGATAGATCTTGAACATATATTTACTGCGCTGGGTGATATAATAGATTCGGATGGTAAAGAGAATATAAAATGACCCACAGAATAGGAGGCATGGATATGGTCATTACGATAGGCAGAGAATGTGGATGTGATGGAGATGAGGTGGCAAAGAGACTTTCCGAAAAGTATAAAATACCTCATTACACGAAGAAAGAGATAACAGCACTGGCGAAAAAGAAAGGAATATACGACAAGTATCCGTTCTTCTTTGGTGAGAAAACAATAGATTCCATGATGACATCAGTGTCAGATGACTTTCTGGCAGCGAGATATACCACGCCTGGAAAGGCTCTTGCAGAACTGCTGGAAGGCCAGGATTGCGTGGTCGTTGGCAGGGCATCGGATTTTGCGTTCAAGGACAGGGCGGATGTCGTGAGGATATTTCTGTGTGGGGATATCGACAAAAGAGTGAAGAGGATAGCCCAAAAGCATGGTATCTCTGAGCGAAAGGCAAAGGTTCTTGTGGAGGAGACAGATGCTAGAAGACGCAGCTACCATGACTATTACAGCGGTGAGAACTGGGGATATTCGGGTCACTATGATCTGTGCCTGGATGAGGTAAAGATAGGTGTGGACGGTGTGGTTGAAATGGTTGCGGCATACGTTGGCATAATGGGAAGAAGACAGCAGTAGCGCAAGTATAAGTCGATAGAGAACAATGCATATAAATTTAAAAATTAAACCACAGGTTTACTTTAAATCTGTAGTTTAGACATGATATACTGATCAAAGATTCCTTCATGGATCAAAAGTGGTGTCGATTTGTTTATTATTTTTATTATTTTACATATCTTACCCGGCTATGGACTTAACAGGGGATAATGGTGGAACCTGGTTTATAGCAGTTATGAAAGGAAGGTATATTTTATGGCACAGACGAATTTTCCAATGATCGATCTTAAGGCTACAGGCATGAGGATCAGGGAAGTGAGACAGCAGAAAGGAATCACAGTAAAAGCATTGCAGACATTTTTAGGGTTCAATGAACCGGTATCTATCTACAAATGGCAGCGAGGCGAATGCCTGCCGACATTTGACAATATGTATGCAATGGCCTGCCTCTTTGGGGTGGGGATCGATGACCTCCTGGTGGGAAACCGCCAGGAGGTTGTTTTTTTGTGCAAATTCGACAAAAAACACTATAAAACTTTGCAATGGCTGAACAATGTGATAAAATAATGTTTATATGCAAATGTCATATTTGTATGGTGGGGTAGATAGAACAGGGGGTTCAGTATGAAGAATGTGAGTAAAAAGCAGTACATATTGACGCTTGTGGTGAGTTTTGCGGCTATTGTTGTATTGTCAGTATGTACTATCATGACATTTTACAGAAAATCAGTGAACGACACGCTTGCTCTTGGAGCGGAGACGGTGGAACAAGAGAGGGAACATATGGATTCGTATCTGAGTCGTGCTATGGATGCTGTGGAGGTCACAAAGATCACGGTTGAACATATGATGCGTGATGGCCGTTCTTCTCAGGATATATTGGATTTTCTCACCAGCGAATCAGGCTATTATCTTGAGGATATAGATGATACGTTTACGGGTATATATGGACTGATAAATGGGGAATACCTTGACGGTATTGGCTGGCAGCCGGATGCCGACTATGTTCCTCAGGATCGTGCATGGTACAAGGCAGCAGTTGCGGCAGCAGGTGAGCCTACGCTTGGACAGCCGTATCTGGATGCTCAGACTGACACGATCATGGTCTCGGTGAGTCAGCTGCTTTATGACGGAGAGAGCGTTATATCTCTGGATGTGAGCCTTGATACGATACAGGCTGACACGGAGAATATCAAATTGAATGGGCAGGGATATGGATTTGTATGTGACAAAAATGGACTTGTCATAACACATTCCGATAAAGCAGAGATAGGTCAGAGTTATGCTGAGGGTGAGAATACAGCTATCATGAATGGGATAATCAGCCATGATGGAAAGTCATTTGAGGCTGTCATTGACGATAAAAAAGTGACAGTGTTCAGTTACTCCATCATGAATGAGTGGTATGTTGTCATGGTTATCACAAATGAGAACCTGTATCAGAGTTTGAGAAAACTTATAGGTTATGATGCTGGCGTAGGTATTGTTTTGTACATTATCATTGTATTTTTCTGTACCAGGTCAAAGAGGAACACAGATGCCACTCTCAATCAGCTTGACAAGACCAACAATGAACTGACAGAACTCAACAATATGGTCATGCAGGCATTTGCCAAGACTATAGATGCGAAGGACAAGTATACAAAGGGCCATTCGGTGAGAGTTGCCAGGTACAGCCGGGAATTGGTAAAACGAATGGGAAGATCCATCAAGGAGCAGGACGAGATATACCAGATAGCTCTGCTGCACGATATGGGTAAGATCCGTATACCGGATAACATAATAAACAAGCCGGGCAGACTCACTGACGAAGAGTTCTCCATGATAAAGCTCCATTGTGTAAATGGATATCATATACTCAAGAATATCAATGCATTTCCAGATCTTGCTGTCGGGGCAAAGTATCACCATGAGAGATATGATGGCAGCGGATATCCGAGTGGGTTGAAGGGCGAGAACATACCTGAATGTGCCAGGATAATAGCGGTGGCGGACAGTTATGACGCGATGACATCCAACAGAAGTTACAGATATGCTCTGCCTCAGAAGATAGTTCGTGATGAGATGGAAAAGGGCAAGGGAAGTCAGTTTGATCCAGCCATAGCGGACATCATGCTCCAGATGATCGATGAGGACGAGGATTACCACATGAGACAGGCGGAGAAGATGGTGAGCAACATTCTCGTTGTGGATGATGAGAAGATAAATGTCAGACTGATAGAGAACATATGTAAGGATGAACCTCTCTACAAGATAATAGCGGCGGAGAGTGGAAAGCAGGCTATAGAGATAGTAGAAAATCAGCATATAGATCTCATACTTCTGGATATTGAGATGCCGGAGATGGACGGATTTGAGACACTGGAAAAACTCCGAAAGATAACGGATGCGCCGGTCATATTTGTCACAGCATACAAGGACTACAAATTCATAGCGAGAGCACGAGAACTTGGCGTTGAGGATTACATAACCAAGCCGTTCCTGCCTATAGTGTTCCTTGAGACACTGTATGGAGTAATAGGCTAGTGACATATAGGCGGTGATGTATAAGTCTATCAGATGAAATGGGGGATGACTGTGGATTGTAGAAGAACTGATGATAGTAAGACAGTAATCGGTCGGACATCTTGGAAAAATATGCTGGACAATGATATGGACATGCAGCTTCTTCTGTTTAATATAATCACTATGGGCGGTGTGATCGGTGGATGCATCAGCTTTATAGTGTGTCTGATAATGAAACTTCCACTGGTACAGGATGCTGCAGTTGCCCTGGGAATCATAGTTTTAGCCGTGTGCATCTACCTTGCAAATGCGAAGAAACTTGTGAGACAGAGTGCTATAGCCATAGTGTTCGTGATAACTCTGATCATTTTCCCGGTGATATTTTTCACATCTGGAGGCGCATACAGTGGTATGGGTTTCTGGTTTGACATTGGGATAGTATTCTCTTTCCTTCTCATAGATGGGGTGTTTTGTTATGTAATGCTGGGTATGCAGATAGCGGTTGTGCTTGCGTGCTATATAGTGGCATATAAAATTCCTGATCTGGTGATCGCGCTTGCAGATGAGAAGAGTATTTATGTGGATATGATCCAGAGCCTTCTCATATTCGGTGTGGTGATCGGTCTTATTGTGAGATTTCAGAATGCGGTATACAAGAGAAAGCTGGCTGAGATAGAGCAGATGAATGATGAACTGACTAGGGCAAAGGATGATGCAGATGTTGCAAATCATGCCAAGTCAGAGTTCCTGGCACATATGTCCCATGAGATAAGGACTCCACTCAACACTATAGTTGGAATGAATGAGATGATAATGAGAGAGACCCATGAGGCTCACACGATGCAGTGTGCCAGAGACATACAGATATCCAGCGATATTCTGGTGGCACTGGTGAGGGATGTATTGGATTTCTCCAAGATAGAATCCGGCAGAATGGAGATTGCTGCAGAGGAATATAAGTTCAGTCAGATGATGAGCAGTGTGCTCTCAGTCATGGATTCAAGAGCCAGACAAAAGAAACTACAGCTGAGTGCTGAGGTACAGGATATCCTCTACAATGATCTTAAAGGCGATGCGTCCATAATAAGCAGGATACTCATAAATCTTATAGGAAATGCAGTTAAGTATACCCCCAAGGGGTCTGTAAAGGTAACTGTTCATATGGAGGATGATAGCCGTGATGACCAAAGTGTAGAGCTTGTCATAGCTGTGAGGGATACGGGTATAGGAATAAAGCCGGAAGACAGGAACAGACTTTTCAAAGATTTTGAAAGACTTGATCTGCCACATAACCGTTCTATAGAGGGAACAGGACTTGGCCTGGCGATAACTTATCATCTCGTGCAGATGATGGGGGGGAGTATAACATGTCATAGTGAATATGGGCAGGGAACTACATTTGTAGTCAAATTCCGACAGGAGCGTATGTCCAATGAGCGAGTGGGCGATTTCAATGAACGCCACAGACAGTATCTCGCAGAGAGAAAAACCTACAGAAATACCTTGTGTGCGCCTACAGCCAGCGTACTGGTAGTAGATGACAATGATATGAACCTGAAGGTTGTAAAGATGATGCTGGGGCCTACTCGTATGGAGGTGACAACCTGTACCAGCGGGGCAGAGTGTCTGGAACTTATCAGAAAAAAGAAGTACGATATCATCTTGCTGGATCACATGATGCCGGAGATGGATGGCGTGGAGACCTTCAGGCGGGCTATGTTGATGCGAGACAGCCTGTGTGGTAAGAGTACATATATAGTTATGACTGCAAATGCTGTAATGGGTGCCAGGGAGATGTATCTTGCGGAAGGATTTAAGGATTATATAAGCAAACCGGTTCAACCGGAGATGCTGGAAGAGATACTTAAAAGATATATTCCGGAAGAAAAGCTTGTGGATCCAGAGATCGAAAGTGATGGAAATATACAAGAAAATATCGGTGGAGATAATGCTGTTTATGATGTCATAGTTAAAGAAAATGAAAATCAGCCTCCAGATGGTACTGCAAGAGAAGTGCATATAGATCACGAGAAGGGGCTTATGTACTGTGGTGGCAATGAGGCTTTCCTGCGGGAGATAATATCCATGTATGCTGCGGATGACAAGAGGGCTGAGATACAAAAGGCATATGACAACTGTGACTGGGATAATTACAGGATAATGATACATACAGTAAAGAGCACCTCCAGAACGATAGGTGCTATGGAGCTTGGAGATGAGGCGCAGTTACTTGAGAGCGCGGTAAAGGCACTTGATGAAAAAAAAATACGGGAATTGCACGGTGGAGTGATGGATTCCTATGCAGATGTTCTTGACTGGTGTGGTAAAAATGGAGAGTAAGAGGGTTTGTAATGAAAATATTATGACATGAACAAAGGACATTTTTCCATATAATGGCTTGTTATTTAGATGATATAATGTTAAAGTCAAAAAATGGGGAGATTAGACGTTTGTGTTCAGAAAGTTAAACAGATAATATGGCAAGGGAGATAGAAAAATGGCTGGAATTTTGAACATAAAAATGGGCACAAAGATGAGGGCGGCTCTGGATGTGCCTGCAAATCAGGAACCGAAATTTAATATGATGTGTACTTTTAACAAGGCACTTGATGAGTCAGCGTTTCTGGTATCTATCCCTATGGTGGACTCTAAAGCGTACATACCGGAAGAGACTCAGAAGATACTCTTCAGATATGGAGAGGGCGAACAGGCTCAGATAGTAGCCGGATATGTTGATGATGTGGTGAAAGAGGGAATCAGACGTTACTGGAAGGTTCGAAGGGTAGCGGAGAACAGACAGTTTGTAAAGCGTGTGGATGTCCGTATGAAAGTTGAATTGCCGATCACATATATGCAGGATACATGGGCGCTCAACGCACAAGGTGAAATAGACAAGGAAAAAGGCGAAACAGCCGATATATCCAATAATGGTCTTGCGGTCTATATGAACAGGTGGTTTAATGTAGGGGAATCATGCAGATTTACCCTGCCGCGTATAGGCACAGTGTCAGATGGACAGGATGCCCGTGATGTGGTCGGAGTCGTGTGCTGGACCAGGGAACTTCCGAAGGGCGGATCATACAGATTTGTCACAGGTATACAGCTGAGATTTTCGGACCTCGAAGAACGCGGACAGATGCAGAATTATGTAGCATATGTAAAGAAAAGGTATAAGCTTTAAAGCTTATGACTGACTGGTGACAGTTATGGTGAATAACAAGGATAAAAAAGCTGGAAGATCCGGAGAGAATGAACAGGATTCAAAGCTTGACAATAAAGTAAATAGTGATGTATCAGCTGCAGAAACTTCAGCGACATCGGCGGCTGCAGATCCATTGGACATGTCTGAGGATATGGCAGATGCCCGTGATGGTGTCGGTGATGAAAAGACCAGGGTACATATGAGTCGCAGGGAGAGGCGGCTTTCCAGGAAAGCTAAAAAAGAACAGATCCTTCGAATCCAGGAACTTGAGGAACTCATGAGTCAGACTGGTGGGGATGTGGATCCTGAGAAGATAGTCAGCATGTATGTTCCTCACAGAAAGAGGAGACGTATAGGTGCGGCTCTGCTGCGAATGGACAAATGGAGACTAGCTCTGCTCGGACTGCTCCTTGTGGTGAGTATTCTTTTTATAGTCGCATTTATGCAGGAGAAGATGGGAAACTTCACAATCAACCTGAACCGACTTGAATTGTACCGTAAGGGAATAAGCATAGCGGATACGGGAACATTTGAGGATGCTACGGCGAGGCTGACAGCGGACGCCGTGGTTGATGCCACCAACATATCAATAGATGATATTCCGGAGGATGTGGACGACCTGGAGGGAAGTCATAACGGCAAGAACTATATGGCATACACATATTATATAAGGAATGCCGGTAAGGAAGATCTCGGATATGTGGCAAGAGTTACACTGGACTCATGTGCCAAGGGTGCAGAGAAGGCAGTCCGTGTAGCCATCTGGCGAAATGGCAAGAGAATAGTCTATGCGGCACCCGCTTCGGATGGACTTCCGGAGAACGGCTGCGAGAACTTTGAGTCGGATGAAACGGTGTGCTCATATAAGGAAGACAATTTCCTTGTGGGAAATGTTGACAAATATACGATAGTTATCTGGATGGAGGGCGATGACCCTGAATGTGTCGACTCGATCATAGGGGGCAGCGTGCAGTTCAGCATGAGAATTGATGCCGATTATGATGATGACACAAGTCTTCTGTGGAAGTTCATTACGGATATCAAAGATACCCTGACGGGCAACAAGCCTATCAATGCCGCAGGAAACGATGCACCAAATGGCAGTTACTATGGTGATGGTGAGATCACCTGGGACAACAGAAGAAATAAGTAATGAATTTAAGGCTATCAGTCTGCATCGATGGCTAAGAAACAGTAAAGACCAGGTGGCAAAATTGATCTTATAAAATACAATAGGATGTATTAGATATATTCAGGATATATGGGGCTCCACAACCGCTGTATATATCATGTTTATATATAGAAACGGTCTGAATAAGGAAGATATCTACAGGTGCCCTGCAGTGAAATGAAATCCTCACCGGATACGGTGAAGATGAACTCTTTCAACCGGGCCCGGTGAGAGTTTGATTTCAATGTATGGGCAGACAGACGATATGTCCTGTTCGGAAAGTTTCAGAGAACAATGTTTAAACAACGAACAACTAATAATGAAAGAGGAGGAGATTATTATGGAAAATACGAAAACCGTAAAAGCTCTCAAGAAACAGCTTGTAGCTGCTATCGCGATGGTGCTTGTAGCTGCCATAGCTCTCGGATCATCAACTTACGCATGGTTTGTAAGTAACAATAAGGTTACTGGTACAACAACAGCTATCAGTGCTCAGTCTAACTCAGCTTATTTGGTTATTGATAAGACAACTACATCAAAGAAGTCAAAGGACAATTTCAGCTATGTGGATGATAATGAGACATCACCAAATACAGCCGCGCTCTACCCTGCGCAGGTAATTGCCAATGGTGTGTGGGAGTCAGCGTATGCATCAGAGACAGGCAAATCGGCAGAGAAGGCAGACACTCGTTTTAAGATCAAGAGCGCAGATGAAGCTGAAGGTTCAGCTGAGGCTGCCGTTGCTGAGAAGTATGCTATAACTCACACGTTCTATATAGGTACAGGTACATACGATGGAGAGTTTAAGGATCTTGTGGTTTCAGATATCAGTTTATCAGCTCCATCGGCTGCTATTGCAGATGCCATGAGAGTTCTTGTAAAGTGTGGCACTAACTGGCAGGTATGGAGATATGATGCTACAGCTAAAAAGGGTGTTCAGGTTGAGACATATAAGACAACAGCCGCTGATGAGGTAGCTCTTTCAGGACAGTCAACGGTTATTGCAGATTCTGTAAAGAAAGATGCGGATGCAAAAGTTGATGTATATGTATACTATGATGGTGCAGATGGAAAGATCTACTCTGACAACCTGACAAGTCTTTCAGACGATTGTGGTGTTACAGTAACATTTAAGGCTACCCCTGTTACACATGGTGAGGAAACAAAGTAATACCGTACTTTTGAAAAAACTAGGACACATTCATATATCCCGCAGTTGTGGTGCGGGGTATATGCCAAAGGGTAGAATATCCGTATTCTGCATTTTGGCATATATAACATGTACTTTATGAAGGGATGTGCTACATATGAATAGTTCTATCAGGAATTTAAGGAAAAAGTTAATAGTTTCGATAATATCGGTTGGAATCGCATTTGCGGCTCTGGCATCGGCGACATACGCATGGTATGTGGTGAACAACAGGGTTCAGGGAACCACAACCAGTATCAGTGCCACAACCAATGGGTTCATACTCCAGATAGCAACTGCGGAGGATGGCGCACAGCACGGAGACAGTCATTTGTCACTGGCGGCATCAACTGAGGGTGGCAAGATCAGCCCGTCTTCGACTGATGATGCAAAGACCTGGTATGTGAGCGGAGGCTGGAATAGCGCAGGAAAGGTTACTTCATACTATGAACCAACGTTCTCGGCAGATGATGATGCAAAGCCTGGGCAGTATGGACTTGATAGTGATCCTCATTATGCTTACATAAAAAGTGAGTATGTTCTGTATACCATAACCGAATCCGGTTACGCAGACGTATACCTGGATGCCTCGGAGGGCAAGCCGGTGGAGATCAACATCCATGGAACTGCCACCACAGAAACCATTCCAAGGTCCATGAGGGTGGGCATAACGGTTCAGGATATGGATGAGAATGGCACGGATATCGGTGATGAGGTTTTGAAGGTGGTATATGCACCTTATGAGGAAACGGCGGACAGCCGTGGAAATGATTCCGATTCAATAGGTGGCTGGTCATGTATAGGAACAGGTGCTGACGGCAAGTTAAAACCTGTGTCAGTGACTTATCCGTATATATATGATACGACCTACACAGATCAGAATAATAATACCTGGACGGCCACGAAGAATGGTGAGGCGTATGTGGTTGACCCTAACACGGAGAAGATTGCTGCCAAGGTCGGCTACAACGGAATCAAGGTGCGGGTATATATCTGGATGGAAGGCACAGATTCAGACTGTGTGAACAATGAGGCCGCCGAGGATACGGCGACATATGATGTGGCGGTGCATTTTGCAGGTGTCGCAGCAGGCGAATAGAAGGATATTAAAAGGGACAAGTGAAACAGGAGCACGATATGCGCGAAAAAGACCTGTTTTGCTATGTCCCTAAAGGTGTTTATAAAGGAGGTGAGTGATGATGGCAGATGCAGACAATACATTGCAAAAGACTGACCGCAACGGTGATCTTGATGAGATGTCCAGTGAGGAGCTCCGTCAGGAGATACAGCAGGACAAGAAAAAGGCGACGAGAAGTCTGGTGCTGGCTGTGACTGCACTTATCGCCATCATCGCCATCTGTATTGCCTGGTTTGTGGCAAACAATGTCATAAAGGGTGGAACTGGTGATGTGTCGGCGGGGACGGACAGCAGATTTGAACTCGCAAGCACTGGTGAAAGACAGATCCCTGAGGAGAAATATTATCTCAAGGACAATTCGAATAGTACTAAATTGAGTGCCGGTCAGTCGGAAGAATTTGATGAATATTATGATATAGAGACCCAGTCGTGGGTGAGGAAAAGCAAAAGTTATTATCTTGGCCTGAGCGGAATAGCATGGTATCAGAATGGTCAGACCGTAGTTGAGCCAGGTGCCAACGGAACATTGGAGTTTTATGTCATTCCGAGAAAATCTGGACTCAAGTCCATGACTATCACGCTCAAGGCTGAGGCATACAGAATATTGGGAGACGGTATTGGAGATTCAGATGAGACGACCGTCAGAGCAAGACGCTCGGAGGATGAAGTCTTGCAGAATATGATAGATGGACATATCCTCATGTTCAGAAATCTCGATGATGACAATGGATACAGTGGCTGGATCCCACCTGTCAAGGCTGCAGGGGAGGACTCGGAGGATGCTGGAACATATGGAAACGTGTTCACCATCACAGCGAATGATGCCGGGCTGTCGGACGGCGAATTTGAGGAGAACAAGCTGTACAAGATCACAGTTTACTGGGTATGGCCAAAGTATTTCAGAAATTTTATATATAATTCAACCAGTTTGAACGGGGATCTGTTTTCTGATATCTCATCTGAAAATGCTGATTATACAGCATTGCTCAGTTTCGTAAATGCACAGAAAGAGATGGGTATATCTGGTGGCAGTAAGCTGTTTTACAGCAATGACAAGAGTGTACAGAAGGTAACAGATAAAGAAATAGACAGTGACATGTCGGACGAAGTGCTAAAGACCTGTGACAAATATTATAATCAGGCAGATGAATATATTGGAACGCAGGCGGGATATGTGTTCATCAGTGCTGCGGTGGAGTGATAAGACGGGAGACAACAGATGGGAGACAGAGCCGGGAAGAGGAAAAAACAGAATATTGATAAAGTGATGCTCGTGCGTTCCCTGGTGACGATGGCTGTCATTCTGGCTTTGCTCGTGACGGCGACATTTGCATGGTTTACAGATCGGGCGAATATGGCAACGCTTGTGGAGATCAAAGCTCCAACTGCAATAGCGATTCTGGGTCCTCATGGTGAGGCGGAGGCATCCCTTGATATGTCCTACACGGACGATGATGTGGATGAAGATGGAAAGGTCACCATACGCAGGGTTGTGAGTGTCAGCAGTGATGCGTTAAACCATCAGCTTGAGATAGCACATACAACAAACCTTAAAGGTCTGGAGTTCAATTTGTATAGGGCAAAAGAGGTGAATGGAGTTGCGGCGGGAACGGCAGGAACGATCACTGATGGCAGCTACACATACACATATGACAGCAGTAGCCCGTTGGAGGGGAAATATATAAATTTAAAATCAAATAAAGACGGATATAAATATGCTGATTCATCCATGCACAGCTCTAATTTTAAGGATTATGATAAAGTCCAGAGCCATGCAGAGCCACTTTACTGGTTGGCGGATGAGACCCAGGAATCAGATCTGAGAGATGAGACAAATGCAAACGTAACTACAAAATATCTCACATATTATGTGGTTGAAATAACCTGGACAGAGACCACAAAGGAGACAGATATATTCTACATCCTTGCAAGAAATAATTAGGTCATAACATATCGCTGAGAAAGGAATGGAGTATGAAGATCACGTACAGACCTACACATAAAAATTTAATAGTGATAATAGCAGTGGTTGTCTGTGTAATGCTCGCGGTAGGAGGAACATTTGCGGCGTATACAAGCCAGGGACACATGAGAGCGGTCGTCAGGAACAGGGATAATGAGACTGTGAGATTTACGTCCAATTATCTTAGAAACTGCACAAAGACATCCGCGGACAAGGGAGAGTACCCAGGAAAGGTCATACTGTACAGCAATGAGTCTTCGGAGGCTGCTGAACTGATCATAGATATTTTCGTGTACAATTATGTGCTTGGAAATATGAGCCTTATAAATGAAAATGACATAACCTACGATATGGAGATCAGGCTGGCAGGTGGAACACAGGAGTCATACAGCGTTAAACTTGAGGATACAGCGCTCACAAGACAGTCAGATGACGGTGATGAGCAGGTCTATACAACAACTTCCGATGGCGTGACGCTCATCGGTCGTACACCGCATGCCAATCATTATACAGTTACTATAGCTGGGGCTGATCTGGATAAGATCAGGATCACGGCTGTGGCAACACCGAGAAATCTGTCTGTCACCGGCAATCAGCTGCTTGCGGCGGTTATTGCTCCGTGTACAGAATCGACGGTGCAGGAATTTACATGTAAGGGAGTATTTGCGGATTATTCCACGGGAACACCCAAGGACTATGATGCATTTAATTATGAGGTGTCCATATCAGCAGGTCGCGCAAATGTAACAATAACGTGGAATGCGAATATATTGGAGATAGATCAGTTCTTCCTGAAAAAGATTTCAGACAGGGAGACCGATAATATATGCCAATACGTTAAAAAGAATTCAAACGGTGAAGGTTCATTGACATTTGTCATGGATCAGTCCGCCGGAATGGGTGACTATATGATCCCATTTTACCTCACATCACCTCAGGAAGAACTTCCTGATACATGGGATGAGATGGAAAAGTATATAAGCGTAGATGGTAACCAGATAGATGATGTCCAAGATGGGCAGTAAGTATAGATAAGATACATGAGGAGACGCAAGGTGAAGAGATACAGACAGATATTGGCAGGCTTTCTGGCAGCGAGCTTGATAGTGAGTTCCATGCCGGCAAATGTTCAGGCGAGATCAGCATATCAGGAACACATGTATACTCAGACAGCCAGTCAGGTAGAGAATCAGGACAACAGTGAATATATGGCAAATGCAGTTGACGATGACAATTCTGAAGAAAATGGTACAGATATCGCAAGTACAGAGGAGAACAGTTCAGAAGATGTCAGCACAGAGGAGCCGAGTACAGATATGTCTGATACTGAGGATGTCAGCACAGAAGATGCGACAACAGAGACTCAGGATACAGAGGATACTGTTTCAGATGATGTGGATAATCATAACAGTGAATCAGATGATGTGGATAGTCAGAGTGGTGAATCAAATGATGTGGCAGACATTGCGGCATCCCAGACAGGAACTCTTACCCTCGATGATCTGGCGGGAAATACATCCATCGAGATTACAAGTGACAGTATAACAGCCACATCACAGGAGGCTATGGTTCTTGTGTCCAATCTCAAGCCTGAGATTCTTGCCGAGAAGAATATCAACATAAAACTGGCGGGAGATGCGGATCTCACCAAAACTGTTGAATGGAATGGAAATACATACAGTTATAAGAGCATCGGAGATGAGACGCACCCATTTGGGAAAAAGCTGTCAGCAGGAGGCGCTGCGTTAAAGATCAATAATGCTATATTTGGTGTTGTGACATCAGATGCGGATGTGACAGCAAACAGCATAGAGTGGAGAGGCACAGACAGCTCGATATCGGTTTATGCGGATGAATACATATTCTCGGATGCTGGAACACATACGATAAGTGTTCCGATAACATCTGGTGGCAGTGATTATACCATGGGTAACTTTATTGGCACAGTCAGCGGAGAAAACGGAACCCTTGAGGTAAGCAATCTAAACTATGGGGCTGCAAATGGAATTGTGGAGCGGACTTCACATGCAGGACTTATATGCAATACACTGCAGAGCGGATCTGTAGTGCTGAATGGCTGTACACTTCCAACGAACAGCGTTGAGATAACATCGACTACGGGTTATGCGGGTGGTCTTGTTGGATATATGCAGGCTGGAACAAGACTTAGCATCAAACTGGCTGCTGAACAGACTATATCAGGCATGAATGTCACATCTAATGCCAGCAATGCAGGTGGTTTGGCTGGACAGATGGATAAGGATGCATCCCTTGAGTTTGACGGTAAACTCACTTTATCCAAGCCAGTTATACAGGGAGAGAACAATGTCGGCGGAATAGCAGGATGTGCAACAGACGTAGTCTTTGTAAATACCACAGGTTCCAAGGTGAATATAAATGGTGCAAAGGTATCTTCGAATAAGATCGGCGGATATACAGGCGGAGCATTTGGAACATATAATGCGTCGGAGACGGCTGAGTATCCTGATTGGATATATATCGGCGACAGCGATGCAAACAGAGTGCTGCTCAAGACCAGTGGCGGTGCAGGCAATCAGAAGGAATCAGGCGGCAGTGTGTCAGGAGGCGTATTTGGTAAACTGAGCCTCTCAGGAGGAGCTGCATATACATTGAAGGGTACCGCGCTGTATGTAGACAGAGATGCCACAGAGACAAATGGAGGAGTTGGAACCTCATACGGAGGAATCGCAGGTATCGTCACACAGACATCCGGTTCCGGCAATTCACTCATAATAGATACAGCGGTATCCGGAAAGCAGTTTAAGGTTAATTCAAGAGCTAATGCTGACAAAAAGACATACTTCTATGGAGGCATTATAGGTAAGATCGAGTCAGACGTCTATGTTCAGGTGGCGAATGTCGATATATATGCTTACAATCCGTTTGGATCTGGAGATGGAATAGGATTTGGCGGTGTGGCAGGCAGGGTTTGCTCAAACAGTGTTCTTAAGGTCATGGGTGAGGTGTCTCTGACAACAGACTGTTACTACGGGAAATATGATAAGAAGATCTGGGAAGGCGGCGGCATAGCAGGATGGACAGAGCCTGGAAGTGCTATAGAGCTGAGCGGTACCACGGATATGTCCGGCGTGTATTATACAGATCGCTACACAGTGGGCCTTCTGGTTGGATGTCAGAAAAATTCTCTGATATATGCCAGAGGGGATGGCAATGGAGATGGCTGGAAATATATAAGAGTAAAGCGCGGAGATCAGCTCAAGGATGATGCAAATCAGCATGGAGATATTGATGATATAGGAAACTATGGTCAGGTCATAAGGTTAAAGGCAAGCGAGGATGGTGCAGGTCTGCCAGATGATCTGATATCCATGGATCCAGTTACCCACAAGGTGACGGTAAAGCAGAGCACGACTTCTCTTTATAGCGATGGAGTGCTACAGATAGGCGGTACGGAGGATTTTGCTCTTCTTGCCATTGCATGGCAGAGTCAGGGACATTTCAGTGCATGGTCAGACATCACGACTTCTACCTGGAGTGATCTATACAAAAATGATATAAAGCTTTCAGGTGATGTGGATCTGACCGGAAGTGGAATCTACGGTCTCACCAGAGATAATGCAGACGATGGAAATGTATACAGCGGAATATTTGACGGAGCAGGGCATACCATAACTCTTGCGATAGGTGAACTCTACGGCTACAGGGGAGATGCTCCGGCTGAAAAGGGAAGCGCGGGAGAGGTCTGCAGACATACTCATCAGGGAATATTTGCTGTTGCAAATGGTGCGACAGTCAAGGATCTTACAATTGCCGGAAGTATAAATGTAAATGCCATGGGCAGGGACAGAAATGTAGGCGATACTAAGCTTAAATTCTATATAGGCGGATTTGCAGGCGAGGTAAAGGGAACCGCTGCAGTGAAAGCTGATAAGGTTACGCTGACTGAACAGATCACGGTATCGTCAGTCTCAACGAATAGAAAAGTTGAATCAGTGAATGCCGGAGGACTATACGGAGGCATCACAAATGCGCTGACGGTGGAACTTGGAAAAGATACTGGAATTGTGTCGAAGGCAGTACTCTATGTAGCCGATGTCCCAGCCGATGTAGAACAGTGTGACTACAATAATATATATGCCGGCGGAATAATAGGATCTCTTGTGGGTGATGATAAAGCAGTTACAGTGAACTGCTATGATGTGAAACTTGCGGGAGAGACAAAGAGTGGTGATATTGCCACGATACTTCCCGCAGGCGGGCTTATCGGGTCTTCATTTTACGGTAACGGTACTGTTTACAACACTATAAATATAGAAAAGGTAGTTGTGGATGGACAGAAGGTGACCGCATCGGGTGAAAATCTGAAGGTGAGCGGCGGCCTTCTGGGATATATATGGGCTGACGTTAAGGTAGTATTTGATACACCTTCATCAGCGGGTGAATATGCGCTCACAATAGATGATGCAACGCTTGTCGCTGCAAATGCAACTGTGGGCGGATTGGTATACCGCTCAAACGGCAAATGGACGGTCAACGATCGCGGTATAAATATGTCAAAAGCGTCATTTACAGCGAAGAATCTTGGTCTGCTGATAGGACATATGGATGTTGACAACGATAGACCGGATGTCAATAAAAAGGCATTGTATCTTGAATTTACAGAGAACTGGTCAACTGCTTACAGCATGGGCAAAGTGACAGTTGGTGGAAGTCCCGTGGTGTTTGACGAGTTCGCTGCATACACAGCGGCGGATGCAGCAAGTATCACCAATAATGGAACAAACGGTCTGATATCACTTGCAACAGAGGGACATAAAGGAGTTGCAACCACAAGTGAGATAAACACTTACGTCAATAGAACAGATTATGGACAGTCACATAAGACAAATGGATGCAGCAGATATTATTACAATCTGGATCAGGTAATAACAGGTGAGAGTACGCCATGGATACTTAATACACCAAGTAGATTGCTTGAGTGGAGCGTGTATATGTATGTTCCGTCAAACCTCAAGGGGTTGATGTTCAGTGGAAGAAATCTGTACAACAATAATCCAATAGGAAGTTATTCGGCAAACACCAAGACAGACCTTGATATGACCGGACTTAGCTATTATCCGATTGATGTCACAGGAGTTGCCATCAGTCTGAAGAATGCAGATGTCACATTTGACAATGCAACAATAGAGTCCTATGACAAGGACAACAAGTCAACCGTTGGTACTGCAGGTGAGCACAGCCAGCATTATATGATGCACGGTGGACTTTTCTATAACCTGACAGGTGTGGACACAAAAGATATAGAATCTACCGTGAACAACGTCACATTTGCAGGAACGGTTGGAATGGTAAATGGTGGTTCGGGAGCACTTTGCTGCGGAACAGTACTTGGCATAGACGGTGGATCGGCTGTGTATAAGCTCACCATGGATACAGTGATCCTGGACGGCATAAGAGTCGCCGATATGGGAAGTTATGCTCCGGTACTCATCAATCTGGCCGGAAGCAACACGACACTTGATCTGGCGAATGTGAAGGTGTCAGCGAACAGATACGATGGCAGCAGCGCAGCGGGTTCAAGCCTTATAGGAAGTGTGGGCAGTGATGCATCTACACAGATATCGGTTATATTCAGCAAGATGACTCTTCCGGATACGAAGTATACATCGGGTGGTAAAGGAATATTTACGCGTGCAACATTCCTTGAATCGTTCCAGTACAAGAGAAATGGTGTGGGCTCAGGAATTTACAACTTTACTAAGAAGGAAGACTGGACCGGAACAGCCCATAGCCATAATGTGACATATGGTAAGGAGATAAGCAATTCGTTACAGTATGATGGACTGCAGAAGTGGTACTACGATAAGGCTACATATGGAAATGATAAAGGCCTCACCACATGGTCACAGGACGAGAATGTCACGAACAGACATGATTTCTCTGGATATCTTCCTTATGTGGCAACAGCCTATAATGAGGATGATCGTACATTTGAGATCATGGTCAATCAGCGAGTGAGTGATCTCACGGAAGGCTGTGGAACATATGGTCATCCTTACGAACTCACCGCAACTCTGGATATGACCACGGTTGCAGACTATATTGCGACAGCGGTTCCAAAGGATGGTTGGAAGATCAGAGTGACAGCTGCCCAGACAACTTATCACACAGAGAGCGGAACAGGAAATGATACCGTTTACATGTATAACGGAACAGAGTGGGTTGAGGTCGAGAACACATCGTCAACAGGTGATACATCATCTGCTGATGATACGGATGACAACTGGACTGAGGTTCCCGATGGAAAGACTCTTACCAACAAGGTTATGCACAGATATATCTTAAGTGCATATTACGATATACAGGGAGACTCTACACATACGATAAGTGTGGAGAATTTCCGTGGATTTGGAACACAGGTATATCCTTTCAGAGGTGTTATTACCAGTACACAAAAGGGTGGCGCAACTGTCGAACTGTCAGGATCAAGCACTGCAAATGGCTTCATACCGTACAGCTATGGCTGTGTTGTGAGTAATGTAGATATAAAATATACCGGAACTGGCAGCAAGGTCACATACGACTCAAGTGATATACCTACATGGAGTACAAATAGAACAGTAGCATATTACTATACATCTGGATTCTGGGGCGGAGTCATAGGCTGCGTCATGGGCGGTGACAATATCATTGACAATGTCAGCGTTGATATGGCAGATGGATGGAAACTCACTCTGGATGGAAAGAAAAACTATCTCATACAGACCGGTGGATATGTGGGTTCTGTGTCAGGTGGTGGTGTGATATTCAGAGATATGTCAGGTAAATCAGGACTTTCTGACGATCATCTGGCGCAGGGTAGTACAAGCGGCACATATCCTGTCAGTGTAGGAGGCAGTGCAACTGATACGACTGCCACAAGTTTATATGTGAACCCATATGTTGGAAGAGTCCTTGACGGATATGCATTCAGCGAGGATTGCGACATAGATAATGGCACAAAGACGTACAAGGTGAACAAGCTTGATACTAAGGACACAGAAAGCATAGTGACTACGGGTTCAACAAAGGGAGTGTACAAAACTGAGATCAAGACAGCTCAGGGACTGCTCATATTCTCAGCTATTGTGAACAGCGGTGGAGCTGCGGGCTCCTGCAGCACAGGAAATCTTCAGGGAACACTTGCGTACAGCGGTAAGATAGAGACGGATGGTAATACGACAGACCTGAACTTTGGAAATGGAATATACGGAAAGGTACGAAATGCAACTTACGAACATATTGGACAGTCAGCAGATGTGGCAGAGGCAGATTTCAATATATCTGTAAATGATGATACAAAGACACCGGGATGTAGCAAGATTGTGGACCAGGCATCTGAGCTTGATAAGAGTACGAACGCACCATATCTGGTGACAAAGTACAGCAATCCAGCCACATTCTATGTAAGTGGTGGAAAACTGACAAATGTATTTGAGACATTTAGGGTTGCGATAGAGCTCACAGGTGATTCTGATTATGATTATGACATGAGCAGTTATGGCAATGGATATCAGGGCATATCAGGCAGATATATATCGAATGCCACAAATATAGGAAGTGCGTCCGGAGAGTTCATGTACTGTAAGCCACTTCTGTATGGTTTCAATGGAAATGACCATGCAATAATAGCAGATATGAAGATAAAGGAATACGCAGATGACGATTATCACGGAGTGTCATTCGGCGGTGTGTTCAATCTGCTGAGGACCACAAGTTCAACCTATGGAGATGCAGATGAAGGCAGCAAGTATCTTGTCCAGAATCTTGCGATAAAGGATACCGCTGTCACCATGAGGTATTACAATGCAGCGGGAACGGTGGTCGATTCAGCGTCTAACCTCAGTGATAATATTGGAAAATTGTGTGTATCTGTCGGTGGATTTGCGGGAAATACAGCACAGAACAAGTTAAATGGAAATGACGCGACGACAGCACAGAATGCAAGTTATGTGATATACAGATATGACATAAAGGACAGTGTGATAGAAGGTCCAAATGCGGCGGGCGGATTCATGGGATCGACGGCCATGGGAGACAGCTATATACTCGGTGGAATAGGACTGCTCTACAATGCAACGAGCTCGAACCATGATTGGAATAGCTTTGGAACAAACCTTGTGAACTGCACATATGACAATATCAGGGTAACTGGAGGATATTATGCAGGCGGCTTTGTGGGATTTATGTCCAACAGCTCAATAAGTTATGGCTATGGTTCAAGACTTGTAAAGAGCTCTCTGTCAGTTACGGATGCAAAGTACAGCACTGTGGGTAAGAACTCTGTATTTACAGCGCGATTGCTGAATGGCAGCAGTAATTCAGCAGCAGGAGGTGTGGTCGGCGGATCGGCTGTCAATTTCTATGTGAATGATCCGGAATTTGCTATACATTCCGGAACTGTGTATACCAACGAAGACAAGGAGCTGCAGCAGGCAGTATTTGAGAATATAACAGTTTCATCAAAGCAGAATTCAGCAGCGGTTGTAGGACATATAGAGCTGAGTGATTGTGACATATATGGAGTCAGTGTCAAGAACACAGGTACGTCTGATACTATAACCATTTCCGGAGATGCCAATGCAGGCGGTGTGGTTGGTTACATCAGGCTTGAGAATACCTCAAAGACCATGATGATTCAGGGTTGCAGTGCTGATAATATAAAGACAAGAGGCGCTACAGTTGGATCTGGTGGAATATTGGGTGGTTTTGGAAATAGCGTAGAAACTACAAGGATGACGATATCAAACTGTCAAGTTACGAATTCTGATATAAAGGATTCTGGGCAGGGCTGTTCATCAGGTGGTATTGTAGGTAATATTCAGGGAAAAGATAAGGCTACGTCTCTTTTCCAGATAGATACATGTACTGTAAGTGGATGCGACATAGGAAGCAGCAATACGACCGGATGGAATAGCGGTCTTGCCGGAAGTATGTCGTGGAGAATTGGACAGATTATATATATATATGACTGCACAGTAAAAGACACAAGTGTACGAGGTATGGATGCCGGCGGACTTATATGTTCTGTAACAGGAACTATGTACTGTTCAAATGTGCTGCTCGATAAAATAACAGTCACAGGTGGAAATGCCGGTGCATTTGCAGATGCAGCGGGATCAGATGACAGTCATTACAAGGGATTGTACGTGGATGGTCTGAGTATAAAGAACAGCAACCTAAAGAATATTGTTTGCAATATAGGAAGTTTCAAGCTGGGTACAAATGGCTACATAGCATTTGCAGATTACACAAATTCTGTGAAGAACGCAGAGACCACAGGTTCCAACGCAGAAACATTACTCGATATTGATTCGGTTGCAGATCCATATGTTGTGACGAGTCCAAAGAGTACATTTGCAGTAAGGAGTACTGCGGACGCAGAGGAAGATAAACTTCACGGAGATGGTGCGGTATGGACCGGAACATCAGGGAATTATGTGACAACGGCAGAAAAGATCATGGGTGATGACAGCAGCCCGGCAGCAGGTTTGTTTGCATACACGATGACCGGCGTGAGTGAATTTGATTTCACTGGAAAGGTCAAGACATATAATAGTAACCAGACAGTCAATGCGGCGACAGATTTCCCAGTACTTCAGATATCTGGTGGTGATACGTCAAGTATAGCTGATTATCTTGATATATTGACAAATGGTGGCTATAGAAATGCAGTTAATTGTAATCCGGCAAGTGCTGGTGATACGTCACATGTAACTGCAAGCACGGCGATATATGAATATGACAGTGACAATAAGACATTTGTAAAGAAAGATGGTACTCCGGCGCTCAGGGTCTCAGGAAATGGAACAAATGCCATGGAGTTTAAGGCATCTACGGACTTTGATAACGACAGGGGCAGATTCACTCTGCTCACGGTTACATGGAACTCTGATGGTAAGCACAAGTACAGTGTTCAGATACCAATAATAGTAAGACGTGTGCTTGAGATAGATTTCATAGCTACTCTTGGTTATGGAACCCATTTCAGAAACCTTGATTATGATAACTTCGCAGATCACATACTTGACAGCTTTGGCAATCCGATGACAGGATATCTCACCTACGTGTACAACAGTGCACTTGGTAAAAAGGTCACATATGGCTGGCAGAATTACGTGGACGGCGGCGGTGATATGACGCTTGGCATAGATAAGAAGGTCAAGTTCAGTACAAAGCTTCCGGTTGGCACACAGCTTACGCTTGTTGATTGCCAGGATCCGAACAGGACGTCTTATTATTACACGATAGAAGACAGTTCAGAGAATACGATATCCATGAGTAAGTTCAAGCAGTCAGATGACGAAACAGCATTTGGCGAGGAGAATATAGGAAAGGCAATAGGAACAAAGGTCAGTGAGGCAGATGATGGAACATTTATACAGGTAGACGATAGTGGAAAGCCTGTTGGTGCAACAGATGACGGTGAATATGCAAAGCCTTCCGTATATATAGAAAGTAAGTATTATCGTCTGGCTGAGTCAGGCGAGGATGGATATCAGCATTATTCAGTTACGGTTGATGAGGACAATGCCAAGGAGAATTATTATCTGGTCGTGACGATGCCTAAGACGGATGGGATATCAGCCGTTAATGGCTGGCTTGGAACAGAGGTGGAGGTTTCTATTCCTCACAATGTCAACTATATGCAGAGAAATATGAAGGATACTGATCCGCATTCGAACTCAGCCAGTACATATCAGATCTCGGATGGATACCAGCAGAAACTGACAGAGACGCTGGAGGGCGAGGCTAAATCAAAGGCTCTCAGCACTTCAGATTCGACCATAAAGGTGTCAGTGAGGGATGAGATAACATTCCCTAATAATCAGGTATACAATACTAATGATAAGCTTTACCAGAGATTTGAGGGAAGTCTACAGACTGTTGTAAAAGACAGTGAGGGCAATGATAAGATAAGTTATGAACAGTTCCCAAGTGGAACGACTGGAAAAGTAAGGTTCTATGTATATACGATCGGGGATAATGGAATTTCATATTATTCATACGACGGTGAACAGGATGCATGGAATCTGGAGGGTAATACAAAGACACCAACACTCGAATATACATGGATATCCACCGGTGGCAACATGGAACTTCTTTTCTCAACAGATGGAACATTAAAGAATGCTGTCAGCCTGAGTGGACTTAGAGATAAGGTAAAGACCGGAGATAAAGGTAATACCACATTCTATGTCGAGGCGGTTCTTGATGCATCAATACCTCCGGTTGGACTTGATGTGATACCTGTGAGTACTCTTGTAAATGATACGCCTCAGAACTATGCTAAGCTCAACTATGTGGCTAGACTTTCCACAGAAAAGACAAGTCTCACATACAGCAGCAATAAGGCTACATTGACAGATACAAAGGTCAAATACTATCAGGAAGATGTGAAGGGCGCAGAGCTTGTGTATGAGGCTGATGACATAGATCAGCTTGGTATCAATCTTCTTGATCTGGAGAATAATCTGGACAAGGATAAGAATAATGCTATCATAGGTACCACTGCAAGATTTGATCTGTCTGCTATGCAGAACATGGACAATGTGCTTAGAAACTCCAGTGGAATCAGATTTGAGCTTACGCTGAGCAGAAAGAGTACAGACAGTGGAAGTGAAGAAAGCTATGACAGCGCTCTTGCAGATGCAGAAAAATATATGAATGTCAAACTTATCTCAACGGATTCGGGAACGGTGACATGCAATAACGGAACATGGACTTGGACGATACCAACATCAACGTATGTTGAAAATGGAAAACTCAAGACGAGTTCAGTGTTTGATGGATCAGCATTTACACAGGCGATAAATCTGTTTGTGGATGTCAGCAATATAGAAGATAATGATATAGAGCATTTCTACTCCAACTACAAAGTAGAGCTAAAGGCTGAGATACTTGATGCAGACGGTAAGAGTGAGGTTTCAGATGACGACAACATAATTTACACGCTCACAAAGATCAAGCCTGAGTTTGTGGACAAAACAGGCAACTAGGAGGTGAACCTGCGGCGGTTGCGCCGGATCATCATATGAATAAAGAAGTGAATAATGACGACGCAAGAAAGCTGAAAGGCAGGTTCAAGGTCAGCCTGCTGGCGATGCTCATAGCGTTTATCGCCGTTGTTTCAGCAACCTATGCATGGTATATTTATAACACCAGCCGTCACACCACGGATGTGCGTATGGCGGCCGGTGCCGGTGCCAATCTTCAGATAAGCAACAGCTATTCCGGGGAATATGGCTCGGCGGCGGTGCTTGACAGTTTTCAGGGACAGCTGACCCCGGTATCCACCAACAGTATTGCAGGTGGGTTTCAAAAGGCAGCGAATTTTGTCTCGGATGGAGAGGGCAAGTACGACATGGTGGCGGATCTGTTTGAGAGCAGTGACGCCAGTGAATATTATCACACGAGCATGTACCTCAGGACCAATGGCGATCCGACGGATATATATGTGTCGGATATAGGCTATGAGGATAGCGATGACAAAAAGCCGATATCTTCAGCGATCAGAGTTGGTCTTGTAGTGCATGAGCCGGGAGCAAATGGCAAGGTGCAAGGCGAATATATATTTGCCATAAATGATGCGAAGAATCCTGAGGCTGACTACAATACAGCCACAGGAAAAGAGGGATATGTGCTGGATAGCAGCAGATCAGATGGAACAACGATTCCATTTGCGCCGTACACATCGGCGGCATATTGTAATTACAACAATGACACAGGTGAGGTAAAGCTGAAAAGTGGATCAAAGAAAATGTGTACCATATCCGGTGATGGACAGGGAAAGCCTGGAACTCCGGTTCAGATAGAGGTGTACATCTGGCTGGAGGGCTGTGACGAGGACTGCACGGTGAACCTGTGCGGCGAGACACTTAAAAAGCTTGCGGTGTCATTTGCAGGGGTAGTGCAGGAATAGAAAGGGGGTGAGTCCTGTGGAAAATTTGGAAGGCAAGGAGACCGTGAAGGGGCTGAGAAAGTCTTTGGTCATGGCGATTGTCGGTATGATATTCTTCCTGATATCGGTGACGGGAGTCACGTATGCGTGGTTCACGATTTCTGGCAGGGCTCACACCAATGTTACGCCCATGGGCGGAACCGTAAGTGATGGTGATACTCTCCTGCTGATAAGTAATTCGGAGAGTGGACCATTTGACAGGGAATGTGATCTGGTATTTGCCGGTGATGCGCAGGCGTTAAAGCCTGTGTCCACGGCAGATCTGGACAGTTTTTACAGAGTGACGATGCAGAATAAAGAAGGGATGGCGGTCGCATACGAGAGTGCGGACGACAGAGTTGACACAGATACCCTTCACGGCACGGTTTATCTGAGGTGCGAGGGTGCGCCGTGCAATGTATATTTTAACGGAGAGGAACTTCAGCTGGGAAGTGACGCTCAGGCGCTTGCAGCCATGAGACTTGGATTAAGGATCACTAACCATGATGGTTCCCGGACATTTGTTATGAGGCTTGATGATCTGGGCAGCACAGCCGCGGCTCAGTCAAATGCCACTGTTCCAAATGCGGGAACGGTGGTGTCCGCCATATCAGATGGTGGAAATGCAGTGTATGTGAGTGATCCGTCAGTGAACATTTCGGATTATATAGCTCAGGCGGCTGGTAATGATGAATATAATGCGGGGGCAGATATGCTTTTCAGTATGAATGCTGATGAGGTGGCAACCGTTGAATATTGGCTGTATCTTGAGGGCTGCGATGAGCAGTGCGTAAATCAGGTGCAGGATATAGATTCCGACATCAGACTTGCATTTGCAGGGGTGAAGATAGTGGGAGCAAAATAGAAGGCGAAACCTGTATCGACAAGTATGTGTCGGAGGTTAGCCCATAGGAAGGAGCGTCAATATGAAACGCTGGTTCAGGACATGGTTCCTGGGAGTGACAACCGTTATGGCTCTGTTTGCTCTGGTTATGGCGACATATGCCTGGTTTTCCACCAACAAGAAGGTGGCGACCAGCACGGCAACTGCCAGAACAGGAGACGAAACACTGGAACTTCAGCTCAGTGAGAGCGGAGGCGATAGTTTCAGGGATAACAGCACGGTGAATATAATACAAGTGAATAATACCGATGCAGGGCGTCTTCTCCCGGTATCCACTTCTGATCTGCAGAATTTTGTTGAGGCTCCGATCACTGTATCAGGGCAGGCTACATCATTTCAGCTTGTACAGAATGAGGAAAATTACTATCACGGCAGGATATATCTGAGAGCGTCCGGAAGTGGCTGGGATACAGGTACAAAGCTTAACCTCTATCTCGACCAGAGCGATGGGATTCTCGGAAGTGCTGCGGATGGCATGCTGCTTAATGCGTCCAGGCTGGGACTTAAGTTCAGTGCAGATGGTGTGAATACAGAATCTGTTATATTGAGACTCAGCGAAAGTGAAAATCCATCAGGAGACAGAGTGTTCAACACTGTGGTAAATGGTAAGACACTTGGTGATGGACAGGTTCTCTCGTACTCCGGAGGCAGCGTAAGTGCTGTCAGTGATCCGAGCAAAAGTGTGGATGGTTACACCATAACATGGGGAGATACATCTGTTAACATTCCGGATACACCGCTCGTAAGCATGGAATTAAACAAAGTGTATACTTTGGACATATATTTTTATCTTGAAGGGTGTGACCCGGATTGCTCAGACTCTGTGAGCTTTGACGCGGCTCAGCTCCATCTTGCATTTTATGGCATGACAAGTCAGGAGGGGAGCAGATGATGACAGAGAGTAAAAAAAATAATGATCAGGACAAAAAAAATGTCAGACAGAGAGTGTATATATCTCTCATGCTGACACTCATCGCGCTTGTGGCGGTCACGGCGGCAACCGTGGCGTGGTTCTCAATAGCCGACAGGACGAAGGTCAACACCATGGGGCTTGACATTGTGGCGGATGTGGAGATGAGAATGGATCTTGATGCTCATGAGACAATAGATCAATATGTGAGAACACTTTCATTTGAGAGCATTGAGGCGAGGATCCAGAGCGAAAAGGGATTTTCCATGAGCACAAATCCCCTGTCCCCGGTGACGACCTCAGATTACAGTACATTTACATATGAGAATGGCACTGTGGTGTCGGATACTGAGGGTTCGTATCTGGAATTTACACTGCACTTCATGGCGGCGAAGGACATGATAGTCCATCTCACAAGTGCGGACAGCGATGATGGCAAAAGTGATGGAACGCTGGTGAGTTCTAGTGTGGCGGCACTTCCCCAGGCGATGAGGATATCTTTCACCGCGGATGGGCAGACCTGGGTGTATGATCCGGGAATGGATGCCACATCTGAGACTCAGGGTACCGCGAAAACATTTGGACTTGCGTCAGCTGCGGATATGCAGCTTGACGATGCAAATTCTATATTTACCCTGAAAGAGGGCGTGGACAAGGCAGTTGTGGTTCACATATGGCTTGAGGGGACGGATCCGGCATGTACGGATGAACTCAAGAAAGCGGATTACAGCATAAGGCTCAGATTTACAGGAACAGATATGGATGGCAAACCATTTACAGAATAAAGGTAGCGATACCAAATATAAAAGGGAGAGAAAAAACATGAAAAAAGCAGCAACAGTTATAGTGAGCGTTTTACTTTGGGCGGTTATTCTGATCGCGGCGCTGTATGCATTTACAACGATGGCAACAAAGTACAGTCAGAATGTGTCAAGCATACTTGGATATACGCCGATGACGGTGCAGTCGGATTCCATGTCGCCTACATTTGAGAAGGGTGATCTGATATTTGTGAAGAAATGTGATACGACCAAGCTTGAGGTCGGTGACATCATATGTTTTCATACACTCATAGACAATCAGTATGCTCTTAATACTCACCGTATTGAGAAGATAGAGGAGACAGCGGGAGAGGCGAGAAGTTATACGACCAGGGGTGACAACAATCAGGCTTCCGATCAGCATATCATATCTGATGGTGATATCGTCGGCAAATATGTTGGACACTGGGCAAAGGTCGGCAAGGTGATGGATTTCTTGTCAAGCAGTATCGGATTCCTCGTTGTTATTGTAATACCTATGCTGATATTCTTCATTTACCAGGTGTACAACCTCATAATGATAAATATCAGATTGAAGAGAGCCATTGCGGTGGAGAATGCACAGGCGGCTGAGGAGGCAAGACTCAAGGCCAGAGCCGATGGCAGGGAGAACGGATCTGCTGAGAGCGATGCGGAGGCAAAGCTTGCTGAGGCGGAGAGACTTCGCGCGGAGGCCGAGGAGATGAAACGCAAGGCAGCAGAGGAACTTGCTAAGGCTCAGGCTGCAAATGGTTCATCAGGCAATTCAGAAAATGGAGCTGCTGATGGTACGGCAGACGGTTCTGCAAATTCTGAGAATTAGGAGGAATAAGTTTAGTGAGTGAATTTTTAAAGTTTGCATTTGAACTGCTGTCGCAGGTCGTGTACAACATAGCACAGGTTCTGGCATCTCTGCTGAGACTGCTGATAACCGGCTGGGCAGAGTATTTTCTTATATTCAAGACATATATTGGAACGTTGAATATAGTGGGAAAGATACTGTCTGTACTGCTCATGCTGATCCTCATCGCGATACCTGTGCTTATAGTAGTGTTGGTAGTTAGAAAGATTATTTTGAAACATCAGCTCAAGAATGACGATGTGGACAATTCAGAGCTTTACAAAGAGATAGGAAGACTGAACAAGCAGGTATTGAATCTCATGGATGAGAAGAACAGTATACTTGCACTTAAGGTAAATGCTATGGGAGGTACCGAGAGGATACCTTATATGGGTGCATCAGCACTTGTGGATGATGGCATACCTACTGTTGGAAATGTGACAAATGCATCAGGAGAGGCTGCAGCTGCTATGGTGGCGGCTGGAGGCAAAGCCGGCGCGGTGCCGGGGACAGTTATCGCTGGTGGAACGCTCAAGGCAGTTCTGGAGGACAAGCCGGATGTGGTACATCGTTTCCCAAAACTGCAGCTTGTGGACGAGAAGTATGCAAACTACGTTTTCCCTCAGTTTAACAATGACATATCACTTGAAGAATTTGTGGAAAATTACAGACTGTTTGCGGCAAGCCAGTTACATCTGTATTATACTCCAGAGATCATAAGGAGATTTGTTGCAGGTATGGCGGCAAGTAAACTGCTCATACTTGAGGGTATATCCGGTACAGGTAAGACGAGTTTGCCGTATTCGTTCAGCCGTTATATGAACAATCCGGCTACGATAGTGTCTGTTCAGCCGTCATTCCGTGACCGTACTGAGCTGCTCGGTTATTTTAACGAGTTCTCCAAGAGATTCAATGAGACTGAATTCCTGAGAGCGCTCTACGAGGCGAATTACAGACAGGAGCCGACCATGATCGTTCTGGACGAGATGAACCTTGCCAGAATCGAGTATTACTTTGCTGAGATGCTGTCTGTTCTGGAAATGCCAAGCAAGGATGAATGGGTTCTGGATCTTGTTCCGACCGCATGGGAGGGTGACCCTGTAAAGCTTGATGCAGGAAAGATACATGTGACAGATGGAACTTGGTTTATCGGTACAGCCAACAATGATGATTCTACATTTACGATCACTGATAAAGTATACGACCGTGCAATGCCGATCGAGCTGAACGAGAGGGCGGACGCATTTGAGTGCGATCCTCAGCCGGCATGTGAGATCACGACGGAGCATCTGTTGTATCTGTTCCAGAAGGCAAAGGTTGAGCATCCTATAAGCGATGATCTGATGGATAAGATGCAGAAACTTGACAAATATCTGCTCACAAGATTTAAGCTTTCATTTGGTAACCGTATCATGAAACATATGTATGATTTCATACCGGTGTATGTTGCCTGTGGCGGAACAGAACTTGATGCCATGGATTACATCGTTGCCAGAACTGTTCTGAAGAAGTTTGAGAGTTTGAACGTGAGCTTTGTGAGGGATGAGATCACAGGACTTATCAGTTACATAGAGAAGACATTTGGCACAGAGGGAATGAATGACAGTAAGGAGTACCTGAGACGGATCCAGAATATGTATTAATTTATATTTCAAATGTATGTATATGAGGCAGGAGAAAAATGTATGACAGATAGACCAGATATATTTGATGATACAACTGAAGATTCCACTTCGGACGGGGTACTCAGAGAGGATGGTGCAGAGTCCATGGAAGGTGTACCAAGCCCGGATGCGTGGGATGATCTCGGTGGTGACGGAGTACCGAGCCCGGATGCGTGGGATGATCTCGGTGGTGACGGAGTGCCGAGCCCGGATGCATGGGGAGATGCCGGTGATGGATGGGATGACGAGGAGTCAGAGTATTCCGAAGATGATCTGACGATCACGAATCTGTATGAGAAGTATACGGGAAGTGTGGAAGAGGTACTTGCTGACGACAGATATTTCCAGTATATGTTCGAGATGATACAGGCAGGTGATAACAAGCTCCATCAGGTAAATAGAGTTCTCCACAAGGTTGTCGATGAGACCTGGCTTACTGTGGTTGAAGAGGGAATAGAATCCATTTTCAAGATAGTTGATAAGCCTCGAAGGTTTATTGCGACAAAAGAGGAGGTTGTTCCTGTTGCCCTGGCAAAGAAGATCAGTGCTGACAGTGTGCGCCATCTCAGCCAGAACACACAGTTCATAGCCACAAATGCTGCGGGCGAGATGCAGCCGACCAAGATCCTCAATGTGACGACAGAGGAGAGTTATGATCTCTATGAGAATAGATTTGTATATCACCTTATACAGAGACTTTTCGCATTCGTAGATAAGCGTACAGATGTGATCTTCTGGGCAACAGGGGATGAGACTTGCAATGTTATGAGTATGGAGAGCAAGGTGGATGACGCCTACGAACAGATATCCTACAAGGTGGAGATGACTGTCAAGAACAAGCAGAGCCTTGTGGAAAATGACACGGATAATATGAGCGTCTTCAAAAGGATCGACCGAGTGCGCCGTATGTCAAGGGTTCTGAGACAGAGCTCATTCTGTGAGATCATGAATGGCTGTGCCAAGGTTCACAGTCCGATTCAGAGAACTAACCTTATGATGAAGGATCCGGACTACCGTGCATGTTATAAGTTGTGGCAGTTCATAGAGAGTTATGATGAAGTTGGTTTCAGTATAGAGGAGCAGGATTCCGCAATGGAATTTGATGAAGAGTATCTCTTACAGATGTATATCAACATGATAACCAACTATACAGTTTTCAAGAGCCTTCTCGAGTCGGACCCTCGCAAGATGAACGAGATTGCGGTGGAGAAGAAAGAACCTGTAAAGCCTAAGTTCATAAAGGAGATCAAAGAGGAGATAGTAGACGATCCGAATATACCTGATGTTGAGATCCGAAAAGTATTTGTCGAGGAGGTAACTCAGGCACAGCTCGATGCCGAGGCTGCACTTGAACAGGAAAAGCAGCACACCCAGGAACTGGAGCAGACGGTCTCGGAGATGCAGTTTTCTATGTCCGATCTGCAGTGGCAGATAGATTCCCTGAATGGGCAGTTGCAGCAGCTCTCTGATCTGCAGGCTCAGACCGAGGAGGAGCGCAATTCGTATATGATGCAATTCTCTGAGGAGCAGAAGGCTCATCAGGAGACGAAGGATGCGGCGGAGAAAGCGGAGGCTGATGCGTTGGCAGCATTTGAGGCGGCTCAGAATGAGGCACAGGAGGCCATGGAGGCAGTTCAGGATGAGATGAAGTCCAAGGTTGAACAGGCTCAGGCTGAGAAACAGGCGGCAGTCGATGCTGTAAAGAAACAGGCGGCAGAGGATATAGACAGGGCTCATAAGATCGCAGCTGATGAGATATCAGAAGCAAAGCTGCAGGCACAGTCAGAGATAGAGCAGATCAGAAAGAAGAGTTCAGAAGAGATTGAAATAGTCAAGGCTGAGGCAGAAAAGACAGTATCAGATATCAAAGCAGAATCTGACAGAGAGGTTGCAGAAGCTGAGAAACTCAGAGCCGAGGCAGGGAAAGCTGCGGCAGATTTTGAACTGCGTCTGGCAGAGGCTCAGAAACGTACTGAGAAAAGCGAGGCAGAGGCAGCAGCAGCCAGGGAGCAGGCAGCAAATGCGGAGTCTTCTAAAGCTGCAGCTATTCAGGAGGCTCAGGCTACGGTGGCGACAGTTAGAGGTGAAGCAGAAACTGAGGTCCGTGCAGCTCGCAGCAACGCATCATCTGACATAGAGGCTATGAAGAAGGAGATGGCAGAGACCATTGAAAGGATCCAGAAAGAGGCCGCAGAGAAGGTAGCAGATGCGCAGAAGAGGGAACAGAAGGCTTTGGCAAAGGCAGAGGCAAACAGTCTCAGCCACTACATAAGGCGTTCTCTTGAGGAGCGAAGGGAACGAAAGAATTCTGCAGACGATGATCAGTAAAAAGTTGTAACAGGATATACTTTTATGTTTAAGAAAATACTATATACGATTATAAATGTACTTTCAGTCATTATCGTAATTGCAGCTGTATTTGTATTGCTGATAGTGATCATGACAAAGCCTGGTAAGACTCCGAGCATAGGAGGATATATGGCACTTAGGGTAACCACAGGCAGCATGGCACCAACCTACGATGTAGATTCGCTGATCATTGTGAAACAGACAGATCCGGCATCCATACATGAGAATGATGTCATATCGTTTTACTCATCGGATCCGGCTCTTTCCGGGGCGGTAAACACACACAGGGTTGTTTCTGTCAGCAGGGACGGCGACAATTATAGGTATGTCACAAAAGGCGATGCCAATAATGTTGTAGACCGTTATGATGTGGATTCGAGAGATCTGCTGGGTAAAGTGGTGTGGTCATCGCTCTTACTTGGAAAGGTAGTGAGGCTAGTGTCTAACCCGCTCATATTTGTACCTATCATCCTTGTTCCGCTTGCCATTATACTCATAACAAACCTTGTAAAGACTGTATTCTATGCAAGAAAGATAGCAAAGGATGAGGAAGAGGCAGCCGTAAAAGAGGCGATCCAGTATATACGGGAGAAGAACCTCAGAGAATCTGAGGATACGACAGAAGATAAAGAGTCAGCAGGGGAAAAATCGGAATAGTCTTTTGGGAAAAAGGGCAGAACCTATTAGCAAAAAGCTGGTGGGGTTCTGCCTTTTTAGATTTGCTGATCATATAATATTATTTTTTTAGTTGAGCCCTAAGTTCAGCAATCAAAGCATCCTTCTCGGCAAGCTGGTCGTCCTTCTCGGCAAGCTGGTCGTCCTTCTCGGCAAGCTGGTCGTCCTTCTCGGCAAGTTGGTCGTCCTTCTCGGCAAGCTGAGTTTTCATTTCAGAAATCTCCTCGTCCTTAAGTTCGATCATATAGCGGGCAGTATTCTCATCAAGTATTCTAAGAGCATCTGAAAACATACCGATTACCTCCTCTGGTTTATCCAGATAGCTTGCCATATCAGCAATTATGCTTTCAAGATAAGGGTAGTCAGAAACAAGTTCATCAAGTTTACTGACACTGTCAGTGGATAGTAGGGCAAGCCATCCATTTAATTCATTCCGTTCTTTTATAGATTTAGAATAGTAGCTTTTCTGAAATACGTCAAGCGAGATTAAATAGAAATCTTGCAACAGATCCATCTGAATTCTAGTGTCAAATGTAGTATGTCCAAAATGAATATAAGCGTCCTTTACATAGTCCTTTTTAAGCTCGGCAGGACTATTCTCAAATATGATAATTGTATACACTTTTTTGAGATCGTTGTATGTGAATCCTTTACCCTTTTCACCCTTCACCCTTGCATACTGCCTGAGCAATAGATCCGCGGAATAGCAGGACATTCTCTGAGCAGGGAAGAGATATGATATTTTCTGGATCTCAACATTTGCAATGGAACCATCTTCCAGTTCAACTATGATATCAAGAATAAGCAGTGTTGCTCCTTGAAGCTGGCTGTCCTCCTGTGACAGAACGCATTTTATTTTTACCTTTTTCTTGAGAACACTGCTTATAAAGTTTTCAAGACGCTCAGGGTAAATTTCTGGATTAAATAACCTTTTAAAGAATGGATCATATGTAAGCGGAAGAGTTGCAGTTCCACATAGAAAGTCGATCATTCGTTCTTTGAGCTCACCGGTCAGTGATCTAAATCTAACTGAAAGTAGTGGGTTGTTTTTCAGGTTATTTATTACAGTATTTCTATCAGTCTGCGTAAAAAGAGCACTAATTTTAGTATTTTTGGTCATAGGCATATTCCTCCTAGTGTATATGTGTAATTTGTTTGGAATTCAAGTATTGAATCAACCTATTTATAAAATTATGTACGGTTGGGTTAGCGTAATTTGAAATAAGTATTGATTTGATTTTAGATATGCATATCTGATACTCTGCACTTTATCACCGGTATCCCCCAAGGTCAATAGGGCGTTAAAAGCCGCGAATTTTGCTCGCGCATTACAAAAAGTAAATAAATTTCAACATTAAAAGATACTTCCATATTCTAAACACATTGCCCTTACTACGTTTGTTTGAAGATTTCGGGGGATAATTCTGTATACAAAAAGTTAACAAAATCCCTAACCAGTTAACATAACATGCTGAAACATTAACGATAATTAATAAAAATCTCCCATGTAAACAAAAATTTACACAGCCAACACTGGCATTTGACACGGCTGTTCTACAATAATATGTAGTTTTACTACAAAGCGTATAAAGGAGATCGCAGATTATGGTCATAGATGATATCAGGGCGGCATACCCAAAGCTCAGACAGTCTGAACAGAAGGTCGCAGAATACATGTTGGAACACATGGATGATATGGAAAATATGACATTGGCAAAGATGGCTGATGCAGCAGGAGTAAGTCAGCCAACTATTTTGAGAATGCTGAGAAGATCCGGATATGATGGTTTCAAAGAAGTAAAGATAGCGGTTTTAAAAGATAGAATAAGAGGGAAAGACATCAGGGATGATGTAGATGATCAGGTTCTTGGGATGCCGTTTCATAAGGGCGAGAAGATAGAGGATGTTCCGGGAAGGATAATAGGTAATACGATAGAATTGTTACAGGATTCGCTGCGGTCCATCTCAGCAAAGGAGCTTGAGAAAGCAGTGTGTGCCATAGCCAGAGCCGGCAGGGTTGGTATATTTTCTGTGGAGGATTCCAATTCGGTTGCAATAGATCTTCAGACAAAACTTATGTATCTGGGTATATCCTGTGAATACAACTGTGATTACTATCTGCAGAGCATACAGGCGGGGCATATGTCCACAGGAGATGTAGCAGTAGGTATATCTTATACGGGAACATCGATAAACACAGTGGATGTACTTAAAAGTGCGAGAAACAGGGGCGCAACTACCATAGCGATAACAAATTTCACGGATACACCGCTGGCGGAGGCGGCAGATATCATGATACTCACGTCGGACAGGCAATTTTTACAGGGAAATGACATATTTTCCAGAACGGTACATATGGCTGTGGTGGATATGATATATGTGGGACTCATGGCCATGGACTTTGACAAATATTCAGAACAGCTTTCAAAGAGCGGCAGGATGATAAGTAAGCGCAGATACGGTGCGGATATGTAGAGAAATTACATATCTGCACCGTTTTTTATGTAAAATTTCCGTTCAAAAGTTTTACATTGCCTTGATAGCAAGGGGGACAAATGCCGTGATAACCTGTGAACCGTACAAGAGAAATGAACATAACACCTGCAGGACAGAGGCAGGTCAGGAGGTAGAAATTTTAGAATGTTAGAACTGAAAAACATAACAAAGAAGTATGGAGATTTATCGATCTTGAATGACATATCACTTCAAATAGAAAAGGGTGAGATCGTGTCAATTCTCGGACCATCAGGAAGTGGAAAGACAACACTTCTAAATATGATACTCGGGATCACGGATGTGACTGGGGGAAAGATCATCTATGATGGAGAAGATATAACAAACGTTCCGCTGGAAAAGAGAGGGTTCAATATAGTATTTCAGGACTATGCGCTTTTTCCTAATCTCACGGCATATGGAAATATAGTATACGGACTCAGAAACAAGCCAAATATATCAACAAAGAAAGATGTGGATGATCTGGTAAAACTGCTTGGTCTTGAGGAACATCTTGAGAAGAAGATTGATCAGCTCTCAGGTGGACAGAAACAGAGAGTTGCACTTGCGAGAACGATGGTCATGAAACCGAAGATACTCCTTCTTGATGAGCCGCTCTCGGCACTTGACGGTGTCATAAAGGAGTCCATCAAGGACAAGATAAAAGAGATCGCAAGGGAATATTCCCTCACAACGATCATCGTCACCCATGATCCTGAGGAGGCACTTACCCTTTCCGACAAAGTGCTGATAATAGACGGAGGCAGGATAGCCCAGTATGGAACTCCGGATGAGATCGTGCATACTCCGGAAAATGATTTTGTTGAGAATTTCATACTGAATCAGCTTGAGATAAAGAGAAGTAATATATTCGATCTGTTTGGGAGGAAGGTTTCATGAGACAACAGACAAATAGAGAGATAAAAGGTATATTTGTTGCAGTTTGTGTGCTTTTTGCCGCATTCCTGCTGATCCCGATGATATTTATAACAGGAAAATCTTTTATTGGAAACGGTGGATTAACTCTTGAATACTACAGATCAGTATTTGGAGGAAGAGAGTTTGTAAAGATATTTGGAAGAAGTGTGGGAATAGCTATGGTGAGCGCGCTTGTCACAACGATCCTGGCATTTATCCTGGCATATTCAATACATTTTACCAATATACATCCATTTCTGAAAAAAGGGATATACAGACTGGCGGTTATGCCAATGCTCTTGCCGACCATCACTTATGGATTTGCGATCATATATTCTCTTGGAAAACAGGGACTTATCACAAAACTTCTTGGAAGACAGTTGTTCGATATATATGGCATGACAGGACTTATGATCGGATATGTTTTGTACACGCTGCCGATCTCGTTCTTGCTCATCAACAACACAATGGGATATATAGATAAGAAATTTCTGGTGGTTTCAAGGGTAATGGGCGATGGACCGTTTAGAACATTCTTCCAGACTATATTCAGACCGCTCATGGGAACCCTGGCGGCATCAGTCATCCAGTCCTTCTTCCTTAGTTTTACGGATTTCGGAATACCTGCATCTGTGGGCGGAAGAACAGAGGTTATAGCGGGCAGACTTTACAACGAGATGCTCGGAAGTGTGCCAAATTTCAACAGGGGAGCCGTGGTGGCGATCATGATGTTGCTGCCATCCATAATAAGCATATTGATACTCGGTTATCTTGACAGATATAACATCAGGTACAGCAAGGTTTCAGACATAGAGATGAAAAAGTCTCGATTAAGGGATACGGTATGCATGTTCATATCGGCAGCCATTTTACTCTGTGTCACAGCGATATTTGCAGTCATAATCATAGTGCCATTTATAGAGGAGTGGCCTTACAGGGTGAACTTCACGTTGAGTCATTTTACAGCGGTGTTTGAGGATGCAGCACTCTCGATGGTTGTCAGAAATTCCATAGTCACAGCAGTGCTTACCGCATTGTTTGGATCGCTTGTCGTATACGGTGCGGCACTTGTGACAGCCAGAAGTAAGATATCGGCCAAATGCAAGAAGGTGATAGAGAGTGTGGCGCTTGTGACCAATACCATACCGGGCATGGTGCTTGGTATAGCATTTCTGCTGACTTTTTCGGGGACAAGCCTGCAAAATACCATCGCTATCATCATATTCTGCAATATCATCCATTTCTTCTCAACGCCTTATCTAATGATGAAGAGTTCTCTGGAGAAGATGAATTCGTCATGGGAGACCACAGCGAGACTTATGGGTGACAGCTGGATAAAAACGGTGGTGAGAGTCATAACACCGAATGCCATGTCAACGCTGCTTGAAGTTTTCAGTTATTACTTTGTAAATGCCATGGTAACTGTCAGTGCGATCATATTTATAACAGGTGCTAGAACCATGGTGATAACGACCAAGATAAAAGAATTGCAGCATTTTGCTAAATTTGATGAGATATTTGTACTCTCTCTGCTGCTGCTCGTCATAAATATAGCGACCAAGACATTGCTTGGTGCTTTGGCGGAGCGAATGAGAACAGTTTCAGATAGAAAACAAAAGGAGAAAAAGCGATTGAAGGAGAAGATCATGAAGAGAAAAATGAGCAAAAAGGGAGCGGCGGGGATAGCTGCAATGGCACTTACAGCAGTGCTTATGGGAAGTGTGATATTTACAGGATGCGGAAAAAGTGATGGAGCCGTAAGTGACAGTGGAAAGCAGGTAGTCATATACTCAAATGCTGACGATGAGGCGGTCGTAGCTATGAAGAACGCCCTCGACAATAATGGATACAAGGGACAGTATGTGTTCCAGACATTTGGAACCAGTGAGCTTGGAGGAAAACTGCTTGCAGAGGGAACAAATATAGAGGCTGATCTTGTGACCATGAGTTCATTCTATGTGGAGAGTGCCCAGGATCAGAACAAGATGTTCAAGGATCTGACATTTGACACAAATGCGCTGGAAGAATACCCGGCTTACTACACACCGATCACATCCCAGGAGGGTGCGATCATAGTCAATACCGAGGTGATGAAGGAGAACAACCTTCCTACACCTACATGTCTGAAAGACCTGGCAGATCCGGTATACAAGGGATTCCTGTCGGTTGTAGATATAGATGGTTCATCCACAGCATGGCTTATGGTTCAGGCGCTTATCAGCGAGTATGGTGAGGATGGAGCGCAGGAGATACTCAAAGGAATATACGATAACGCAGGTGATCATCTGGAGGAGTCCGGTTCTGGACCGATCAAAAAAGTACGCGCCGGAGAGGTCGCTGTCGGATTTGGTCTGAGACATCAGGCACTGGCAGACAAGGAGTCCGGACTCCCTATTGATTTTATAGATCCTACAGAGGGAAACTTCTCACTCACAGAGTCAGTTGCCGTGGTTGACAAGGGTGACAAGAGCAATGAGAAGGCCATGGAGATGGCAGAGTGCATCATCAAAAATGGCCGTGCGGAACTTCTTCAGACTTACCCAAATCCGCTTTATGAGGGTGAGACATCAGATGCGGCAAATGAGTCAAAGTATCCAAAGAAGTTCTCAGAGAAACTCACAGTTGAGCTGCTTGAAAAGCATAGAGCGCTGGCAGATGCATGTAAGTAATTAAAAAGGAGAGTAAAAAAATGTATAAATTATTGACACCTGGTCCACTTACGACCACAGATACAGTTAAGAGAGAGATGCTTGTAGACCACTGCACATGGGATGATGATTACAAGTCCATAACACAGAATATAAGAAAAGAACTTCTGGAGCTTGCCCATGTGACTGAGGATGAGTATACGGTTGTGCTCATGCAGGGCAGTGGAACATTTGGCGTTGAGTCGGTAGTGACAAGTTCGGTTGGAAGTGATGACAAGATACTTGTATGTGAAAATGGTGCATATGGTGCTAGAATGGCAGAGCTTGCAAGGAGAGCCGGCAGAAATGTTGTTGTGTACCATGAGGATTACAACAAGATGCCGGATGCAGACAAGGTGAGAGATATCCTTGCGAAGGATCCAACCATCACACATGTGGGCATGATACACAGTGAGACCACATCCGGAATACTCAACGATATAGAGTCGGTGGGAAAGGTTGTAAAGGCTGCCGGAAGGACATTTATCGTGGATGGAATGTCATCATTTGCGGGAGTGGATATCGATGTGAAGGGAATAGGAATAGACTTCATCATAAGCAGTGCAAACAAATGTGTACAGGGTGTTCCAGGATTTTCGTTCATCATCTGTAACAGAAAAGAACTCATGAAGTGCCAGGGCAAATGTACCAGCCTGTCACTTGACCTCTACGATCAGTGGGAGACAATGGAGAAGGACGGCAAATGGAGATTCACATCACCAACACATGTTGTCCTTGCATTTGCAAAGGCTCTTGAGGAACTTAAGGCTGAGGGCGGAGTGCCAGCCAGGGCAAAGAGATACAGGGAGAACAATCAGCTCCTTGTTGAGAGAATGCGCAAGATGGGCATAAAGACATATATAGACGATGAGCATCAGGGACCGATCATCACGACATTTTTCACACCGAAAGTTGAGAACTATTCATTTGCGGAGATGTATGAGTATATCAAGGAGAGAGGCTATGCGATCTATCCTGGCAAGGTAACAGACGCAGATACATTCCGAATTGGAAATATAGGCGAGATATACAAGGACGATATAAACAAGGTGTGCGATATCATAGAGGAATATTTCGATAAGTGCCGTGCTGGAAAGTAATAAATTCGGGAGGAAAAAGAAAGATGAAAAATATAGAGGCTGTTATATTTGACTGGGCTGGAACGACCGTTGATTATGGATGTATGGCTCCGGTTCAGGCTTTCGTCAAGGCGTTTGAGAAGTTTGGGATCACTCCGACAGAGGAGGAAGTCAGAAAGCCTATGGGCATGCTCAAGCGGGATCATGTGCGGACCATGATGAATATGGACAGGATACATCAGGAGTGGATCAGGATACATGGAAAAGATTTCACAGAGGATGACGTGGAACAGGTATACCAGGAGAGTGAGTCAGGGATACTTGATATACTCCATGACTATGCGGAGCCAAAGCCATATGTGACAAATACCATAAAGGCGCTTAGAGATGCAGGGATAAAGATTGGATCTACAACAGGATACACAGATGAGATGATGGGCATCGTGGTGCCAAAGGCGGCGGAGCTTGGCTATGCACCGGACTGCTGGTTCTCCCCGAACTCAGTGAAGAACATGGGTCGGCCATATCCTTATATGATATTCAGAAATATGGAGACGCTCGGAGTCCATTCAGTTGCAAATGTAATAAAGGTGGGAGATACCATATCGGATATAAAAGAGGGAATCTCAGCAGGTGTCATAACGGTTGGAGTCACAGAGGGAAGTTCTGTGATGGGGCTTTCTCAGGAAGATTATGAGAGACTGACGGAGACTGAGCAGAATATATTGTGTGACAAAACAGGAAAGATATTTAAGGAAAATGGAGCAGATCATGTCATCAGAAATATGAGTGAGCTTCCGGGGCTGATAAGGAAGATGCTCGCGTAAACTAAAAACCGCAGGACTATGAATGTAGCCTGCGGTTTTGGTGTTATTTCTGAAAGTGATATAAAATTATAAAGAATTTACTCTGCCCATGAAGAGGATCATTCCAGTGCTCTGATCTTCGATAACATACACAAATGGCTTGTCCACGATAAAGTTATATGTCTCTTCGCTCGGCATCATGGCTGTTTTCTTGATCATGATGTCTGTCTCTGCTGCGGCCTTGGTTCCGTTCTCGTCCACGATCACCTTTGCTCTGTGGTTGACTGATGAAACCACTATGTCATCGGAAATCTTGGAAAAGTCGGCATTGTCTGAGTAGGCAGATCTGATCCCCATGCTCTGAAGGATCCTGTCAAGACCGTCGATGCTCTGTTCATCCGTGAATTTCGGAAGTTGAAGGGCTTCGATCTCCACGTTGCTGCCATTGTCCAGAGAGTCAACCAGATCCATCTTTTCCTGGGTGCTGAGATCGTCGAACAGTTTGTTGATATCTCCGTCTTCGTCAGAAGGCATAAATACCTTCATCACAACGCTGTCGCCGTCATATGGGAGCGTTATTCCTTTTATTTTGCCGTTGTCCATGTAGGTGAAGTGTTCTCCGTAGAGATGCATCATATCCACAACGCTTTCCTTGTCGGTTCCGTAGAATTTGCCCTGGAAGGTATTGTCTTCTGTGAATGGGGTGTCCCATTTGCCCTCGAAATACACGGCATTTATGAGCATCATCACGGTTCCGCCAGGAATCTCTTTCAAGATTTCCGGGATCATCTGGTTGGTGTTGTCGCTCACCCAGTTGTTGACATTTTGAACGACTTTGTCCGCCTGATCATCGAAGTCAGCCTCGTAGACTTCACCGGAGTAATAATCCTTGGCAGGGGTGAGAAAGTCGTAGTCTATATTGGATGACCAGGTTGTTCCTTTATTCATCCATATTGAGTTTGCTGTGTTGACAAATGTATTCTGTGACCAGTCCTTTGACAGATACACTTTCATCTCATCGTTCCACTCGTTCAGGTCGGTTATTCCCAGCGCGCTCTCAAGTTCTTCCTTCGTATCGCCCATTGCCCCGACATCCAGCATGGACAGCGCACTTGCCAGGCTGTAAGGGGAATAGAATATATTTTGATCATCAGGGAGAGCAGCGTACATATTCATGGAGAACGAATTTATGCCGTTCCTTAGCTGCTCAAATGATGTAATGTCCGATTTGACCTGTGTCACAGATACGTTATCTGTGAGTGATTTGACCGATGAGTCGATCCTTGTGTGCTCTGAATCGTTTGCAGGTGTATGTGAACCGCAGCCAGCAAGGCCTGCGCACATACATGCACTGAGAAGTATTGCTGTCATTCGTTTTTTCATAGTTTGAAACCTCCTTATTATATAGCCCATCAGATCAGGTCTGATGATTTATTGTAACTTGTATATCGTTAACTCTCAATATATATACGAGGATCAAATGCCTTTTTATGGACTTTTTTCAACAAAATTTATTTATTGTTTCTGTGAGATAGTGAACAATGACCTTGGAAAATAAAAGGATTAGATATATATTAGTCACAGAGGTTAGCTCAGCTTTTCATGACCAGATTTTCATAAGGAGGAATCAAGATGGCACTTATAAAAGGAATACATCATGTGGCACTCAAGTGCTGCAGCAACGAGGAGTATAAGAGAGTTGCAGAGTTTTATGGCGATATACTGGGACTTTCAGTTGCGAGAAAATGGGATGGCGGGATTATGTTTGACACAGGAGATGGAATCATCGAGGTATTTGAGGATGGCGAGTCACCACTCCCGCAGGGGACAATAAGACATTTTGCATTTGCCACGGATGACGTTGATGCGTGTGTCCTTGCCGTTAAAAATGCGGGATATGAAGTGTTTGTGGAGCCTAAGGACATAGAAATACAGTCGAATCCAAAATTCCCGGCAAGGATCGCGTTCTGTCACGGACCTCTGTGTGAGGAGATAGAGTTTTTCTGTGAAAAATAATGCGGCTTAAATAAGCTATTGTTTAAGAACAGAGGTTGATGGATATGACAAAGGAAGAATGGTATGCCCAGCTTTTTGAGCGCCTGGGAAGGTCGAAATTTCGCAGTGGATTTCACCTGACACAGAAGGATATAGACTATATAAATGAAAAGGGACTGGATACCATAAGACAGCATGCCAGAGATTTCATTGCGCAGAGGGAGGCTCCGGCGTTCATACCAAATGATGGAAAGCAGACACCGATGAGAGGGCATCCAGTATTTGTCGCCCAGCATGCAACGGCAACATGCTGCCGGGAATGCATACGGAAGTGGCATACATTTACCCCGGGAGTGGAGCTTGGCCCAAGGCAGCAGGAATATCTGGTGGACGTGATCATGACCTGGATAGAGAAAGAGCTTGCTGGGGCGGAAGAGAAAAAGGTAGATTTATACCAGTAGTGTAATGACAAATGATCATACTTGTGTTAGAGTACAAATTAGGTGGTCAAATAAAAAGGAAAAACAGGACACACCAATAAAAATGACTTAGTAAAGGGAACCCGGAAGGGATAGTCAGGAAAGGAAGGAATCATGTTAAGTACAGTTTTCGTCAATGATATATCATTAGGAATTAATATTGATATGGCAGAGAATATTCTGCATAGTGATGAGAAAAAGCACGAATATATGCACTCATATGACACAGGGCGAAAGCGTATTGAACATGATCATACATATATGCTGGGCTGAATGATCTGATAAAATAGCTAACAGATCAGTCAGATCCTGATAGACTGAGATCAGCCAGATCTATCAGCATTTATAAAGTTGAATTATGATGTACGGAGAAACGTCCATTCATGTGAGTATTATAGAAGTATTCATGTGAATGGGCGTTTTTTCGCTTTGGGGAATTTTGATGAGAATTTTAGGAGGGAAGATTATGTGTAGCATACCAACGATCGATATGACAGGAACAGGTCGAAATATTGTGAAACTTAGACAGGATGCAGGTATGTCGGTGAAGGATCTGCAGGAGATATTCGGATTTGCCACACCGAATGCAATATATAAGTGGCAGAATGGATTGGCGATGCCGACAATTGACAATCTGATCATTCTGGCAGCTATATTTGGAGTCACTGTAGATGACATCATTGCAGTTAACATCTGTGCGACAGTAGGGATAAGCGCGTAGCATATATTTGTGAACTATGCTGACCGCCTTTTTACAAACTTTTGGGAAAAGGTTATATGAAAAAGTAACTTCCGCATCTGGCGTATTTCTTATATTTGCAAGGGTTAATGCCGTTTTTAAGAGTTGCATTTTTCAATATAACCAATATAATGGAATTGTAATTACCT